>NZ_VBVX01000427.1 GCF_005981925.1 Streptomyces albidochromogenes
AGAGGTGTATAAGAGACAGCCCCCGCCCCTCCCGTGCCTACGACGCGGTGTCGGCGTCGCCCGCCATCAGTTCGTCCGCGTCCACGATCCGGTACGCGTAGCCCTGTTCGGCCAGGAAGCGCTGGCGGTGCGCCGCGAAGTCCTGGTCGATCGTGTCGCGCGCGACCACCGAGTAGAAGTGCGCCTGGTGGCCGTCAGCCTTCGGCCGCAGCACGCGGCCCAGGCGCTGGGCCTCCTCCTGGCGGGAGCCGAACGTACCCGACACCTGGATCGCGACCGTCGCCTCCGGCAGGTCGATCGAGAAGTTCGCGACCTTCGAGACGACGAGGACGCTGATCTCGCCCTGCCGGAACGACTCGAAGAGCTTCTCGCGCTGCGCGTTCGAGGTCTCGCCCTTGATGACCGGGGCGTCCAGGTGCTCACCCAGCTCGTCGAGCTGGTCGATGTACTGGCCGATGACGAGGATCTGCTGGCCCGCGAACTTCCGTACCAGCGCCTCCGTCACCTTCCGCTTCGTCGCGGTGGTCGCGCAGAAGCGGTACTTCTCCTCGGTCTCGGCCGTGGCGTACGCGAGGCGCTCGCTCTCGGTGAGGTTGACGCGTACCTCGACGCAGTCGGCGGGCGCGATGTAGCCCTGCGCCTCGATCTCCTTCCACGGCGCGTCGAAACGCTTGGGGCCGATGAGGGAGAAGACGTCCGACTCGCGGCCGTCCTCGCGCACCAGCGTCGCCGTCAGGCCGAGCCGCCGGCGCGCCTGGAGGTCGGCGGTGAACTTGAAGACGGGCGCGGGCAGCAGGTGCACCTCGTCGTACACGATCAGGCCCCAGTCCCGGGAGTCGAACAGCTCCAGGTGCGGGTAGATGCCCTTCCGCTTCGTCGTCAGGACCTGGTACGTCGCGATGGTGACCGGGCGGATCTCCTTGCGCGTACCGCTGTACTCGCCGATCTCGTCCTCGGTCAGCGACGTCCGCTTCACCAGCTCGTGCTTCCACTGGCGGGCCGAGACGGTGTTGGTGACGAGGATCAGCGTGGTGGCCTTCGCCTGCGCCATCGCGCCCGCGCCGACCAGCGTCTTGCCCGCGCCGCAGGGCAGGACCACGACGCCCGAGCCGCCGTGCCAGAAGCCCTCGACGGCCTGCTTCTGGTACGGGCGCAGCGCCCAGCCGTCCTCCGCGAGGTCGATCGCGTGGGCCTCGCCGTCGACGTACCCCGCGAGGTCCTCGGCCGGCCAGCCCAGCTTGAGCAGCGTCTGCTTGATCTGTCCGCGCTCGGAGGGGTGGACGGCGACCGTGTCGGCGTCGATCCGGGCGCCGACCAGCGGCTGGACCTTCTTCGAGCGCAGGATCTCCTCCAGCACCGGGCGGTCCGTGGTCGTCAGGACGAGACCGTGGACGGGGTGCTTGGAGAGGGTCAGGCGGCCGTAGCGGGCCATCGTCTCGGCGACGTCGACGAGGAGCGCGTGCGGGACCGGGTACCGGGAGAACTCGACGAGCGCGTCGACGACCTGCTCGGCGTCATGTCCGGCGGCCCGCGCGTTCCACAGTCCGAGCGGCGTCACCCGGTACGTGTGGATGTGCTCGGGGGCGCGCTCCAGCTCGGCGAAGGGCGCGATGGCGCGACGGCAGTCGTCGGCGCGCTCGTGGTCGACTTCGAGGAGCAGCGTCTTGTCGCTCTGGACGATGAGGGGTCCGTTCACGCGGGTTTCGGCCCTTTCTGCGGCAGGTCGGCCGGTACGGCCAAACGTCCAGTGTGCAGCATCGCGTGCGGTACGGGTCGGGACTCGGGGTAAGCGGGTGTCCATGACAGCTGAAGCGGAAGAAGTGGACGCGACACGCCGCCCTCGACGCTCCTGGGGGCGGGCGGTGCTCCGCGCCCTCGCGGTCGCCCTGGCCTTCGTGGGCCTCGTGCTCTTCTCGGCCGTACTGGCGCGGCTGACCCTCGCCCCGTCGCAGGCGTCGGAAGCGCTGGTCACGACCAACCTGCGGCCGGGCGCGTCGCTGCGCCAGTACGCCGAGGACTACACCTTCCTCGCCGCGTGCAAGCAGATCGGCGGCAACCTGCTGCTGGGCATGCCCTTCGGACTGCTGCTGCCGGTGCTGGTGCCGCGCTCGCTGCGGCTGCTGCGGGTGGTGGCGCTCACGGTGGTGGTGATGGTGCTGGTGGAGCTGGCGCAGGGCGCGATCGTGGAGGGCCGGGCGTTCGACGTCGACGACGTGATCCTCAACACGACGGGCGCGCTCATCGGCTACTTCCTCCTCGGCCGCCGGATCGGCCGCGCGGTGCACGCCAAGCGCGTGCCGCGCGCGAAGGGGGACACGGTGCCTTCCGGCCGCTGAGACCATGGGCTCGGTGAGCGCGCGTGGTCCGGCGCCGGCGCCCGGGGGCCGGCGGGGCGCTCCCTGACGCCGGAGACCGTGCCCGCCCCGCCTACGCGCTGTCCGCCAGTTCCGCCACGCCCGTGATCCGGTGCAGGGGGTAGGTCCTGACCTCGTCCGCCGTGTGGTCGTACGCCGTGACGAAGCCGCCCTCCACCCGCACCGGCGCGATCACGCGCTGGCTCGCCGCCCCGTCCGCGTTGACGTAGCCGATCCACACCGCCGACCCGGTGAGGGCCGCGGCCTGGACCGTGGCCAGCGTCTCGGCGGCGGTGGTGCGGGGCAGCTCGCCGGCGGACGGGGCCGCCGCCGGGGCCTCCTTGCGTACCGCCGTGGACGCCATGTCGCCCGCCCGGATCGCCCGCAGCGCCGCCCCCAGCAGCGTCTCGTCCGGCGTCGGCGGGCCCTCCGGCACCGGTACGGGCGCGGTGCGCGGCGGGGTCCGGTAGGCGTGGGCCCGGGTGATCAGCACGTCTCCGGCCGCCGACTCGGCGGCGGGCGCGAAGCCCATGCCGCGCAGCCCTTCGAGCAGCGCCGCCGGGTCGGCCTGCGCCGCCAGGACGGTCGGGGCCAGGCGTCTCAGCCCGAGGCCCTGTGACCGCTTGTCGGCGAGGATCTCCCCGAGCATCGCGTCGTCGTCGCACCGCACGTATGCCGACGCCGCCCCGACGCGCAGATGCCCGTGCTTCCTCGCCACGTCGTCGATGAGGTAGCTCAGCGGCTGCGGCACGGGCGTACGGCTGTGCTCGGCCAGGAAGGTGTGCAGGTCGGACGCGGCCCGGCCGGCGTCCAGGGCGCGCCGTACGGACGCGGGCGTGAAGCGGTACACCGTCGCCCCGCCCTTCGACTCCACGTCCGCGAGCACGTCGAGCGTGTCGGCCAGCGGACGCCGCAGCGGCCCCGGGGCGACGGCCGTGAGGTCGGCCTGCAGGAGTACGTGGTCCAGCGGCTCCGGGATCAGCGGAGCGAGCAGCGCGGCGGCGGCGGCGGCGGCCGCCGCGGCCTCCTCGGCGGCGGACGCGCGCGGGTGCGCGGCGCCGGCCGCCAGCAGCGCGCGCCCGTGGGAGGAGAGCGCCCCCCGGCCGGTCACGCCCAGGAGTTCCGCCTCGGTGAGCGTCCACAGGGCGATACGGGAACGCAGGTCACCGGGGGTTCCGGACGCCGACGGCGCTGCGGAACCGGGCGCGGACGCCGCAGCCCCCCGCAGCGGCCGCTCCCACCGCAGCCGCGCCAGCACCTGTTCCGGGGCCGGCGCGGCGCCCTGCTCCAGCCCGGCCAGGAGCGAGAGCACCCGGTGGCGCACCTCCGGGGCCGCCGAGCGGTCCAGGTCCGGGCCGAGCGCGGCCAGCACCCGGCCCTTGGCGTCCTGGCCGCCGACCAGACCGGCCGTGCGGGTGGCGTGCAGCCAGGCGGTGGCGAGACGGGTCCACTGGTCCTGCGGCGGGAGGTCGAGCCACTCGTCGTACGCGGGCGTGGCGGCGTACCGCTCGGCCGCCTCACCGTCGGACGCCAGCAGCCCCGCCGCGTAGGCGAGTTCGACCCAGAAGGCGGCCGTGTGCTCGGGCACGTCGAGCGCGGCGGCGGTCCGCTTGAGGTCGCGGACGCTCAGGCCGCCGGAGCGCAGGACGGCCGGGCCGCCCTCGTTCCAGTCCTTGAGCAGTTCCTCGACGGTCGACAGGGCCGTGTACGCCTGGCCCGCCGCCGTACTGTCCACAACCTGTGGACGGTACGCGTGGGCCGGCGCGACCACGGGCGGCACCGGCTCCGGCACCCGGTGCGCGCGCCCGGCCCGCAGATGCAGCGCGGCCTCGCGCGGCAGCACGACCGTACGCAGACTCGTCGGCAGCAGCAGTCCCCGGTCCCGCAGCCACCGGACGGGCGGCGCGGGGTCCGGTGTGACCTCGCCGTACGGCGGCCCCCACACCAGCCGCTCCAGCACCATCAGCGCCTCGGGCGGGGCGGTGTCGAGCAGCGCGGACATCCGCGTCCGGTCGCTGAACAGGGCCGCGAGCGCCGTGACCGCCGACACCGGGTCGTGGGTCGGCGGCAGCCCGGCGGCGGCCAGCGTCTCCTGCCAGCGCCCCGGCGACATCCCGGCGGTCGCCTCGGCCACGGTCGGGCCCAGACCGGTGGGGGACGGG
>NZ_VBVX01000042.1 GCF_005981925.1 Streptomyces albidochromogenes
AGATGTGTATAAGATACAGGTTCCCGAACGTCATGCCCTCCTCGCTGGACGCGACGTGGAGCCTGACGGTCACCAACGCCTCCTCCACGCCGTACACGCTGAAGATCATGACCTGGTGCGCGGGGATCGCGATGCCCGTGGTGCTGCTCTACCAGGGCTGGACGTACTGGGTGTTCCGCAAGCGGATCGGCACGCAGCACCTCGCCGACGCGCACCAGTAGGGGATGTTTCACGTGAAACCGATCGATCCGCGTCTGCTCCGGTACGCCCGTGCCACCCGCTTCTTCCTGGCCGCGGTGGTGGTCCTCGGGCTGGCCGGGGCGGGCCTGGTCGTCGCCCAGGCGATGCTCATCGCCGAAGTGGTCGTCGGCGGGTTCGAGCGGGGGCTGGACGGCGCCGCCCTGCGTACGCCGCTCCTGCTGCTGGCGGTGGTCGCGCTGGGGCGGGCCCTGGTCTCCTGGCTGACCGAACTCGCCGCGCACCGGGCGAGCGCGGCGGTCAAGTCGGAGCTGCGGGGACGGCTGCTGGAGCGGGCCGCCGCGCTCGGGCCCGGATGGCTGAGCGGACAGCGGGCCGGTTCACTGGTGGCGCTGGCGACGCGCGGCATCGACGCGCTCGACGACTACTTCTCGCGGTACCTGCCCCAGCTCGGGCTGGCCGTCGTCGTACCGGCGGCGGTGCTGGCACGGATCGTCACCGAGGACTGGATCTCGGCGGCGGTGATCGTGGGCACGCTGCCGCTCATCCCGCTCTTCATGGTCCTCATCGGGTGGGCCACCCAGGCCCGGACGGACCGGCAGTGGCGGCTGCTGTCACGGCTGTCCGGGCACTTCCTCGACGTCGTCGCCGGACTGCCGACGCTCAAGGTGTTCGGGCGGGCGAAGGCGCAGGCCGAGTCGATCCGGACGATCACGGCCGAGTACCGGCAGGCGACCATGCGCACACTGCGCATCGCCTTCCTGTCGTCGTTCGCGCTGGAGCTGCTGGCGACGCTGTCGGTGGCCCTGGTCGCCGTGGGCATCGGCATGCGGCTCGTGCACGGGGACCTCGACCTGTACACGGGGCTGGTGATCCTGGTGCTGGCCCCCGAGGCGTATCTGCCGCTGCGCCAGGTCGGAGCGCAGTACCACGCGGCGGCGGAGGGCCTGGCCGCCGCCGAGGAGATCTTCGACGTACTGGAGACGGCGCCGACGGAAACGGCGGGCGGCGGTGACGCGCCCGTGGGGACGCTGCGGGTCGAGGGGGTGACGGTCCGGCACGCGGGGCGCACCGAGGCGTCGCTGGACTCGGCGTCGCTGGTCGTGCGCGAAGGCGAGACGGTCGCGGTCGTCGGGCCGAGCGGCGTCGGCAAGAGCACGCTGCTGAACGTGCTGCTCGGGTTCGTCCCGGTGGACGGGGGACGGGTCGTCGTCGGTGACGGTCCGGGCGCGGTGGATCTGGCGGCCGTGTCGATGGAGCGGTGGCGGGAGCGGATCGCGTGGGTCCCGCAGCGGCCGTACCTCTTCGCGGGAACGGTCGCCGACAACGTACGGCTGGCGCGGCCGGACGCCGACGCGGCGGCGGTGGCGGCGGCGCTGCGGGACGCCGGGGCGTACGACTTCGTGGCGGCGCTCCCCGAGGGCGCCGAGACGCGCCTCGGGGAGGACGGCGCGGGGCTGTCGGCCGGGCAGCGCCAACGGCTCGCCCTCGCCCGGGCGTTCCTCGCCGACCGGCCGCTGCTGCTGCTGGACGAGCCGACGGCCAACCTGGACGGCGAGACGGAAGCCGGAATCGTCGACGCGGTACGGCGCCTGGCGGCGGGCCGCACGGTGGTCATGGTGGTGCACCGGCCGGCGCTGCTGGCCGCCGCGGACCGCGTGGTGGAACTCGCGCCCCCGCGCGGCGCACCGGCGGCTCCCGGCCACCCGGCCGGGGCGGGCTCCGGCGGCCCCGCGGCGGCGGGTGCGGCAGGTGGCGCGGTACGTCCGCTCCCGGAGGCGGGCGACGGGCTTCCGCACGCGGCCTCGGGGGCCGGCACCGGCGTCGCTGTTGGTGCCGTGGGGACCGCGAAGAGCGGCCCGGCGGCCGGGGGCCGGCGAGGCGTACTGGGGCGGGTCCGGGACGGGGGCCGGGAGTTCCGGGGGCGGTTGAGGCTCGCTCTGGCGCTCGGAAGTCTTGCGCTCGGCTCGGCCGTGGGACTCATGGCCGTGTCCGGGTGGCTCATCTCGCGGGCGTCCGAACAGCCCCCGGTGCTCTATCTGATGGTCGCCGTCACCGCGACCCGCGCCTTCGGCATCGGACGCGCCGTCTTCCGGTACGCCGAGCGGCTCGTCGCGCACGACGCCGTGCTGCGGATGCTCGCCGAGACGCGCGTCGCCGTGTACCGGCGGCTGGAGCGCGTCGCGCCCGCCGGGCTGCGCGAGACGCGGCGCGGTGACCTGCTGTCCCGGCTCGTCGCCGACGTCGACGCGATGCAGGACTACTGGCTGCGGTGGCTGCTGCCCGTCGGCGGCGCCGTGGTCGTGGGCGCGGGCTCCGTCGGGTTCACCGCGTGGCTGCTGCCCGAGGCCGGGGCGGTGCTGGCCGCCGGGCTGCTCGTCGCCGGGGTCGGCGTCCCGTGGCTGAGCGGGGCGTGCGCCCGGCGGGCCGAACGGCAACTGGCGCCCGCACGCGGCGTGCTGGCCGCACGGATCGTGGAACTGCTCGGCGCCGCCGCGGAGCTGACCGTCGCCGGTGCGATGAAGCGGCGTACGGCAGGGGTCGGGGAAGCCGACGCCGAGCTGACGCGGATCGCCTCCCGGGGCGCCACCGCCACCGCCCTCGGCAGCGGCCTCTCGTCACTGGCCTGCGGGCTGACCGTCGTGGCCGCCGCGCTCGCCGGAGTGCAGGCCGTGCACGACGGGCGGCTGTCCGGGGTGACCCTCGCCGTCGTCGTACTGACTCCGCTGGCCGCCTTCGAGGCCGTCACCGGACTTCCGCTCGCCGTGCGGTACCGCCGGCGCGTCGAGCGAGGCGCGGAGCGCGTGTACGAGGTGCTGGACGCGCCGACGCCGGTGCGCGAGCCGCGGACGCCCGCTGCCCGGCCCGCGTCGCCGTTCCCGCTGGAACTGCGCGGGATCGGCGCCCGGTACGCCGGGCAGGAGCACGACGCCCTGGCCGGTTTCGACCTGACGCTGGAGGCCGGCCGGCGCGTCGCCGTGGTCGGCACCTCCGGCGCCGGCAAGACGACGCTCGCCCAGGTGCTGCTGCGCTTCCTGGACGCTCGGACCGGGACGTACACGCTCGGCGGAGTGCCCGCCGCCGAGCTCGACGGCGACGACGTACGCACGCTCGTCGGGCTGTGCGCGCAGGACGCGCACCTCTTCGACAGTTCCGTACGGGAGAACCTCAAGCTGGCCAGGACCGACGCCACCGACGCGGAACTGCGCGACGCCCTCGCCGCCGCCCGGCTCCTGACCTGGGTCGACGCGCTGCCCGACGGGCTCGACACGATGGTCGGCGAACACGGCGCCCGCCTCTCCGGCGGCCAGCGCCAGCGCCTCGCGCTGGCCCGCGCCCTGCTGGCCGACTTCCCCGTGCTCGTGCTCGACGAGCCCGCCGAACACCTCGACCTGGCGACGGCGGACGCCCTGACCGCCGACCTGCTGGAGGTCACCGAGGGCCGTACGACGCTGATCATCACGCACCGGCTGCAGGGCCTGGACGCGGTGGACGAGGTGATCGTGCTGGACGACGGCTGCGCCGTACAGCGCGGCCCGTACGCGGACCTCGTGGCGGCCGAGGGCCCCCTGCGGCGGATGCTGGAGCGGGAACAGGCGGCCGAACCCCTCAAGACCGGCGGAGCCCTCGGCGCCCGACTTTCGCCGTGAAATAGGACTTATTAGGCTCGTGGCATGCCAGTGGACGACGTGCCGGACCCGAGCGACCACCTGGAAGCCGCCACGCAGGCCGCCCGCAGCCTGCGCGGCCTGTCCACCGAGCTCACCGCGCGCGTCCCCCAGCTGCTGGAGGCCATGCGGTCCGTCGGCACGGGCCTCGAACTGCACTCCACCCTCGACCGGATCTGCGAGACGGCCGCCGAGCTCGCCGACGCCCGGTACGCGGCGATCGGCGTCGTCGACGAGGAGCGCGACGGCCTCGCCGACTTCGTGACGTACGGCATGAGCGAGGAGCAGGTCGCACGGATCGGGCGGCTGCCCGACGGCCACCACGGGCTGCTCGGCGCGCTGGTCACCGACCCAGGACCGGTGCTCCTCGGAGACCTCACCGCCGATCCGCGCTTCGCCGGCTTTCCCGATCTGCACCCCACGATGCGGTCCTTCCTGGGCGTGCCCATCCGCGTACAGGGCGAGATCTTCGGCCATCTCTACCTCGCGGAGAAGCACGGCGGGGCCGGCTTCGACGACGACGACCTGCACATGGTCCGGGTGCTCGCCACCGAGGCGGGCATCGCCATCGGCAATGCCCGGCTGTACGAGGCGGCCCGGCAGCGGGAGCGCTGGATCGACGGGTCGGTCGCCGTCACCACCGCGCTGCTGTCCGGCGGTGACGCCGACGAGGCGCTCACCGTCGTCGCGGAACAGGCCCGCAGGCTGGCCGCCTCGGCCGCCGGAATCGTGCTGCTGCCCGCCGAGGGCGGCGGCCTGGAGATCGTCGCGGTGTCGGCCGACGACCCGTCCGACTCGCTCGGCGTCGTCGTCCCGCCGCGGAGCCCGATCGTCCAGCGGCTGCTCGCCGGCCAGGCGGTGTTCATCGGCGACTCGGCGAACGACCCGCGCATGATCACACGGCTGGCGCGGCAGTACGGGCCCAGCATGATGCTGCCCCTGCACAGCGGCGGCCGGGTGCTGGGCGCGCTGGCCACTCCCCGCGCGCGGGGCGCCAAGCCGTTCACGGAGGCGGAGCGGACGCTGGCCGCGCAGTTCGCCTCGCAGGCCGCGCTCGCGCTGATGATGGCGGAGACGCAGCGGGACCGGGAGCGGCTCGCGGTCTACGAGGACCGCGACCGGATCGCCCGCGACCTGCACGACCTGGTCATCCAGCGGCTGTTCGCCACCGGCCTGATGCTGGAGGGCGCGCAGCGGCGGTCCCTCGTGCCGGAGGTGCGCACGGGGGTGAGCAGGGCGGTGGACGAGCTGGACGTGACGATCCAGGAGATCCGCACGGCCATCTTCGCCCTCCAGCAGGGTCCGGCCGAGGCGCCTTCGGGGCTGCGTACGCGGGTGCTGCGGGAGATCAACATGGCGGCGGTACCGCTCGGCTTCAAGCCCGGGCACCGGTTCGTCGGCCCCGTCGACTCGCTGGTCGGCGAGTACACCGGCAAGAACCTCATCGCGGCGCTGCGCGAGGCGCTGTCGAACGCCTTCCGGCACGCGCGGGCGTCCCGGATCGAGGTCGTCCTCGACGCCACGGCCGAACTGGCGGACGGGAGCCGCGGCGTGCGGCTGTCGGTCGCGGACGACGGGGTGGGCATCCCGGAGGGCGGCCGCCGCAGCGGACTGCGCAACCTCAAGCGGCGGGCCGAATCGCTCGGCGGCACGAGCCGGTGCGAGCCGGGGCTGGGAGAGGACGGCGGGGGTACGACGGTGGTCTGGGAGGCACCGCTGTAGGAGCCGGCGGGACCCCGGGCGGGCGGCCGGTAGGCCGGATGGCGGGACGACACCCCGGTGGCACCACCTCGGTGCACGGGTTCGGGCGGTGACCGGGACACGATCCGTGGATGCGCCTCGGACCCTGCCCTCGGCTGCTCGTGCCGGTGCTGTGCGTGCTGCTGTGCCTGCCCGCGCCCGCCGCCGCGGCCGTCCTCGCCGCTCCGGACGCCGCTCCCGCAGCCCTCGCCGCTCCCGCCGGTGACGACACGGCCTTCGACGGACACTCCGGCGGGCCCTCCGACAACCCCTCCGTCGGCGCCGAGGTGGCGCGGCTGTACGAACAGGCCACCCGGGCGTCGCGGACGTACGAGGAGGGCAGGCGCGAGGCGAAGGAGCAGCGGGCGAAGGCCCTGCGCCTGGAGCGCCTGCTCGTCCACGCCCGCAACGACATCGAGATCCTGCGCGGGGACGTGGGCCGCGTCGCGCGCGCCCAGTACCGGGCCGGCGGCGGCGGGATCGCGTACACCGCGAAGCTGCTCCTCGCCGACGACCCGCAGGAACTCATGGACGGGCACCGCCTCGCCTGGCAGGCCGAACTCGCGGTGTCCCGGATGCTGGCCCGCGCCGAACGCGCCGAGCGCATGCTCGTCGAGGACGAACGACGGGCGAGCGCCGCCTGGCTCGACCTCGACGCGCGCACGGAGCAGCTGGCGTCCATCAAGCGGGCCGTCACCGCCAAGCTCGAAGACGCCCGGTGGAAGCTCCAGGGACAGGCGGACCGCAGCGTCTCGGCGGGGCGCTGCGCCGGCGCCGTACGCCTGGACGAGCAGGGGCCGCCCACCACACGGCCCTGGGTGACGCCCGTCGAGGAGTACGAGCTGTCCGCGGGCTTCGGCGGCGAGGGCGCGCGCTGGAGAAGCCGCCACACCGGGCAGGACTTCGCCGTGGACATCGGCACCCCGGTACGGGCCGTCGGCCAGGGCCGGGTCGTCTCCGTGTCCTGCGGGGGCGGCTTCGGCATCGAAGTGGTGATCGCCCACCCGGACGGCTACTACTCGCAGTACGCGCACCTGGCCGGCGTCATGGTCGACCAGGGCGAGCGGGTGCGCACCGGCCAGTGGATCGGCCAGGCCGGCACGACCGGCAACTCGTCGGGGCCGCACCTGCACTTCGAGGTGCGGCTCACCCCCCACCTGGGGTCGGGGATCGACCCCGCGCCGTGGATGCGCGAGCGCGGGGCGGGATTCTGAGCCCCCGCCCCCGCCCACCTGTCACGGCTGCCGGTCGGCCAGGATCCGCTCGATGACCACCGCGACGCCGTCGTCGTTGTTCGCGACCGTACGGCCCGACGCGGCGGCCACCACGTCCGGGTGCGCGTTGCCCATCGCGTACGACGTGCCGGCCCACGCCAGCATCTCCACGTCGTTCGGCATGTCGCCGAAGGCCACCACCTCGGCGGGCGAGATGCCGCGCTCGGCACAGCACTGCGCCAGGGTGCTGGCCTTGGACACGCCGTAGCCGCTGATCTCCAGCAGCGCGGACGGGCTGGACCGGGTGACCGACGCGCGCTGGTCCGCCGTCGCGCGGGCCAGGGTGAGGAAGTCGTCGGGGGACAGCTCGGTGTGGTGGGCGAGCAGCTTGACGACCGGGGCGCCGGAGCCGGGAGTGGCCTCCGCGAGGAGCTTCTCGGCGGTGGCCACGGTCGCACCCGGGTCGAGGAAGAACGGCGGGTACTCGGGCTCGTAGTGGATGCCGGTGGAGAGCTCGACCGCGAACGACGTGCCCGGCGCGGCGGCGCGCAGCGCCACGACGACGGCGAGCGCGTCCTCGCGGGCCAGCGGGCGGACCTGGATCAGCTCGCCGCCCGCGTGCAGGTCGACGACAGCGGCGCCGTTGGCGCAGATCGCCAGGCCGTGGCCGTGGACGTGGTCGCTGACGACGTCCATCCAGCGGGCCGGGCGGCCGGTGACGAAGAAGACCTCGATACCGGCCCGCTCGGCAGCGGCGAGCGCGGCGATCGTACGGTCCGACACGGACTTGTCGTCACGCAGCAGCGTGCCGTCCAGGTCGGTCGCGATCAGCCGCGGAGTGGTGGTGCCGGCCGGGGCCGGTCGGGCCTGCTGGGGGTCGGTCGCTGAGGTCACAGATCCATCTTCCCGTATGGAATGCACGGGCGTGCGAAGGGGCGCACATCTGAGACCCCGAAGGTGAGCGCGTGCGCCGGGGCCGGATGCCCGCCCTGCCCCGCGCGCGCCACTGCCGCGCACCTCAGGGCCCGTGGGCCGGCGGCCCGGTCACGCGTAGGGTCGGGACATGCGCCTGAGTACCGTGATACTTCCCATCCGCCGCTGGTCGCAGGGCGGCCGTGACGCCTGGCAGCGGGCCGAGCAGCTCGGCTTCCACACCGCGTACACCTACGACCACCTGTCCTGGCGGACCTTCCGCGACGGCCCCTGGTTCGGCGCCGTGCCGACCCTGACGGCGGCCGCCGGCGCCACTTCGCGCATGCGTCTGGGCACCCTCGTCACCTCGCCGAACTTCCGGCACCCGGTCACCCTCGCCAAGGACCTCATCACCCTGGACGACGTGTCCGGCGGACGCGTCACGCTGGGCATCGGCGCGGGCGGCAACGGCTTCGACGCGACTGCGCTCGGGCAGGAGCCCTGGACGCCGCGGGAGCGCGCCGACCGGTTCGGCGAGTTCCTGCCGCTGCTGGACCGGCTGCTCACCGAGCCCGCCGTTACCCACACGGGGAAGCACTACTCCGCCGACGAGGCCCGCAACATCCCGGGCTGTGTGCAGCGGCCCCGGCTGCCCTTCGCGGTCGCCGCGACCGGCCCGCGCGGGCTGAGGCTCGCCGCCCGGTACGGGCAGGCCTGGGTGACCACGGGCGACCCGAAGCTGTTCGAGTCCGGTACGCCGGCCGAGTCGCTGGAGGCCATCCGCGGGCAGATCACCAAGCTGGGGGCGGCCTGCGCCGAGATCGACAGGGACGCCGCGGAGCTCGACAAGATCCTGCTCACCGGGTTCACCCCGGAGCGGAGCGGTCCGCTGCAGTCCCTCGACGCATTCGTCGACTTCGCCGGCCGGCACTTCGCCCTCGGCTTCACCGAGATCGTGCTGCACGCCCCGATCCCCGACTCGGACTTCGCGGCCGACGAGAAGGTCTTCGAGCAGATCGCCACGGAGGGGCTGGCGCAGCTGGGTTCCTGACGCCGGGGGCGGCCGGAGCCGCGCTCCGGTGGCCGGCGCCGCGGCCGGGCCCGGCGAGTGCGGGCGTTTCGCGCCGTAGATCATCCGCGCTGCCTAGGCTGTCCCGTATGAACGGGGAAACGGTTCTGGCGGCCTTCAGGGCCGAGTCGCAGCGCCTGTACGAGAAGGTCTGCTCGCTGCCCGAAGGGGAGTGGGACCGGCCGAGCCCGTGCGCTCCCTGGACCGTGCGCGAGGTGTTCGCCCACCTGACGACCGCCGTGGGCCGGGTCGGGAGCATGCTGGCGGAGCCCGAGCCGCGGCCGTCGGGGGTACTGGTGACGGCTGCCGGCTACTACGCCCCGGACGAGCGCTTCTCGCCCGGCGCCAACGGCACGCGGGTCGGGGCGGCCCAGGAGACGGCGGCCGCGTACGACGACGGCCGGGCCCTGGCCGAACACTTCGACGCCGTCTGGCGTGCCGTCGCCGCCTCCTGCGCGAAGGAGCCGCCGGAGCGGCTGGTCCGTACCCGGCACGGCGATCCGATGCTGCTGTCGGACTTCCTCGTCACCCGGGTCGTCGAGGTGTGCGTGCACGGTTTCGACGTGGCCGCGGGGCTCGGCTGCCGGCCGTGGCCGACCGGCGAGGCGGCGGACGTGGTGGCGCGGCTGCTGCTGGACGGGGAGCCGTACGACAGGCCGGTCACGGTGGCGGGAGCCGGCTGGGACCGTACGACGTTCCTGCGCAAGGCGACCGGGCGGCTGCCGATGACCGAGGCCGAACGCGCGGCTGCCGAGCGGTACGGCCTGCGCCGCCTGACGCTGGGCTGAGGCCGGCCGCCCGCCTCACCCGGGGAAGCGCAGGTACTGGGGCGGCACGGACGCGGTGAGCCAGACGCCGTTGGCGCTGACCCGGAACACGTGGCCGGCCCGGTGCATGGCCCCGGCGTCCACGCTGAGCACGACGGGTGCGCCGCGCCGGGCGCCTACGCGGGTGGCGGTCTCGCGGTCGGGCGAGAGGTGGACGTCGTGGCGGGCCATGGGACGCAGTCCCTCCGCTCGGACGGCTTCCAGGCTGCGGGCTGTGGTGCCGTGGTAGAGGTACGCCGGAGGCTCGGCCTCCGGGAGCCCGAGGTCGACGTCGACCGTGTGCCCCTGGCTGGCGCGGATCCGAGGACCGTCGACCGCGAAGCGCTGCTTGTCGTTGGAGGCGACGACGTGGTCGAGCTCGGCGCGGGTGATCGGGAAGCCGTGCGCGGCCGCGGCCCGCAGCAGCGTGTCGATCTCCACCCAGCCATGGGGGTCGAGCGTGATGCCGATGCGGCCGGGCTGGTGTCGCAGGTGTTTCGAGAGGTACTTCGACACCTTCGTGGTGCGTCTTTCGTCCATCGCGTCAGAGTGCCCGGCGAGACGAGCGTCACGCCACTCATTTGGCCGACGAGGTTTGATCCACAACCAACTCAGCTTTTCCACAAGGCATTTGGCGGCTCTGTGGACAACCGAGCTTGCTTATCAGCCGGGTTAACCAACTCCGCCCTGTGCGTGCCGGTTTGCGGCGAGTGCGTCCAAGGTCCGTGCCCGTACTTCCCGTTCGGTCGCCGCAGCGACGAAGGCGGCGGCGCTGGCCGGGCCAACCAGGGCGCACACCGCGCTCATTGTCTCCTCGGGGAGCGTGACCGTGGCGGGCCCGGAACCGGTGGCGACCGGCTCGGCGGCCCCCAGATGCCGCTGGAGGTGCCGGGTCGCGAACAACCGCATGGCACGGGCGAGTTCCGCGTCGACCGTCTGCTGGGCGAGCGGCCGCAGCCGCCTTACGAGCGCCGCCGCCTCCGTCGCGTCCGCGTCCGTGGGAGGGGTGTGGCCGAGGTAGCGGGCGAAGACGTGCTCAGTCGTGAACTCCAGGAAGCGGGCGGCGATGTGCTCCACCTGTCCGCGAAGTTCCCGCAGATGACCGGAGATCGCGGGCAGCGGGACGCCCGCTGCGTGCAACTCGACGGCCACGGCCAGCTCTTGGGGCGACGGCACCAGGAACTCGTCGTCCCGTCCCGGTACGCGCTCCAGCACCCCGAGTTCCACCGCCTCCTCGACCGCGTCGTCGTCGGGCCTGCCGCCGAACCGCTCGTCCAGCTCGGCGCGCGAGATCCGGTCCGCCTCCTCGTCCGTCCACGGCCCGCTGACCTCGGTGACGAGCCCGAGCACCCCGCCGAGGCCCTTCCCCGCGTCCCACGCCTCCAGCAGTTCCTTGATGCTGGCCAGGGTGTAGCCGCGGTCGAGGAGCCCGGCGATCTGGTCGAGGCGGGCCAGATGCGTGTCGCCGTACACATTGGACCGGCCGCGCCGCTCGGGCCTGGGCAGCAGGCCCCGGTCCTGGTAGGCGCGGATCGTACGGACCGTCGCGCCGCTGAGGTGCGCGAGGTCCTCGATCCGGTATTCGGCCGCCGGCTGCCCGCAACCGCTCACGCCTTCACTCCCTCACCCGTCCCCGCCTACGACAGCGCCGCCCGTCCCACCGCCCCCGCCGCGGCGCGGGCCGCCGGAGAGGTCGCCAGGTAAGCGACGGCCCTGCGCAGCGAGCTTTCCTGGGAGGGATGGTACGGCCGCCGGATGGAGCGCGGTATCGCGGAGCCCGGCTCGCGCCGGTCGAAGGAGACCGGGCGAGGGGTGATGGCGTACGGCCCGTCGGTGCTCACAGCGGCGGCTCCATCCGGGCGATCGCGCGCAGCGCCTTCGGAGCGAAGCGCGAGAGGAGGCGGGCGCCGCGCGCCTCGGGCGTCACCGGCACGACCGCCTGGTTGCGTACGACGGCCTTCAGGACCGCGTCGGCGACCTTCTCCGGCGGGTAGTTGCGCAGCCCGTACAGGCGTGAGGACTTTTGCTGCCTGCGCTTCTCCTCTTCCGCCGAGACCCCGGCGAACCGTGCGGTCGCGGTGATGTTCGTGTTGACCAGTCCGGGGCAGATCGCGCTGACCCCGATGCCCCGGCCGGCGAGCTCGGCCCGCAGGCACTCGCTCAGCATCAGCACCGCCGCCTTCGACGTGCTGTAGGCGGGCAGGGCCCTCGACGGCTGGTACGCGGCCGCCGAGGCGGTGTTGACGATGTGGCCGCCCTGGCCGCGGTCGGCCATCTGCTTCCCGAAGAGACGGCAGCCGTGGATGACGCCCCACAGGTTGACGTCCAGGACCTTCTTCCAGTCCTCGGGCGTGGTGTCGAGGAAGGACCCCGACAGGCCGATGCCGGCGTTGTTGACCAGTACGTCGACGACTCCGTACTCGGTGGCGACCTTCTCGGCGAGCTTCTCCATCGCCTGCTCGTCACTGACGTCGACCGTCTCCGCCCAGGCGTCCGGCGCCCCGATGAGCCGCGCCATCTCCGCCGTACGGGCCGCGCCCTCCGCGTCCCGGTCCACCGCCACGATCCGCGCCCCCGCCTCGGCGAACGCGTAGGCGGTGGCCCGGCCGATGCCGCCGGCCGCCCCCGTGACCAGGACGAGCTGCCCGCCGAACCGGTCGGCGTGCGGACCGCTCGCCGCCGTGTCCCGGGGCGCGACTCCGGCGGCGGTGTCCTCGGTGGCCGTGACGAAGTCGCCGATCCACGCGGCCAGCTGGTCGGGCCTGGTGCGCGGCACCCAGTGCTTGGCGGGCAGCGAGCGCCGCACGAGCCGCGGGGCCCACTGCTCCAGGTCGTCGTACAGCCGCTCCGAGAGGAACGCGTCGCCGGTGGGCGTGATCAGCTGCACGGGGGCATGGGCGTACGCGTCGGCGCGCGGCCTGCGCAGCCGGGCGCGGACGTTGTCCCGGTAGAGCCAGGCGCCGTGGGCCGCGTCCTGCGGCAGCGACGCCGTCGGGTAGTCACCGGCCGGCACCTTCTCCACCCGCTGAAGGATCTTGGGCCACTGCCTGCCGAGAGGCCCGCGCCAGGCCAGCTCCGGCAGCACCGGGGTGTGCAGCATGTACACGTACCAGGACTTGGCGCCCTGGCCGAGGAGCTGGGCGGCCCGGCGGGGGGTCGGCCGGGTCGCCCGCTTCTTGATCCAGTGCCCGAAGTGGTCGAGGGAGGGGCCGGACATCGAGGTGAAGGAGGCGATCCTGCCCTCGGTGCGCCTGACCGTCACGAACTCCCAGGCCTGCACGGACCCCCAGTCGTGCCCGACGAGGTGCACCGGCTCGTCCGGGCTCACCGCGTCCGCGACCGCGAGGAAGTCGTCCGTCAGCTTCTCCAGGGTGAACCCTCCGCGCAGCGGCTGGGGCGCCGTGGACCTGCCGTGGCCGCGTACGTCGTACAGCACCACGTGGAAGTGCGCGGCGAGCCGGGACGCGACGTCGGCCCACACCTCCTTGCTGTCCGGGTAGCCGTGCACCAGGAGGACGGTGGGCCGCGCCGGGTCGCCCAGTTCGGCGACGCACAGCTCGACTCCGCCGGTACGCACCCACCGCTCGGTGGCCTGCTCGATACTCACGCCGACTTCTCCTCTGCCCAGCGCCGCACGTGCGGCAGATCGTCGTCGAGCCAGAACGCGCTCTGCTCGGGGTCCTTGGAGTCCGTCACCACCAGGATCTCCTCGAATTTCGCACCCGTCCCCCGGAACCCGAGGTGCGGTTCGACCGCCCACAGGCCCGGCCGCG
This sequence comes from Streptomyces albidochromogenes, assembly GCF_005981925.1. Lineage (GTDB taxonomy): Bacteria > Actinomycetota > Actinomycetes > Streptomycetales > Streptomycetaceae > Streptomyces > Streptomyces albidochromogenes. Next base: position 13,381 of record NZ_VBVX01000042.1, read on the forward strand.
GTGGATGGTCGGAGAAGGTGTACGGGCTCCACAACGGCGACCAGCCGTCGCGGTGTCCGTGCAGGGCGTCGCCCGCCAGCCCTTTGAGCGCCTGCGTGCCGAACCCGAAGAGACGCGGCGACCAGCGCCGCTCCTTCACCTGGCCGACCTTGTGGGCGATGACGCCGAAGGGGTACGCGCGGTGCCGGTTGGCGTATCCCTGGCGGGTCATGAGCCGCTCGACGTCCTCGTATATCTCCCGCAGCGGCCGCCGCTCGCGCACCTCGCGCAGGATCAGCTCGCGGTGCGGTTCGAGATCGGCGAGGAGCTTGTCGTGCACGGGGTTGAGGCCGAGGCATCCCGAGTAGCCGATGTCGGCCGTGAAGCCCTGGTGCACCGGGGCCATGTCGAGGATGAACGGCATCCCCGCCTCCAGCCGCCGGTTGGTGGGGAAGAACTGGAGCGGCACCCGGAAGCCGACGAAGGCCGTGCGGTCCCCGAACCACGCGAAGGGCAGGTGGAACCAGTCGGCGACCCCGCGCTCGCGCAGCCAATAGCGCTGCATCCGCGCCGCCTCGCGTTCCGTCACTCCCGGCTTGAGCTGGGCGGCGACGGCTTCCGCACAGGCATAGGCGAGGCGCTGCACCTCCCGGAACCCCCGCAACCGCGCGGTGAGTTCGCCCTGCGACGCGGAGACTGCTGAGACTGCTGCTGAGGTCATGCCACCTGTCCGTCCCGTGTTGCGGTACGCGGTCGTAACTTGACACTGATGAATGTGACAATGCTTGGCGGCGGCGTCAAGAGGTCTGCGTTACCTGTGGAAACCCGGGCGGGGAAACGGGCCGGCGGAAGCGGTGTGCCCCTACGGGCCCGTACGCCTTGAGTCGGACACCGATCCAGCCGCCTGGTCTGACGCGGGCTGTGCCGTGCGCCACTACCTTCGAGAACGTGACTGTGATCGCGACCGAAAGCCTGAGCAAGCGGTTCCCGAGGGTGACCGCTCTTGACCGGCTCTCGTTGGACATCGGACCCGGTGTGACCGGCCTGGTGGGCGCCAACGGAGCCGGCAAGTCCACCTTGATCAAGATCCTGCTGGGGCTGTCCCCCGCCACGGAGGGCACGGCCGCCGTGCTCGGCCTGGACGTCGCCACCAGCGGCGGGGCCATCCGCGAGCAGGTCGGCTACATGCCCGAGCACGACGCGCTGCCACCGGACGTCTCGGCCACCGAGTTCGTCGTCCACATGGCACGCATGTCGGGGCTCCCGCCGACCGCCGCCCGTGAACGCACCGCCGACACCCTGCGCCACGTCGGGCTGTACGAGGAGCGCTACCGCCCCATCGGCGGCTACTCGACCGGCATGAAGCAGCGCGTGAAGCTGGCCCAGGCCCTGGTCCACGACCCGAAGCTGGTCCTCCTCGACGAGCCGACCAACGGCCTCGACCCGGTCGGCCGCGACGAGATGCTCGGCCTCATCCGCCGCGTCTTCACCGACTTCGGCATCTCGGTGCTGGTCACGTCGCACCTGCTCGGCGAGCTGGAGCGCACCTGCGACCACGTCGTCGTGATTGACGGCGGCAAGCTGCTGCGGTCCAGCTCCACGAGCGACTTCACCCAGACCACCGCCACCCTCGCCGTCGAGGTGACGGACAGCGACACCCACCCCGACGGCACCCGCGCCGTGCGCGAGGCCCTGACCGCCGCGGGAGCGAAGCTGCACGCGCGCGTGGAGGACGGTCTGCCCGGGGCGGGCCACATCCTGCTCGTCGAAGCGACCGGCGAGGAGACGTACGACCTGGTGCGCGACACCGTCGCCGACCTGGGGATCGGGCTCGTGCGGATGGAACAGCGCCGCCACCACATCGCGGAGGTCTTCCGCACGGCCGACGCGGCCGACGCGGCCGCCGCCGAAGCCGCCCCTGAACCCGCCGCCGTACAGCCCGCACAGCACGCCGCACAGCACGCCGTGCAGCAGAAGGGAGGCGGCCGCGATGCCGGCTGAGCTCACGACACCGCAGGGCACCGACCCGACCCGTATCCACAACATCGGCTACCGGTCGTACGACGGCCCCCGCCTCGGCCGGTCCTACGCCCGCCGCTCGCTCTTCTCGCAGTCCCTGCGCGGGGCCTACGGACTGGGCCGCAGCGCCAAGTCCAAGGTCCTGCCGATGATCCTCTTCGCGGTGATGTGCCTGGTCGCGGCGATCATCGTCGCGGTCGCCGTGGCCGGGCCCGGCATGACCGACCTGCCGGTGAAGTACACCCGGTACGCCATCGTCATGCAGGCCGTCATCGGGCTGTACCTCGCCTCGCAGGCCCCGCAGTCCGTCTCGCGCGACCTGCGCTTCAAGACCGTCCCGCTGTACTTCTCCCGCCCCATCGAGCGGGTCGACTACGTCCTCGCCAAGTACGCGGCGATGGCCTCGGCCCTCTTCGTCCTCACGGCGACCCCACTGGTGATCCTCTACGCCGGCGCGCTGCTCGCCGAATTCGACTTCGCGGACCAGACGAAGGCGTTCGCACAGGGGCTGGTCTCCGTGGCACTGCTGTCCGTCCTCTTCGCCGGCATCGGCCTGGTGATGGCCGCCCTCACCCCGCGCCGCGGCTTCGGCGTGGCCGCCGTCATCGCCGTACTGACCATCTCGTACGGCGCGGTGTCCACGGTCCAGGTGATCGCCTGGGAGCAGGGCTCCACCGGGGCGGTCGAGTGGCTCGGCCTGTTCTCCCCCCTGACGCTCGTCGACGGCGTGCAGACCGCCTTCCTCGGCGCCACCTCCGCCTTCCCCGGAGGCGAAGGCCCCTCGGCCGGCAGTGGCGTGGTCTACCTGCTCGCCGTCCTCGCGCTCATCGTCGGCTCGTACGCCGTGCTGATGCGCCGCTACCGAAAGGTCGGGCTGTGACCACCATCGACATCGACCACACCTCGCGCTGGTTCGGCAACGTGGTGGCGGTCAACGACATCACGATGCGCGTCGGCCCCGGCGTGACCGGCCTGCTCGGCCCCAACGGCGCCGGCAAGTCCACCCTGATCAACATGATGGGCGGCTTCCTCGCCCCCTCGACCGGCACCGTCACCCTCGACGGGAAGCCGATCTGGCGCAACGAGTCGGTCTACAAGGAGATCGGGATCGTCCCCGAGCGGGAGGCGATGTACGACTTCCTCACGGGCCGCGAATTCGTCGTCGCCAACGCCGAGCTGCACGGCCTGACCGCCGGTGCGGCGCAACAGGCGCTCGCCACCGTCGAGATGGAGTACGCGCAGGACCGCAAGATCGCGACGTACAGCAAGGGCATGCGCCAGCGCGTGAAGATGGCGTCCGCCCTCGTGCACAACCCGTCGGTGCTGCTCCTGGACGAGCCGTTCAACGGCATGGACCCGCGACAGCGCATGCAGCTGATGGAACTGCTGCGGCGGATGGGCGCGGAGGGGCGTACGGTCCTCTTCTCCTCCCACATTCTGGAGGAGGTCGAACAGCTCGCCTCGCACATCGAGGTGATCGTGGCCGGACGGCACGCCGCCTCCGGCGACTTCCGCAAGATCCGCCGCCTGATGACGGACCGCCCGCACCGCTATCTCGTACGGTCCAGCGACGACCGCGCGCTCGCGGCCGCGCTCATCGCGGACCCGTCGACAGCGGGCATCGAGGTGGACCTGGCGGAAGGCGCGCTGCGTATCCAGGCCGTCGACTTCGGCCGGTTCACCGCGCTGCTGCCGCAGGTCGCCCGCGCGCACGGCATCCGGCTCCTGACGGTCTCGCCCTCCGACGAGTCGCTCGAATCGGTCTTCTCCTACCTCGTAGCGGCCTGAAAGGAGCTTGCAGCGATGATCTACGAACCCACAGTCGCCCGGCTCACCTACCGGGCCCTCCTCGGCCGCCGCAGGGCCGCCATCCTCTTCGTCCTGCCGGCCCTGCTGATCGCCATCTCGGCGGCGGTGCGGCTGCTCACGGGCGCGGACGACCAGATCGCGTCCGACGTCCTGGGCGGTTTCGCGATCGCCACGATGGTCCCGCTGATCGGCGTGATCGCGGGCACCGGGGCGATCGGACCGGAGATCGACGACGGCTCGATCGTCTATCTGCTCGCCAAGCCGGTGAAGCGGTCCACGATCATCTTCACCAAGCTGATCGTCGCGATCGCGGTGACGATGGCCTTCTCCGCGATCCCCACCTTCGTCGCGGGGCTGATCCTCAACGGCAACGGCGGGCAGATCGCCATCGCGTACACGGTCGCGGCGCTGGTCGCCTCGGTCGCGTACAGCGCGATCTTCCTGCTGCTCGGTACGGTCAGCCGCCACGCGGTGGTCTTCGGCCTCGTCTACGCGCTGGTTTGGGAGACGCTCTTCGGCAGCCTCGTCCCGGGCGCGCGCACGCTCAGCGTCCAGCAGTGGGCGCTGTCCCTGGCCGAGCGCATCGGCGAGAACGGCACCATCACCTCGGACGTGGCCCTGCCCACGGCCACGATCCTGCTGGCGCTGGTGACGGTGGCGGCGACCTGGTACGCGGGCCAGAAGCTGCGCACGCTCAAGCTCGCGGGCGAGGAGTAACCCAGACAAGCGGAACACTGCCGTCCGTCAACCCCCGCCCGGTGGGCGGGGGTTGACGCGTTTCCGCGTAACTGTACGTTTATCGGCTCGTTGTTCCCTCTGCGTGGAGGCAACTGGAATCTGATACGTCGAGCGTTCGTGAAGTCGGGGATTGCCGGTGCCGGAAGTGATCCGGGCCGGTCACCAGAGCGAGTAGCCACCTTGAGCGTCCTCCGCCCCCAAGAGCCCGGGGACAGGGCCGTCCATCACCGGCTTTCACGAACGGAAGGCATCCTCATGCCCTCAGAAGTCACCCTGCTCGAATCGCGCACCCTGCGCGACGAGCATCTGGTGCGCGTCGACGTCCTGGACAAGGTCAAGGCGCTTGTCATGCTCCCGGACGGAATTCACGTTCGCACAGAGGACGTGGCCCGGTACTTCGAAGTATCCACAGTCACGCTGAGGAGGCTCACGGACCGGCATCACGAGGAGTTCACCGCAAACGGCATGCGCACCCTCCGGGGCGCTGACCTGCGGTCCTTCCATAGCGACATGATGTCGCTATGGAAGACCCAGGGGGCGGGAAGTTATCCACAGGCCGCTACCCAGCTGCGACTCTTCACCCGCCGCACCGTCCTCAACGCGGCGATGCTTCTTCGCGACAGCGACATCGCCCGGTGCGTCCGTACGTACCTCCTCGACGCCGAGGAGAACGGCTGGCGCGCGGGTTACGCCTCGCTCGACCGGCGCGTCACCACGGTGGAGACCCACCTCGACACCGTGGGGCGCGCGCTCCAGGAACTGGGGCCGGTCATCAGCGGGATCTCGGTACGGCTGGACCGGCTCGACCGGCGCCTCGACGCCACGAACCAGGTGGTCGGCGCCCTGAGCAACCGGCTCTGCGACCTCTCCGACCACATGCGGCGCATGGAGGACCGCATCGACCGCAGGCTCGACGACGTCTCCCACCGGCTGAGCGCCCTTGAGCGCGGGCAGCGCGGAAAGCGGCCCAAGCGCCGCTGACGAACGGCCGCCGCCGGGGACCTCAGCCCAGCAACAGGCGCCGCAGTACGGCGGTGTGGCTGCGGTCCGGGTCCTTGGCGGCGGTCAGCAGAGTGATCCGGCCGGCCTCGGTGAGCGTCCGTACGCCGTCCAGGGCCGCTGCCGCCTCCGGGGCCGCGAGTTCGGACTCGTACCGGCGGGCGAACTCCTCGAAGTCGCCGGCAGAGGCGTGGTACCAGCGGCGCAGTTCCGTCGAGGGAGTCAGGTCCTTCGGCCACGCGTCGACCCGCGCCGCCTCCTTGCTCAGGCCGCGCGGCCACAGGCGGTCCACCAGGACCCGCGTACCGTCGTCGGCCGACGGCGGCTCGTACACCCTGCGCACACGTACATCGGGTTCGGTCACGGGGTCCAGCCTGCTACACCTTCCGGTCGCGCGCCGCGAACAGGGCCACCACCAGGGCCGCCGCGCACACCCCCGGCATCAGGGCGATCGGCACCGTTCAGCTTCCGGCGGCCTCGTGCACCGCGCCCGCCGCCAGGGGGCCCGCCGCGGCCGGCAGGTGGCCCACCGTCTCGATAAATAAGGTGACGCCGCTCGGAGGACCCGGCACACTGGGTGACGCACCACTCACGGGGGAAGGGTGTTGGCCGGTGACAAGCCGACCCGGCCAACACCCACCACCCGTACGCGCCGACGCGCCTGCGGGAGCCGTGGAAGTCTCAGCCGCTCAGCAGCTGTTCCAGGACGACCGCGATGCCGTCGTGGTCGTTGGACGCCGTGATCTCGTGCGCCACGGCCTTGAGTTCGTCGTGCGCGTTCGCCATCGCCACGCCGTGCGCCGCCCAGCCGAACATCGGGATGTCGTTGGGCATGTCGCCGAAGGCGATCGTGTCGGCGGCCTTCAGCTTCAGCCGGCGCGCCGCCAGCGACAGGCCCGTCGCCTTGCTCAGGCCCAGCGGCAGCAGCTCCACCACGCCCGGACCGGCCATGACCACGTCGACCAGGTTCCCGACGGTCTGGCGCGCGACCCGGGCCAGTTCGTCGTCGTCCAGGTCCGGGTGCTGGATGTAGACCTTGTTCAGCGGAGCCGACCACAGCTCACCGGGGTCCTCGAAGCCGACGTACGGCAGCGGCCCCTCCTGCACCCGGTAGCCAGCGCCGACCAGCACCTCGCCGTCCAGCCCGTCACGGCTCGCCGCCAGCGCCAGCGGACCGGCCTCCGCCTCGATCTTCGACAGCGCCAGTCCGGCCAGCTGCCGGTCCAGCGTGACCGAGGTCAGCAGCCGGTGCTCACCGGCGTGGTAGACCTGCGCGCCCTGACCGCAGACCGCGAGGCCCTCGTAGCCGAGGTCGTCCAGTATGTGCCGCGTCCACGGGACGGAGCGCCCGGTCACGACGATGTGCGCCGCGCCCGCCGCCGTGGCGGCGGCGAGCGCGTCGCGCGTACGGGCCGAGACCGTGTCGTCGGAGCGCAGCAGCGTCCCGTCGAGGTCCGTGGCGACGAGCTTGTACGGGAAGGGACGCGGCCCCGCGGTGCCGGTGGCGGTACTCACTTGGAGAGGGGCTCCAGCGTCTCGCGCCCGCCCAGGTACGGACGCAGCATCTCGGGCACCCGCACGGAGCCGTCCGCCTGCTGGTGGTTCTCCAGGAGCGCCACGATCGTGCGCGGTACGGCGCACAGCGTGCCGTTCAGCGTCGCCAGCGGCTGCAGCACCTTCTTGCCGTCGCGGGTGTCGCGCATGCGCACGGACAGGCGGCGCGCCTGGAACCCGTCGCAGTTCGAGGCGGAGGTCAGCTCGCGGTACTTGCCCTGGGTCGGGATCCACGCCTCGCAGTCGAACTTGCGCGAGGCGGACGACCCGAGGTCGCCGGTGGCCACGTCGATGACCTGGAACGGCAGCTCCAGGCCGGTCAGCCACTGCTTCTCCCAGTCCAGGAGCCGCTTGTGCTCGTTCTCCGCGTCGGCCGGGTCGACGTACGAGAACATCTCGACCTTGTCGAACTGGTGGACCCGGAAGATGCCCCGGGTGTCCTTGCCGTACGTGCCGGCCTCGCGGCGGAAGCACGGGGAGAAGCCGGCGTACCGCAGTGGCAGCTTGTCGGCGTCGATGATCTCGTCCATGTGGTACGCGGCGAGCGGTACCTCGGAGGTGCCGACGAGGTAGTAGTCGTCCTTCTCCAGGTGGTACACGTTCTCCGCGGCCTGACCGAGGAAGCCGGTGCCCTCCATGGCGCGCGGGCGGACCAGCGCCGGGGTGAGCATCGGGATGAAGCCGGCCTCGGTGGCCTGGGCGATCGCCGCGTTGACGAGGGCGAGTTCGAGGAGCGCGCCGACGCCGGTCAGGTAGTAGAAGCGCGAGCCCGAGACCTTGGCGCCGCGCTCGACGTCGATGGCGCCGAGCGCCTCGCCGAGCTCCAGGTGGTCCTTGGGTGCGAAGCCCTCGGCGGCGAAGTCGCGGATCGTGCCGTGCGTCTCCAGGACGACGAAGTCCTCCTCGCCGCCCACGGGCACGTCCGTGTGGACGATGTTGCCGAGCTGGAGGAGGAGGGCCTTCGCGGCCTCGTCCGCCTCGTTCTGCTCGGCCTCCGCGGCCTTCACGTCGGTCTTGAGCTGCTCGGCCTTCTTGAGCAGCTCGGCGCGCTCCTCCGGCGTGGCCTTGGGGATGAGCTTGCCGAGCGACTTCTGCTCGGAGCGCAGCTCGTCGAAGCGGACGCCGGACGACCTGCGCCGTTCGTCGGCGGAGAGCAGGGCGTCGACGAGGGCGACGTCCTCTCCACGGGCGCGCTGGGAGGCGCGAACACGGTCGGGGTCCTCACGGAGCAGGCGAAGGTCAATCACCCCACCAGGCTACCCGCGACCGCTTCCGCCGCTCGACTTGATATCGCATTGCGTGGCGCTTTGCCCGTATTGCCCAAATTGGAAAAAATGGAGGACACCCGCCCCCGGCCCGCCGCGCGCGTCAATAAAACAGGCACTATTCGCCGAAACAGGGCACTTTCCGCTCAGTCCCTTGACGCTTCTCCCTTGCATGAAGCGGGAGTTGGCGGGTCCCTTGTCCACAGGCCGGGGCGGCTTCGGGAACTTATCCACAGGCTGTGCGAAAGATCTGTGGATGCCGGAAGAGATCGTTCCGAAAGGTGCGTGAAGGGCGAAGGATTCCCGGTCCAAACCCTCTTCACACACTCATTCGGGTGGGAATTACTCGCTCTAAAGAGTTGATCAATGGAATTGGGGTGACAGGAGCCGACCTGCCGCCCTGTGGACGGAAGGGAGCCCTCTGAGCAGATTTGTCGACGATGTCGGGATGTGTTGTCGACTTGTCCCCAGGTCGAGAAGCGTGCCTGTGGACAACTTCTGTGGATAACGCAAATCTGCAGGTAGGACTAGCAGCAGCCCTCGCAGGCGGCAACGCTCCGGCCCTCAGGCCCGCCCGTCCTGGCTCCGCGCCAGCCAGTCCGCCGCCGCGACGAACTCCGCGTCCGAGGTCCCAGGCCGCAGCGCCCGTACGTCCTCGACCGCCACACCCGCCCGCGGGTACGACCCGAGGAACCGCACGTTCGGACAGATCCGCTTGAGGCCCATCAGCGCCTCGCCCACCCGCCGGTCCGAGATGTGCCCCTCGGCGTCCACCGCGAAGCAGTAGTTGCCGATGCCCGCGCCCGTGGGCCGGGACTGGATCAGCATCAGGTTGACGCCGCGCACCGCGAACTCCTGGAGCAGTTCGAGCAGCGCGCCCGGGTGGTCGTCGCCCAGCCACAGAACCACCGACGTCTTATCCGCCCCGGTCGGCGCCGCCGGCCGCGCGGGCCGCCCCACGAGCACGAAGCGGGTCTGCGCGTTCACCGCGTCGTGGATCTCGGTGAAGAGCGGCACCAGGCCGTACCTCGCCGCGGCGAACTCCCCCGCGAAGGCCGCGTCGTACCGGCCCTCCTGCACCAGCCGGGCGCCGTCCGCGTTGGACGCCGCCGACTCCCACAGCGCGTCGGGCAGATGCGTTCCCATCCAGTTGCGCACCTGCGGCTGGGCGGCGGGGTGCGCGGTGACCGTCTTGATGTCCGACAGCTGCGTACCGGGACGCACCAGCAGCGCGAAGCTGATCGACAGCAGCACCTCGCGGTAGATCATCAGCGGCTCGCCGGAGGTCAGCTCGTCGAGGGTGGCGGTGATGCCGCCCTCGACGGAGTTCTCGATCGGTACGAGCGCGGCCGCCGCCTCGCCGTTGCGGACGGCGTCGAGGGCGGCCGGTACGGACACCATCGGGACGAGTTCCCGGGTGGCGGCCTCGGGGAGCGTGCGGAGGGCGACCTCGGTGAAGGTGCCTTCGGGGCCGAGATAGGCATAGCGCGTTGCCGACATACGGTCACCTTAATGCGCCGTACGAGAGGCCCGGGCGGAACGCGGGACGACCTGCTCAGCCCTCCAGGAGCCGCTGCCCCACGTACTCCCCGTCCCGCGCCCCGCCGGGAACCGCGAACAGTCCGCTCGCCTCGTGCCGGATGAACGGCGAGAGCGCGTCGCCCCGGTCGAGTTTGCGCTGCACCGGCACGAAGCCCCGCAGCGGGTCCGCCTGCCAGCAGACGAAGAGCAGCCCCGCGTCCGGTGTGCCGTCCGCACCGATCCCGTCGTGGTACGAGAACGGCCGGCGCAGCATCGCCGCGCCGCCGTTCTGTTCGGGGGCGGAGATACGGGCGTGCGCGTTGGCCGGGATGACCGGCTTGCCGTCGGGGCCGGTCCGTTCGAGGTCCGGTTCGGTGGTCTCGGTGCCGCCGGTCAGCGGAGCCCCGTCGCTCTTGCGGCGTCCGATGACCTTCTCCTGGTCGCCGCGGGCCAGCTTCTCCCAGTCGTCGAGGAGCATCCGGATGCGGCGTACGACGGCGTACGAGCCGCCCGCCATCCACTCGGGTCCCTCGGCCCCGCCGCCCGCCGGCACGAAGACGCGCCGGTCGAAGTCGCTCTCGGACGGTTTCGGGTTCCCGGTGCCGTCGATCTGCCCCATCAGGTTGCGGGTCGTCATGGGCTGCGCGGTCGCGCCCGGTGAGCGGTTGAACCCGTTCATCTGCCACCGCACCCGGGCGGCTTCCCCGGCTTCCCGCTGGATCGCGCGCAGGGCGTGGAAGGCGACCAGCGCGTCGTCGGCGCCGATCTGCACCCACAGGTCGCCGTCGCTGCGCCGGGGGTCGAGGTGGTCGGAGGAGAAGTCGGGCAGCGGGTCGAGGGCGGCGGGGCGCCGCGCGTCCAGTCCCGTACGGCCGAAGAAGGTGCGGCCGAATCCGAAGGTGATGGTCAGCGAGGAGGGCCCCGCGTCGAGGGCGACGCCGGTGTCGCCGCCGGCGTCGGTGGGGGGCCGGCCTGCTGTCATCCTGCGGGCCGCCTCCGACCAGCGCCGCAGCAGCGCGGCGGCTTCCTTGCGGCCGGCGCCGGGGGCGAGGTCGAAGGCGACGAGGTGGCCACGGGCCTGGAGGGGCGTGGTGATGCCGGCCTGGTGGGCGCCGTGGAAGGGGACGGCGGTGGAGCCGACGGTCGTCAGGGCCTTGCCGTCCGGGGCGGCTTCCGGGCCGGCGGCGGCGTACACGGTGGCTCCGCCGGTGGCGCCGAGCACGAGGCCCGCCGCGCCGGCGGCGCCCGCGGTGCCGAGCAGCCGCCTCCTGGAGATGTCGCTCGCGTGGGGGTCGCTCACGGGTTTGTCGCTCACGCCGGTCAGCCGATCTTCACGTTCTTCTTGACGGTCACTTGGTCGATGTCGGAGGTGCGCACGGTCAGCTGGATCTCCCAGGTGCCCGGCATGGGGATCTGCACCCCGTTCGCGCTCCAGTGTCCGGTGGCGATGCGGTCCGGGGCGGCGGGGAGCGGACCGATCTCCTTGGAGTTCTCGGTGAACGCGACCTTCACCTCGGGTGCGTCCATGGCGCGCCCGTTGGGCCGCTGGAGCCACACGTGGAGGGAGTTCGCGCCGGAGCGCGCGGGGTCGAGTTCGATGCGCGCGGTGCCCTTGCCGTCCTCGCCGCCGGTGTCGAAGGGGATGCGTACGTCGACGGGCTCGGCCGGGGCGGGGGCGGCGGCGCTCCGGTCGCGTCTGGCCTCCTTCTCCTCGGTGCGTCCGGGTTCGGTGCTGGTCAGTACGGTCGTGACGGCCAGCAGCACCACGGCGACGGAGGCTTCGGCGAGCACGGAGCGCCGCAGGCCGAGCCGCTGGGGGTCGGCGTCGCGCACCCGCTTCACGCGCGCGCTCGCCACGGCCGCCTTCTGCCGGGCGAGCTGGGCGGCGCGTTCGGGGTCGGCGGGCACGGTGACGGGTTCGGGTTCCTCGGCGGTGTCCGCGCCGGCCGCGTCCTCGTGCGGCTCGTCGGCTTCGGCCGCGGCCTGTTCGGCCAGCCGGCCGGTCCAGCGCCGTGAGATCCAGGCGATGCCGACGAGGAGCGAGACGAGTCCGATCTTGACGAGCAGGAGCTGTCCGTACGCCGTTCCGGTCAGCGCGTTCCAAGAACCGACCTGCCGCCAGGACTGGTAGAGGCCGGTGGCGGCCAGTACGGCGACGCTCACGAACGCCACCCGCGAGAAGGCGCGCACGGCGCCGCGTTCGATGCCCGGCACCCGGTAGAGCGCGACGAGCAGCGCGGTGAGGCCGCCGAGCCAGGTGGCGACGGCCAGCAGGTGCAGTACGTCGACGGGCATGGCGAGGCCGGGCTGGATGCCGGTCGAGGCGTGCTCGGAGAGCGCCCAGGTGGCCGCGATCCCGGCGGCGAGGACCCCGCCGCCGAGGGTGAGGCCGAAGGTGAGGTCCTTCTTCTCCTGCGGGTCCTCCCTCTTGGCGTACGCGCCGAAGAGCACGGCGACGAAGAGCGCGGCCGCGCCGAGCAGCAGCAGCCGGGAGACGAGCGCCGCGCCGGTCTTGGTCTCCAGTACGGCTTTGAGCCCGCTCAGGTCGAAGGCGTCGGCGAGCCGGCCCGACCCGGTGTAGGGGGCGCGCAGCAGCAGCATGACGAGGGTGGACGCGGTGAGGGTGATCCAGCCCTGCACGACGAGTCGTTGCAGCGGGCGTTCGGCCGCGCCCCGGTGCCAGCAGGCCAGGACGAACGCGCCGCCGCCGACGAGCAGGATGAAGCCGGCGTACGCGGTGTAGCGGGCGATGCCGTAGAGCGCGCCGACGAGGCCGCCGCCCGCGGTGTTCTCGGGGAGGGCGACGGTGGTCTTGGAGGGGGCGCCGACGGAGAAGGTGAAGGCGCCGGATATGGGGTGGCTGTCGGCGGAGACGGCCTGCCAGGCGACGGTGTACGTGCCGTCGGGCAGTCCGGCGTGCAGGGCGACGCCGTACTGGACGACGCCGCCGCTGCTCATGTCTTTCACTTCGCGCTTGTCGGAGCGCTTTCCGCTCGGTTCCAGGACGCGGATCGAGTCGTTCCCGAGAGCGATCTTCTCGGAGAACGTGAGGGTGATGAGCTTGGGCGCGGTTTCGACGACCGCCCCGTCCTTCGGGTTGCTTCCCGTGAGCGCCGCGTGGGCGGACGCGGGTGCGGCTCCCGCGAGCAGGGTGGCGAGGAGTGCCGTGGTGACGAGCAGCAGTCTGATCACTGCGGCTGATCCGAAGCGCGGGGCGGTTGCCGGCATGGTCAGTCCCTCACTGCTTGTCGGGGTTGTGGGTGGGCTCCTTCACGGGAAGCTCGGCCTTGACGGAACCGGCCTTCTCGAAGTGCAGCTCCACGGTCACCGTGTCGCCCTGCCTGGGCTTCTTCTTCAGCTTGAGGAACATCATGTGGTTCCCGCCGCGTTCGAGGTCCAGTGAGCCGTTCGCGGGGACGTCGAAGGACGCGACTTGCCGCATCTTCTGGTCCTTGGTCTCGTGGATCTGGACTTCGCCCGCGATGTCGCTGGTGACGGAGGTGAGCTTGTCGGCGGTGTCGCCGTCGTTCTTGACGGTGAGGAAGCCGGCGGCCATGTCGTCCATGACGGGTTGTGGCATGAACGCCCCGCTGACGCTCAGTTCGGGTGCGTCGCCGCCGGAGGAGCAGCCCGCCAGTGCGAGGGCCGCGGCGAGCGCGGTGGCCGTCGAGAGTGCGGTGCGGCGGCGGTTCACGGGTTGTCTCCCTCGATGAGCGCGGGGAGGTCCTTGGTGTAGTCGTCCGCGGTGGTGTCCTCGCTGTAGAGGACGTATCCGGCGTCGGTCTTCGGGGAGAACGCGACGACCTGTGCGCCGTGCATGGAGACGACGGTGCCGTCCTTCTCCTTCTTGGGCGGGTCGATGCCGATGCCGATCTGGCGGGCCCCGGCCTGGATGGTCGGGAAGTCGCCGGTGAGTCCGGTGAACGCGGGGTCGCCGGCGCCCTTGAGCCATGTGCCGAGCGCCTTGGGGGTGTCCCGTTCGGGGTCGGTGGTGACGAAGACGACCTGCAGCTTGTCGCGGTCGGCCTGCGGGAGCTTCTTGTACGCGATGGCGATGTTGCTCATCGTCAGCGGGCAGACGTCGGGGCAGTTGGTGTAGCCGAAGTAGATGAGCGTCGGCTTGCCCTTGGTCCGCTCACGCAAGTCGTACTTCTTGCCCCGGGTGTCGGTGAGGACGAGGTCCGGCTTCTCGAAGGGCCGGTCGAGTACGGTCGCGGCCTTGTCGGCCGGGGCGGTGGAGACGTCGGTGACGGGCGTGGTGCCGCTGTCGGCCTTGTCGCCGCCGCAGGAGGACAGGGTGAGCGCGGCCGTGGCGGCGAGTGCCGCCACGGCCAGCGCGTGCTTCTTGCGCATGGAGAGGGGTCCCGGTGTTTCGGTGGGGGGAGGCGTCAGGAGGTGCGGCGGCGGCCCGCGAGTACGCCGAAGGCCACGCCGGCGGCGCCGACGAGGATGCCGAGTACGGCGAGGACGCGGGCGGTGTTGTCGCTGCCGCCGGAGCTGTCGCTGTCGGCCGCCGCCGTCTCGCTGGTGTGGCCGGCGTTCTCGGCGTCCTCCTTGCCGGCGTCTCCCTTCTCGGCGTCGCTCTTGGCCTCGCCGCCGGACGCGCCGTGGTGGTCGTCACCGGCGGGCTCGGACAGCTTGAGGACGGGGGCGGGCGCCTGCGGCTCCTCCTCGCCCTCCTTGGGCTCCTCGATCCACCGGACGACCTCGTCGTTGTCGTACGTCTGGACGGCCTTGAGGACGAGCTGGTCGGCGTCCTCGGGCAGCTGTCCGAGGGAGAGCGGGAACTGCTGGAACTCGCCGGGGCCGATCTTGCCGCCGGTCCAGGTGACCTTGGAGACGGCTTCGTCGATCTCCTTGCCGTGGACCTTGAGCGGCTTGTCGAGCTTGGTCTTGGTGACGGCGGTCTTCCAGCCGGGGACGGGCTGCGGCATCACGGAGGACAGCGGGTGGTCGGTGGGGAAGGAGACTTCGAGCTTGACGGTCGAGGCGTTGTCCCGCTCGTTGGGCACCTTGACGTTGACGGTGGCGTAGCCGCCCTTCTCGGCGGGCCCGACGGGCTGCACGCCGACGTGCGCGAAGGCCGTTCCCGCGCACAGGAGGACGGCGGAGGCGGCGGCGCCGGCGACGGAGACGACAGACATACGGGTGACGTTCATGCTGGGAGCACTCCACGGAGCAGAGGTGAATGACGCGCCGGTGCGCGGGTGCGCACCGGTTTCGCGGCGCCGCTCCGGTGGTGCGGGCGTGGGTTCACGCCGGGGAGTGCGCCGCGTCAGGCTGCGAGGACGAGGGCCTCGGCGGGCGGGCCGCGCCTGATCACCGTGTGCCGGAGGGTCTGCCCGGTGGGCCGCAGGGACGTGACGAAGGGGGTGCGGGGGGTGCGCGGCCCCGGAGCGGGCGTTCCCGGGAGCGGCCCGGCGTTCAGCGACCGTACGAGGGCCAGTGCGGCGCGCAGCGCTCGTACGAGCGTGCCTTCGGCGACGCCGTGGGCGGAGAGCAGGACCAGCCGGGACAGTGCCACTTCGCCGCGCCGCAGGAGCCACCCGGTGGCGACGGCGGCCAGCAGGTGGCCGAGCAGCATGGGCAGGGTGGGCAGCAGTGCGGCGGCCGTCTCGGCGCCGCCCGGGTGCGCCGCGTGCGCGGTGTCCGTGACGTGCCGCTGCGCCGCGTGCACGGAGGCGGGGTCGATGCCCGCTTCGGTGATGACGCGGCGCGCTTCGGCGGTGCTGAGCGGGAGGGCGCCCGCGCCGCACACGAGTTTCGCCGCGAAGGCGCGCAGCGAGGTGTCGGTGGCGGCGCGTTCCAGGGCCGGGCTGTGCTGCCCGAGGCCGAAGAGGGTGTGCAGGGCGAGCTGTCCGCCGACGAGCGCGGCGGCGATGGCGGGCATCGTGCGGGCGCGTCCGGCGAGCGGCGCGACCAGCGCGAAGACGGCGGCGCCGCCGAGGGCCAGCGTCCACCAGGGGACGGTGGCGCAGGACGCCATGGCGTGTCCGGTCGCGGACAGCACGACACAGACCGCGGTGAACACCGCGGTCCTCAGCAGCCGCGAACGGGCTTTGGCGCGTGCGACGGACGTAGACATGGCCCGGACATCATCGCACTGCGCCCACGGCATTCCTACGGCAGGTCCCGGAGCGTATACACCGGCACAAGGAGTGTGCGCGTCGGCCGAATGAGGGCAATCACGTTGACTCCACGCTTATGAAGGGTTGCGTGCGGCAATACGTAACCGTATGTCGAGCCGCAGCCAGGAGGCTGGAGCATGAGCATCTGGTGGTCTCTCCACTTGCGGCGCGAAGCCGCGAGCGTCCCGCTCGCCCGCCGCCTTCTGCTCGGCACCATGGAGACGGCGGGGGTGGATCCGGACATCTCCTACGACCTGTCGGTGGCGCTCAGCGAGGCGTGTGCGAACGCGGTCGAGCATGGCGGGGACGATTCGGGAACGCCTTCCGCGGAATACCGTGTGACCGCTTATCTGGACGGCGAGAAATGCCGTATCGAGGTCGCCGACTCCGGGCCGGGCTTTCCTCCTTCCCGGCGGGGGCAGCGCGCCGCTCTGCGCCCCGCGCACGCGTCGGCGGAAAGCGGCAGAGGGCTGTGTCTGATCGAGCAGCTCGCCGATCATGTTCATTTCCGGAACAGGCCGGGGCAGGGGGCCGTGGTCAGTTTCGACAAGATCCTGAAATGGCGCGAGGGCGCACTGCTCAAGGTGTCCTGAAAAGGTCCTCGAGCGGTACGCCCCCGCCGGGTGCCGTGGTGGTGCGTCAGCCCTGCTTGACCCGCGCCATCCAGGTCTCGACCTCGTCGGAGCGGCGCGGCAGCGCGGCGGACAGGTTCCGGTTGCCGTCCTCGGTGACGAGGATGTCGTCCTCGATGCGCACGCCGATGCCGCGGTACTCCTCGGGCACGGTCAGGTCGTCGGCCTGGAAGTACAGTCCGGGCTCGACGGTGAGGCACATGCCCGGCTCCAGCGTCCCGTCGGCGTACGCCTCCCGGCGGGCGGCGGCGCAGTCGTGGACGTCCATGCCGAGCATGTGGCCGGTGCCGTGCAGGGTCCAGCGGCGCTGGAGGCCGAGCTCGAGGACCTTCTCGACCGGGCCTTCGACGAGGCCCCATTCGACGAGCTTCTCGGCGAGCACGCGCTGCGAGGCGTCGTGGAAGTCGCGGTACTTCGCGCCGGGCTTCACGGCGGCGATGCCGGCTTCCTGGGCCTCGTACACCGCGTCGTAGATCTTGCGCTGGAGGTCGGTGAAGGTGCCGTTGATCGGCAGGGTGCGGGTGATGTCGGCGGTGTAGAGGGTGTGGGTCTCCACGCCGGCGTCGAGGAGCAGCAGGTCGCCGGAGCGTACGTCGCCGTCGTTGCGCACCCAGTGCAGGGTGGTGGCGTGCGGGCCGGCGGCGCAGATGGAGCCGTAGCCGATGTCGTTGCCCTCGACGCGGGCGCGCAGGAAGAAGGTGCCTTCGATGTAGCGCTCGCTGGTCGCCTCGGCCTTGTCGAGGATCTTGACGACGTCCTCGAAGCCGCGGACGGTGGAGTCGACGGCCTTCTGGAGTTCGCCGATCTCGAAGTCGTCCTTCACGGCGCGGGCCTCGGAGAGGTAAACGCGCAGTTCCTCGTCGCGTTCGGCGGTGACCTTGTCGGTCAGGGCCGCCTCGATCCCGGCGTCGTGGCCGCGGACGCAGCGGACCGGGCCGGTGGCCTCGGTCAGGGCGGCGGCCAGCTCGCGGACGTCCTTGGCGGGGATGCCGAGGAGCTGTTCGGCCTCGGTGAGGGAGTGGCGGCGGCCGACCCACAGCTCGCCCTGGCCGTCGAGCCAGAACTCGCCGTTCTCGCGGTCGGAGCGGGGCAGCAGGTAGAGCGTGGCGTCGTGGCCGCCGTCGGCCTGGGGGCGGGGTTCCAGGACGAGGACGCCGTCCTGGGTCTGGTCGCCGGTGAGGTAGGCGTACTCGGTGGCGGCGCGGAAGGCGTACTCGGTGTCGTTGGAGCGGGTCTTGAGGTTGCCCGCGGGGATCACCAGGCGCTCGCCGGGGAAGCGGGCGGAGAGCGCGGCGCGGCGGTCGGCGGTGTGGGCCGCCTGCGCGACGGGCTCCAGGTCGTGCAGCTCGGTGTCGGCCCAGCCGGTCTTCATGTTCTCGGCGAGCTCGTCGGAGACGCCCGGGTACAGGCCGTTCTTCCGCTGCTTGATCGGCTCTTCGGTCTCTTCCGGGGTCTCCGGCATGAGCTCTTCGGACACGACTGTCTCCTCGATACGACACTGGACCGCCCTCCATCGTATGTGCGAAGGGAAGACGGCCCGGAGCCTTGTGGACAACTGTGAGGAATCAGTCGAACCGGGCGGCGAGCAGCACGACGTCGTCGGACGAGTCCGCGGTGTCGGCGCCGTCGGGCAGCACCGTGCGCAGGACGTGGTCGGTGATGGCCTCCGGGTCGTCGCGGTCGGCCCGGGGCACGCTCGCGGCGGCGGCGTGCAGCCGTGCGAAGGCGCGGTCCATGGGGTCGCCGGTGCGCTGGAGCAGCCCGTCGGTGTAGAGAAGCACCGTTTCTCCGGGGGCGGGGACGAGCTCGACGCTCGGGGCCTCCCAGCAGGACAGCATGCCGAGGGGCGCGGAGAGCGAGGTCTCGACGTACTCGGTGCGCCGCTCGCCGACGATCAGTGGAGGGCTGTGTCCGGCGCCGGCCAGCACGATCTTGCGCCGGGCCGGTTCGCAGTAGGCGAAGAGGGCGGTGGCGGACCGGGCGGGTTCGGTGAGCCGCAGCAGCAGCTCCAGGTCGGACAGTACGGCGACGGGGTCCTCGCCCTCCATCACGGCGTACGCCCGCAGGCTGGCCCGCAGCCGGCCCATCGCGGCGACGGCGCTCGGGCCCGACCCGGAGACCGACCCGACGGCCAGTCCCAGGGCTCCCTCGGGCAGGGGCAGCGCGTCGTACCAGTCGCCGCCGCCGCGCGGTCCGGTGCGGTGGCGGGCGGCGAGCCGTACTCCGGCGACGCGGGGGAGTCTGCTGGGCAGCAGTTCCTCGGCGACGGTGGCCACTTGGGAGCGGGCCTGTTCGAGTTCGAGCAGGCGGGCGAGGTGCTCGGCGGCGTAGCGGGTGTAGAGGCCCGCGAGGTGCCGCCGGCGTTCCTCGGGCTCGGCCGGTTCGTCGTACAGCCAGACGGCGGCGCCGAGGCGTCCGGCCGTTTCGGTGGCCAGGGGCAGGGCGTAGCTGGCGGCGTATCCGAGGCGGGCGGCGACTTCGCGGTGGCGGGGGTCGAGTTCCGGCTCGCCCAGGAGGT
>NZ_VBVX01000428.1 GCF_005981925.1 Streptomyces albidochromogenes
AGAGACAGGTCCGCTGGGGGCCACGCGGCCGGCGTCGGTTGTTCTGCGGGGTGGTGCCGGGTCGTTTCGGGGTCCTTGTTGCGTGCTGGGGGCCGGCGGGCGTTCGTTGGTGTCGGTACCGGTTTCCGGCAGGGTGTGTGGTGGCGGCGGGTGGTGTCTGAGGGTGGCCGTTGGTGCCCGTGTGGCTTGTGGCTCGTGCGTTCCCGGTCAACAGGCCAGAGGATTGTGTTTTGCGTTCGTTATCGTTCAAGTTGTTGGGTCCGCTGACGGTTGAGGTGGACGGCGATCCCGTCCCGCTCGGTGGGCCGCGGCAGCGTACTGTTCTGGCGGCTTTGCTGCTTTCGGCGGGAACGCCGGTGCCTGTGGACGTTCTGATCGAGACGGTGTGGGGTGGTGCGCCGCCTGTCACTGCGCGTAATCAGATAGCGGTGTGCATCAATGCGTTGCGGCGGGTCTTGCGTGACGCGGCGGGTGATGACCGGCTCATCGTGACGGGGCACCGGAACTACGCTTTTGTTCCTGGGCGGCATGGCATCGATGTCAACGTGTTCGACGAGCTGGTGTCCCGTGCGCGGAGGCTGGCGGGAGCCGAGGAGTACGCGCAGGCGGCGGAGTGTTTCCGGCAGGCGCTGGCGTTGTGGAACGGCACGGCGCTGCAGGGGGTGTCGGAGGGCGGTCTTGAGGCCGCGCGGGCGCGGCTGACGGAACTGTGGCTGGATGTGAGTGAGGAACATGCCGGCCTGCTGCTGCGGTTGGGGCAGCACCGGGCGGTGGTGTCCCGGATGAACACCGTGGTGGAGCAGTGGCCGTTGCGGGAGCAGGCACGGTTGCACTTGATGGCGGCCTTGCGCGGGTCGGGTCGCAGGGCGAGCGCGCTGGAGGTCTACCGGTCCGGTCGCAGGGTGTTCATCGAGGAGATCGGCGCGGAGCCGGGGCCGGCGCTGCAGGAGCTGCATCAGTGCATTCTGCGGGATCTGGCCGCGGCGGAGCGGCCGGAGCGGGGTGGTGCGGTGGCTTCTGCCGCGCCGGCCGGGCCTCCGGCGCAACTGCCGGCGCCGGCTGCTGCCTTCACTTGTCGTGCGCGGGAGGTCGCGGAGCTCGACCGGCTGCTCGACGCCGCGAGGGGTGGTGTGCCGCTGGCTGTCGCGGTGATCTCCGGTACCAGTGGGGTGGGCAAGACGGCGCTGGCCGTGTACTGGAGCAACCGCGTCGCCAAAAGCTTTCCCGACGGGCAGCTCTTTGTTGACATGCGCGGTCACGACGGGCACGAGCCGCCGGTCACGCCGCTGCGGGCGCTGGACCGGTGCCTGCGGGCCCTGGGGGTGGCGAGTGTGGACATCCCCGAGGACCTGGACGGGCGCTCCGCGCTGTACCGCAGTGTGCTTGACGGGAAGAGGGTGCTGGTCCTGCTGGACAACGTCCGGTCGGTGTCGCAGGTTCTCCCGCTCATTCCGGGCGGGGGCCTGTCCTGTGTCGTGATCACCGGCCGTGATTCCTTCGACCGCCTGGCGGGCGATTACGCGACGATGAAGCTCGGTCTGCAGCCGCTCGATTCCGAGCAGTCCGGCCGGATGCTGGCCGCTGTCGCGGGCCCCGCTTACACCGAGGCCCGTGCGGATCATGCGGCGCGGCTGGTGGAGCTGTGCGGGGGGCTGCCGCTGGCCCTTCGTATCGTCGGGGCCTCTTTGATCGCCAAACCCTACGGGTCCGTGGAGCTGGTGGTCAGGCGCCTGGAGGACAGGCGCCGCCGGCTGGATGTGCTCAGCCCTCATGAGGGCGGGGTACGCGGCGGCATCTGGAACAGCTACCGGGAGCTGTCGGCCGAAGCGGCACGGCTGTTTCGTCTGCTGGGGCTGCTGCCCGTGGAGGACTTCGCCTCCTGGGTGGGCGCGGCCCTGCTGGACGTCTGTCAGGAGCGCGCCGAGGATCTGCTGGAGCGGCTGGTGGAGGCACAGCTTGTGGACATCAGGCCGGGCGCCTGCGGGATGCCGCCGCGTTTCGGCCTCCACAGTCTGCTGCGTCTGTTCGCCTGGGAGCGCGGCATGGCCGAGGAGCTCCCGGAGGAACGGCAGGCGGCGCTGGGCAGGGCTTTTCGGGCGTGGCTCACCCTGGCCGACCGTGGGCACGAGCAGCTGCGCGGCCCGGGCCATGTGGCGGCACTGCGGGAGTGGGCGGGCAAGAAGCAGCCGCACTGGTTCACGGCCGAGGAGCCCTGGTCCGATCCGATGACATGGTTCGAGTCGGAGCGTCAGGCCATGGCGGACCTGATCGGTCAGTGGCGTGATACGGACCATCAGGGGCATCCGTGGGAACTGGTGGTGCGCATGGTGCCGCTGTTCGAGACGCACGGCCACCTGGACGCGTGGCGGGCCGTCGCCGACACCGCGTTGCAGGTCGCTCGTGCGGGCGGCGACACCGACGGTGTCGGGGCGATGCTGAGCTCCCTGGGCACGCTGGAGATCTACCAGCGCAACTACCCGCAGGCCCGGTCTTTGCTCCTGGAGGCGAAGTCCACGCTGGAGCCGGGGGGAAACGCCCGCACCCGGGCCACCGTGCTGCGCAATCTCGCGCTGTGTGCCCGGTTCTCCGGTGAGCTCGACGAGGCCCGTCTGCTGTGCCGTCAGGCCATCGACTGCTTCGCACAGGCCGACGACCACACCGGGCGCTCGCATGCGACCGGGCTGCTTGCCCAGATCGAACTCGAGCGGGGTGAGAACACGTTGGGCATCTCGCTGATCAGGGAGGCCATCGCCACCGGGCAGGGCAGCAGCTCGCTGCGCGTTGAGGCGCAGAACATCTACCGGCTGGCGGAGGCGCTGCTGCGGGAGGGGGAGGCCCAGGAAGCCGAGCAGACCGGCCTCGAGGTTGTTGTGCTCTCCCGGGCCGAGGCCGACCGCCTGGGGGAGGCCCATGGGCTGCGCGTGTGCGGGGAGGCGCAGTGGCGCCAGCAGCGGGCAGAGCAGGCCCGGACGTCGTTGCATCAGGCCCTGCAGGCAGCCGTGGAGGTGGGCGATACCTTTCTGCAGGCCCGTATCCACCTGGATCTGGCCTGCGCCACCGTGCTGCGGCGGGACCCCGTTCAAGCCCGCGTGTATGCCGAGTTCGCCCTGTCCCGGCTCCGGGGCCTGTCCAGCCCGCACTGGGAGCAGCGCGCCGAGCGGCTGTACCGGTTCCTGGCCTGGATCAAACCGGACATCCCTGTCTCGCCGGTCGAGCTGGTGCGCCTGCTCGACGGCTCGGCCCCGCCCGGCGACCGCACCCCGTAGCGACGGGCCCGCGTCACCGGGCGCCGGGCAGACGGTGGGGGAGTGGCCGGCGTCAGCGGGCGCCGGGCAGCGGGTGGGGGAGTGGCCGGCGTCACCGGGTCCAGGGCAGGTCGCCGAAGGCAGGGGGTGCGTCGGTCTCTTCCCCGTCCTGTGAGAGGCCGGCCATGGGGGCCGGCGCCGCGGGAGGGGGAGAGGCGCTGAACTCGCCTCGGTGCGTGGTCGTGATTCCCAGCCCTGCTGTCGCGGCGGCGGCAGCGGCAATACACCAGGCGGTCAGTTTTCCGGGACTGCGCACGGAGCTCTCCTCATGTTTCTCGCACAACTGCCGGCAATCCTAGGCGGAGCGCGACGCTTTGGAGGTTCTGCTTTTGTTTTCATGCCCCACGCGACAGAAAAGGGCAAGAAATAGCCGGTCGTTAAGCTGCCCACCGACAGCTGCCTAGGACGTCAGCCGGCCAGACCGCTTTGCCGGCGGACGTCTCCGTTTCATGGGGGAATCATGCAAGACGACCTGGCCATGCTGGAGCGGCAACTCGAGAAGTGTCCGATAAGAACCCTGCCCATCGACACGTTGAAGCTCGTCGATTCTCCGCGAGTCACCGGCGAGGACGACGACCACATCCGCGCGCTCGCCGCATCGGAGGAGGAGTTCCCCCCGATCGTCGTGGACGCCCACACCATGAAGGTCATAGACGGCGCGCACCGCGTGCGTGCCGCCGCCCTGCGCGGCCTGCGGGAGATCCGCGCCCGCCTCTACGCGACGGCCGGGCAGGAGGCGTTCGTCCTGGCCGTGGTGCTCAACTCCCGCCACGGGCTTCCGCTCACCGCGGCCGACCGCAGGGCCGCGGCGGCACGGATCATGGCCGACTGCCCGCAGTGGTCCGACCGGCGGATCGCCCGCCTCGCCGGCCTGTCTCCCGTCACCGTCGCGGGGCTGCGCAGCCGTTCGACCGTCCGCAATGAACAGTCGAACGCCCGTGTGGGCGCGGACGGCCGCACGCGGCCGGTCAGCGGCGCCGAGGGCCGGCTTCAGGCACGCGAACTGCTGCTCAGCCAACCCGAGCTGTCGTTGCGGGAGGTCGCGAAAGCGGCCGGCATCTCCCCGTCGACCGCGGCCGATGTGCGCGCCCGCCTCAAGGCCGGCGACGACCCGCTGCCGCCGCGCCAGCGCCGCACCACGCCCGCTCCCCGCCGCATCCCCGGCCCCGGCC
>NZ_VBVX01000429.1 GCF_005981925.1 Streptomyces albidochromogenes
TTCGAGGGGGCAGGTCGTAGGTCTGGCCGATGAGCTCGGAGCCGACGACCCTGCCGTCCGACGTGATCTCGGAGCCGTTGGCCCGGTGGCGCAGCAGCGTCTGCGCGACGCCGGTGACCGCCAGCGGGTACAGCACGCCGCACAGGACGGTGAGGACGAGGAGGGCGCGCAGGCCGGCCCCCAGCAGCCGTGCCGGGTTGCCCAGCGAGTTGTTCATGACGTCACCCGATGCCAGGTATGAGGGAGATGAGCAGGTCGATGATCTTGATGCCGGCGAACGGCGTGACGAGGCCGCCGAGCCCGTACAGCGCGAGGTTGCGACGGAGCATCCGGTCGGCGCCCATGGGCCGGTAGCGGACGCCCTTCAGCGCCAGGGGCACCAGCGCGACGATGATCAGCGCGTTGAAGACGACGGCGGACAGGATCGCGGACTCGGCGGACGCCAGGCGCATGAGGTTGAGCCGGTCCAGGCCGGGGTGCGCGACGGCGAACATCGCGGGGATGATCGCGAAGTACTTCGCCACGTCGTTGGCGATCGAGAACGTCGTCAGGGCGCCCCTGGTGATCAGGAGCTGCTTGCCGATCCCGACGATCTCGATGAGTTTCGTCGGGTCGGAGTCCAGGTCCACCATGTTCCCGGCCTCCTTGGCGGCCGAGGTGCCGGTGTTCATGGCGACGCCGACGTCCGCCTGGGCCAGGGCCGGGGCGTCGTTCGTACCGTCGCCGGTCATCGCCACGAGCCTGCCGCCGGCCTGCTCGCGCTTGATGAGCGCCATCTTGTCCTCGGGCGTGGCCTCGGCGAGGAAGTCGTCGACGCCGGCCTCCAAGGCGACGGCCCTGGCGGTCAGCGGGTTGTCGCCGGTGACCATGACGGTCCTGATGCCCATCCGGCGCAGCTCCTCGAACCGCTCCCGCATGCCGTCCTTGACGACGTCCTTGAGGTGGACGACGCCCAGGACGCGCGCGCCGTCCGCGTCCTGAAGGGCCACCAGCAGCGGTGTGCCACCGGCCCGGGCGATGCGGTCGGCGCGTTCCCGCGCGTCCGGCGCGACGCTTCCGCCCCGCTCCTCGACCCAGGCGACGACCGAGCCGGCCGCGCCCTTGCGCACCGCGCGCCGGGCGCCGTGCTCGACCAGGTCGACCCCCGACATGCGCGTCTGCGCGGTGAACTCCACCCACGCGGCGCCCGTCAGCTCACTCCGGTGCCGCTCCTCGCGGCCGTACCGCTCCTGGGCGAGTACGACGACGGACCGGCCCTCCGGGGTCTCGTCGGCGAGCGAGGAGAGCTGGGCCGCGTCGGCGAGTTCGGCCTCGGTGACGCCCTC
The DNA here is from genome assembly GCF_005981925.1 of Streptomyces albidochromogenes. Lineage (GTDB taxonomy): Bacteria > Actinomycetota > Actinomycetes > Streptomycetales > Streptomycetaceae > Streptomyces > Streptomyces albidochromogenes. The sequence goes on from NZ_VBVX01000429.1 coordinate 1,326, forward strand.
GACGGGGACGAGTTCGGCGGCCCGGCGGTTGCCGAGGGTGATGGTGCCGGTCTTGTCGAGCAGCAGCGTCGAGACGTCGCCGGCCGCCTCGACGGCGCGGCCCGACACGGCGAGGACGTTGCGCCGCACGAGCCGGTCCATGCCGGCGATGCCGATGGCGGACAGCAGGGCGCCGATGGTGGTGGGGATCAGGCAGACCAGGAGCGCGGCCAGGACGGTCGTCGACTGCCGGGCGCCGGCGTACGTCGCGAACGGCTGGAGGGTGACGACGGCGAGCAGGAAGACGACGGTCAGCGAGGCGAGCAGGATGTTCAGCGCGATCTCGTTGGGGGTCTTCTGCCGGGCGGCGCCCTCGACCAGGCTGATCATGCGGTCGATGAAGGTCTCGCCCGGCTTCGTCGTGATCCTGACGACGACGCGGTCGGAGAGGATCTTCGTGCCGCCGGTGACGGCCGAGCGGTCGCCGCCGGACTCCCGGATGACGGGGGCCGATTCGCCGGTGATCGCCGACTCGTCGACGGAGGCGACACCTTCCACGACGTCGCCGTCGCCGGGGACGGTGTCCCCCGCCTCGCAGACGACCAGGTCGCCCACGCGCAGCTCGGTGCCGGGCACCCGCTCCTCGTGGGTGCCGGTGATCCTCCGGGCGACCGTGTCGGTCCTGGTCCGGCGCAGGGTGTCGGCCTGGGCCTTGCCGCGGCCCTCGGCGACGGCCTCCGCGAGGTTGGCGAAGACGGTGGTCAGCCACAGCCAGGCGGTGATCGCCCAGCCGAACCAGTCGGTGGGGTCCAGCAGGGCCAGCACGGTGGTGACCACCGAGCCGATCAGCACCACGAACATCACGGGTGACCCGGCCATCACGCGCGGGTCGAGTTTGCGCAGCGCCGCCGGGAAGGCCCCGACCAGCTGACCGGGGTCGAAGAGGCCCCTGCCGGCGCGGCCGGGCGCGGGCCGGTGGGCGGCGGGCCCGTCGGACGTACGGGCGGGTGCGGCGAGGGACACGGGGCCGGGCTCCTCCGGCTTCCTCGCTGTGCCGGTGATCATGACGCGAGCCCTTCGGCCAGTGGCCCGAGAGCCAGCGCGGGGAAGTAGGTCAGACCGGTGACGATCGCGATCGTGCCGACGAGCAGCCCGCTGAACAGCGGCTTCTCGGTGCGCAGCGTGCCGGCGGTCTCCGGTGTGGGCTGCTGTCCGGCGAGCGAACCGGCGAGTGCCAGGACGAACACCATGGGCAGGAAGCGGCCGAGCAGCATGGCGACGCCGAGCGTGGTGTTGAACCACTGGGTGTCGGCGTTCAGTCCGGCGAAGGCGCTGCCGTTGTTGTTGGCGCCCGAGGTGTAGGCGTACAGGATCTCGGAGAAGCCGTGCGCCCCGGAATTGGTCATCGACTGCGCGGGGGTCTCCAGCGCCATCGCGGCGGCGGTGAAGCCGAGGACCAGGGCCGGGGTGGTGAGCAGGGAGCAGGCGGCGAACTTCATCTCGCGGGTGCCGATCTTCTTGCCCAGGTATTCGGGCGTACGGCCGACCATCAGGCCCGCGACGAACACCGCGACGATCGCCATGATCAGCATCCCGTAGAGGCCGGAGCCGACGCCGCCGGGCGCGATCTCGCCGAGCTGCATGCCCAGCAGCGCGATGCCGCCGCCGAAGCCGGTGTAGGAGGAGTGGAAGGAGTTGACCGCGCCGGTGGACGTGAGGGTGGTGGCCACGGCGAAGATCGACGAACCGCCGATCCCGAAGCGGGTCTCCTTGCCCTCCATGGCGCCGCCCGCGAGGTCGAAGGCGGGGCCGCCGTGGTGGAACTCGGTCCACATCATCAGCGCCGAGAAGCCGAGCCAGATCGTCGCCATCGCGGCGAGGATCGCGTAGCCCTGCCGCAGGCTGCCGACCATGCGGCCGAAGGTGCGGGTGAGGGCGAAGGGGATCACGAGGATCAGGAAGATCTCGAAGAGGTTCGAGAACGGGCTGGGGTTCTCGAAGGGGTGGGCGGAGTTGGCGTTGAAGTAGCCGCCGCCGTTGGTGCCCAGCACCTTGATGGCCTCCTGAGAGGCGACGGCGCCGCCGTTCCACTGCTGGGCGCCGCCGGTGAACCGGCCGACCTCGTGGATGCCGGAGAAGTTCTGGAGGACGCCGCAGGCGACGAGGACCACCGCGCCGGCCACCGAGAGCGGGAGCAGGATCCGTACGGTGCCGCGCACCAGGTCGGACCAGAAGTTGCCCAGCTCCCCGGTGCGGGCCCGGGCGAAGCCCCGTACGAGCGCGACCGCGACGGCCATGCCGACCGCCGCCGAGACGAAGTTCTGCACCGCCAGGCCGCCGGTCTGCACGACGTGGCCCATGGCCTGTTCGCCGTAGTACGACTGCCAGTTGGTGTTGGCGACGAACGAAGCGGCGGTGTTGAACGCCTGGTCGGGGTCGATGGAGGAGAAGCCGAGCGAGCCGGGCAGAGAGCCCTGGACGCGCTGGAGCAGGTACAGGAAGAGGACGCCCACCGCCGAGAAGGCGAGGACGGAGCGCACGTACGCGGGCCAGCGCATCTCGGCTGCCGGGTCGGCGCCGATCGCCTTGTAGATCCACTTCTCGGCCCGCAGGTGCTTCGGGGAGGAGTAGACGCGGGCCATGTGGTCGCCGAGCGGGCGGTACACCAGGCCGAGCGCCACGACGAGCGCCAGGAGCTGGAGGACGCCGGCGAGGACGGGGCTCATGGGGGTCGCGAGGTTCATGGTGCTGGTGTGGCCAGGGCTCGCGAGGGCCGTGGTGGTCATGGGGCTCATCGCGGGCTCAGAACCTCTCCGGGTACAGGAGGGCGAGGACGAGATAGCCCAGCAGGGAGACGGCCACGACCAGGCCGACGACGTTCTCGGCGGTCACAGCTTCGCCACCCCCTTGGCGACGAGGGCCACCAGCGCGAAGACCGCGATCGTGGTGACGACGAAGGCCAGGTCGGCCATCGTGAGCTCCTGAACGGGTTGGGGAATGTTCGGTCACCCAGAGGAAAGCCGCCTTACCGGCGCGCACGTCTTCCGTTGACGGGTCCCATACGGCGACGGGTGTCCCGTTGACGGTTCCCTGACGGTTGCCTGACGGCGCCGGGGCCGGTTGGGGGGCCGCCTGCGGTCTTCGCGGGACCAGGAACACTGTGGTGGGG
>NZ_VBVX01000430.1 GCF_005981925.1 Streptomyces albidochromogenes
CGCCCACCCCGCGCCCGGCTTCGAGCCGCAGCCGGAGCCCGCCGCGCAGGACGCCGCCGAAGCCGCCCCGCAGCACCTCGCGGTGCCGGTGGCGGACGAGCCGGAGCACCCGTCGCAGGCCGCCGGACACGACCACCCCGAGGAGACCGGCGTACCCGAGGGGCAGGCCCCCGAGGACAGTCCCCGGCCCGGCGCCGATCAGGAGGCCCCCGAGGCCGCGGCGCCCGGCGGCGACGGGCAGGCCGCCCCGGAGGACGCCCACAGCGAGCACCCGCACGCCTCCTACGTCCTGCGGGTGAACGGCGCCGACCGCCCCGTCACCGACGCCTGGATCGGCGAATCGCTGCTCTACGTGCTCCGCGAGCGCCTCGGCCTGGCCGGCGCCAAGGACGGCTGCTCCCAGGGCGAGTGCGGGGCCTGCGCCGTCCAGGTCGACGGCCGCCTGGTCGCCTCCTGCCTGGTGCCCGCCGCCACCGCCGCCGGCAGCGAGGTCCGTACGGTCGAGGGCCTGGCCACCGACGGCGAACCGTCCGACGTGCAGCGCGCCCTCGCGAACTGCGGCGCCGTCCAGTGCGGTTTCTGCGTACCCGGCATGGCGATGACGGTCCACGACCTGCTGGAGGGCAACCACGCCCCGAGCGACCTGGAGACCCGCCAGGCCCTCTGCGGCAACCTCTGCCGCTGCTCGGGCTACCGCGGCGTACTCGAAGCCGTCCGCGAGGTCGTCGCCGAGCGCGAGGCGAACGCCGCCGCCGAGGAAGCCCGCATCCCGCACCAGGCGCCCCCCGGCGCGGGCGGCGTCCACCCGCATCCCCACGGAAACCCGCACGAGCACCCGCACGACGGAGGCATGGCGTGAGCAACGACGCGGCCACCGCGACCAGCGCGACGGCGGTCGACGGCGCCCAGACCGAGCGCCGCCCGGAGGCACCCGCCCACGGCCTCGGCGCGTCCCTCCCGCCGGCCGACGCGCGCGCGAAGACCGAGGGCACGTTCCCGTACGCCTCCGACCTCTGGGCGGAGGGCCTGCTCTGGGCCGCCGTGCTGCGCTCGCCGCACGCCCACGCCCGCGTCGTCGCGATCGACACGTCCGCGGCGACCGCGATGCCCGGCGTACGGGCCGTGGTGACCCACCAGGACGTGCCGGGCGACCCCGCGCACGGCCGCAGCGTCGCCGACCGCCCGGTGTTCGCCTCCGACGTCGTGCGCCACCACGGCGAGGCGATCGCCGCCGTGGCCGCCGACCATCCCGACACCGCCCGGCTGGCCGCCGCCGCCATCGCCGTCGAGTACGAGGTCCTCGAACCGGTCACCGACCCGGAGCAGGCGTTCGCCGCCGAGCCGCTGCACCCCGACGGCAACCTGATCCGCCACATCCCGCTGCGCTTCGGCGACCCCGAGGCCGCCGGCGAGGTGATCGTCGAGGGCCTGTACCGCATCGGCCGCCAGGACCCGGCGCCCATCGGCGCCGAGGCCGGTCTCGCCGTGCCCCGCCCGGACGGCGGCGTGGAGATCTACACCGCGTCCACCGACCCGCACACCGACCGCGACCGCGCCGCCGCGTGCTTCGGCCTGGAGCAGGAGCGGGTGAAGGTCGTCGTCACCGGGGTCCCGGGCGCGACCGGCGACCGCGAGGACGGCAGCTTCCAGATCCCCCTCGGCCTGCTGGCCCTGAAGACCGGCTGTCCGGTCAAACTGGCCGCCACCCGCGAGGAGTCGTTCCTCGGCCACGCCCACCGCCACCCGACCCTGCTGCGCTACCGCCACCACGCGGACGCGGAGGGCCGCCTGGTCAAGGTCGAGGCGCAGATCCTCCTGGACGCGGGCGCGTACGCCGACGCCTCGTCGGAGTCGCTCGCGGCGGCCGTCTCCTTCGCCTGCGGCCCGTACGTGGTCCCGCACGCCTTCATCGAGGGCTGGGCGGTCCGTACCAACAACCCCCCGTCGGGCCATGTGCGCGGCGAGGGCGCCCTCCAGGTGTGCGCGGCGTACGAGGGCCAGATGGACAAGCTCGCGGCGAAGCTGGGCATCGACCCGGCGGAGCTGCGCCTGCGCAACGTTCTGGCCACGGGCGACCTGCTGCCCACCGGCCAGACGGTGACCTGCCCGGCCCCCGTGGCCGAACTGCTGCGCGCCGTACGCGACTACCCGCTCCCCACCCTCCCCAAGGACACCCCGCAGGACGACTGGCTGCTGCCCGGCGGCCCCGAGGGCGCGGGCGAGCCGAGCGCCGTACGCCGCGGTGTCGGCTACGCGGTGGGCATGGTGCACATGCTGGGCGCGGAGGGCGCGGACGAGGTCTCCACGGCGACCGTGAAGGTCCACGACGGCGTGGCGACGGTCATCTGCGCGGCGGTCGAGACCGGCCAGGGCTTCACCACGCTCGCGCGCCAGATCGTCCAGGACGTCCTGGGCGTCGAAGAGGTCCACGTGGCCCCCGTGGACACCGACCAGCCCCCGGCGGGCGCGGCCACGCACGGCCGCCACACCTGGGTCTCGGGCGGTGCGGTGGAGCGCGCGGCGAAGATGGTCCGCACCCAGCTGCTCCAGCCGCTGGCGCACAAGTTCGGGATGTCGACCGAGCTGCTCCAGATCGCCGACGGCAAGATCACGTCGTACGACGGGGTGCTGTCCACCACGGTGATGGAGGCGATGGACGGCAAGGAGCTCTGGGCCACGGCCCAGTGCCGCCCGCACCCGACCGAGCCCCTCGACGACGCCGGGCAGGGCGACGCGTTCGTGGGCCTGGCGTTCTGCGCGATCCGGGCCATCGTGGACGTCGACATCGAGCTGGGTTCGATCCGCGTGGTGGAGATGGCGGTGGCCCAGGACGTGGGCCGCGTCCTGAACCCGGCCCAGCTGGCGACCCGTATCGAGGCGGGAGTCACCCAGGGCGTGGGCGCCGCGCTCACGGAGAACCTGCGGACCCCCCGGGGCCTCGTCCGCCACCCCGACCTCACCCACTACGCGCTCCCGACGTCCCTGGACGCCCCGGACATCCGCATCGTGAGCCTGGTGGAGGAGCGTGACGTGGTCGCCCCCTTCGGCGCGAAGCCGGCCAGCGCGGTCCCGGTGGTCACCTCGCCCGCCGCGATCGCCTCGGCGGTCCGCGCGGCGACGGGCCGCCCGGTCAACCGGCTGCCGATCCGCCCGCAGGCGGCGGTGGCCACTCCCTCCGCGTAGGTCTCCCCGCGCAGAGCCGGGTCGGGCGGGGCCGTTCCGGCAGCGCGGCTACGCGCGGACGGGCAGGGCGACCAGACGGCCGTCGTGCGTGGCGAAGAAGCGGTTGCCGTCGCCCGCTGTCGTGTAGGCGGCCGTGTCGTTGTCGCCGAACCGGTACCCCTCGATGTCCTCGCCCGTGCGCGTGTCGACGGCGGTGAGTCCGTAGCCCTTCGTCTCGGCGACCCACACGGTGCCGCCCTGGACGACGGGCAGTGACCGGGTGCCCTCGTAGCTCCGCAGGTACGTCTTCCACTTCCGGCTGCGGTCGGCCGCCCCGAAGCGGTGGAGGTACAGGTAGTCGACGGCGTACACCTCGTCGCCCCGGACCGCCGGAGGTCCCCAGCCCCCGGAGTCCTGCCCGACCCGGCTCTCCGCGTCCACGGACCAGAGCTCCTTGCCGGTGGCGAGCGAACGCGCGCACAGGGTCCTGCCCCCGAAGAACACCGTGCCCTCGCTGATCGCGGGAAGGAGGGCCGCCGTGCCCTGGTCGGGGATCTCCCACTTCGTGATGCCGGTGGCCGTGTCCACGACGACCACATGACCGTCCGAGGGGAAGAGGACCAGACGCCCCTGACCCACCGCCGCCGCGGGCGGCTCCAGCTCCGTGGTCCGCACCGGCGTGGCCCGCGACCACAGCACCTTGCGCGTCGCCGTGCTGAGCGCGCGCAGCTGCCGCTCCCGGGTCATCACGTAGACCGTGCGGGCGTCCGCCGCCAGCAGCTTCTCCGCGTCCGCGCCCGGAGCCGTCCAGGCGCGCTCGCCGGTGGAGGCGATGAACGCGTGCAGGGCGCCTTCCGCGTCCGCGGTCACGACCAGCCGGTCGGAGACGGTGACGTAACCGGCGGACGCCTTCATGCCGGAGTCCAGCCACTTCTGCCGGCCGTCCGTCACGTCGTGCGCCACCAGGCCGCCGTCCGGCGCCTCCAGGAGTACGACGTCGCGCACCGGCAGCGGGGCCGGGGTGCGCGGACCGGCCAGCGACTCGGGCCCCCACAGCGGCTTGATGTCCGCGGCGGACGCCAGGAGCGCCGCCTCGGGCGTCCTGGCGGCGGGCGGCACCACCACGGGCTTCGGCGGGGCCTTCGGGCCGCCGCCCCTCTTGAGCCACCAGGCGGTCGTGCCGCTGCCGGCGGCCAGGACGGCTCCGCCCGCCGCGAGGGTGGTGA
>NZ_VBVX01000431.1 GCF_005981925.1 Streptomyces albidochromogenes
CGACGGAGCAGGCTTGGCGTGGGTACGGGTCTGCCAGCAAGCAGCCGTCGCCTGCAGGCGCCGCCCCGGCCTGCAACCTCTGGAACAGCGCTGCACAGCCCGCCTCGCCGCACTCCTCCGCGACGCCTTCGAGGGCCAGGAGGAGCTGGAGGCATTCCTGGAGCACCGCACCAGCCTGTGGAACCTGCTCACCTACGCCACCGCCCGCGACGACCGCATTGAACTGGTCTGCGCCTGGATCGACGTCCTTTTCGCCATCGACGACGTCTTCGCCCAGGCACCGCCGTCCCGGATCAGGCAGCTGGGCATCCACCAACTCGCTGCCGTCATCGACGGCAGAGGGCCCGCCGTGGACACCGCCTTCACCCACGCCTTTGGGCAGCTGCGGGACCAGACCCGGCCCCTCATGCCGCAAGGGGTCTGGCGACGCTACGTGCGCACCCTGCACGAGTTCTTGCAGGCCTGCCACGCCGAACGTGACCTCGTCCGGGATCTCGCGGCGGTGGATCTGCCCACCTACGAGAAGTGCCGCAACAGCTCGATCGGGGGGTGCTGCTTCCCCCTCCTCGAATTCGGCCTCGGTATCGACCTGAGCGACCGCCTGGAGGAACTACCCCAACTTCGGCGCCTCAACATGCTGGTCGCACGCCATTGGATCGGAGTTAACGACGTCTTCTCCTACCGCAAGGAGCTCTACAGCGGCGACACCATGAACGAGATCCAGCTCGCGCTCGCCGAGAACGGCGGCGACCTCCAAGCAGCAGTCGACCGCATCGCCGCCACGGTCCACCGCGTCGAAACCGAAATCGACCACCACACCACCACACTGCGTACCGGCCTGGAAGGCCAGAACGGTGGCCTGATCGCCTACCTGGACGCGCTGGAGGCGATGATCGCCGGGAATCTCGAGTGGTCCTACCTCACCCCCCGCTACAACGGCCGCGGCCACACCTGGAACGGCCTGACCGACGCCACTGTCATCCTGACCCCCGACCGCACCCTGTACCTGCCTCACGGGCATGCTCCGAGCCGGGCACGTGCGACGCGCTGACCCAAGGCCAGCCCTAGAAAGGGATACGGAAAGACCTGCGCTTCAAACGCCTGCGGCGTGCGCGTTGACCTGGTAGCGGGTGGCCAGGCTGCTTTCGGAGGGCGGCCGGCCACCGGGGCCGGGTTCGGCGCCTGCAGGCGACGGCTGCTTGCTGGCAGACCCGTACCCACGCCAAGCCTGCTCCGTCGTCTGCCGCATGGGCTTGCTGGGATGGTCCGGCTGTCCGATCCCGGCAGCTACACCAGAGGGCGGGACCTTTTCGCGCGAATCTGATTCAGCACTCGAAGGAGTGGCAGTTGGGGCTTCCGGCCGGAAAGATCCCTAGGCTCGCTCCAGGGGTGGCGCGTCCGAGGGTCGCGTCCGGATCGATTGAGGAGCGCGGGTATGACAGACGCGGTACCGGGCGGAAAGGAAGTCGGCGGAGCCCCCGGCCATGACCTGCAGTCCCACACGCAATGGATCACGGCGTTCTGGCATGCCAGCAGGATGCTCGGGAAAGTGCTGCCGACGGCCGGCACTGACGCACTGCGCTATATTGCGCCGAAGGACCAGGAATTCCTTGAGACTTTTTTCGGTTGGTACTGCCGCACGTTTCCTGTCACGCGGCACCTTAATCCGAAACATGTAAAGGACCAGTCGCACCTGACCGTCATGTCCTTCCCGAAGGTGCGGGATTTCGGCACGCTGGCCAGCCTGAACCATGCCATGCTGGTAACTTTCTACGTCGACGACCATCGTCACCGGCTGGATCTGGTGCGGCTGCTCGACGACAGCAGGGCAGATCCAGTGGTGCATGCGTTCCATGAATGCATCAGGAGCGAAATCCCCCGACGCCCATGAAGGGTATACGGACGTGTTCCGGGAGTTTCTTGCCGGAAACTTGCTGCAAGGCAAGGTCAAACGCAGTGAACTCCTCTACAGCAGGGTGAAAAGTGTGACCATGGGCATCTTGCCTGTGCACTACGTCCGGTGGTGCCTGTACGGGCTCCCGGCCGCGAAATTCGGCGCTCTCAAACTCCATAATTACATGCACTGGCTGGAACTCGACACGGTGCTGGTCAACGACCGGTATTCACTCGGCAAGGAGTCAGACTCCCGCGAGTGGAACGCAATCGCGGCACACGAGCTCAGCCACGAAGAGCTGACCGCCATGATCGACGACAACTACGCCCACCTGATCACCGCCTTGGGGGGCCTGCTGGCGGTCGAGGAAGACCAGACATGCGCGGCATATGAAGATTTCAAGATCTGCGCGGATGCCACGAAAACCTGGGAAGAGTTCTCACCCAGGTACCACACCGTCCAAAGCGTCACGGAGACCGAAGGGCCGGGAAGCAGCCAGCCTGCGAATCATCGGCTTCCGTATGGCCCGACCGGCCTCGGAACGCAGGGACTTCAACTGAGCATCAACAGCACCGGTTACCGATCCGAGCGTCGCCCTGCTGCGGGCCGAGGGCTCGTTATCGGCCGCACAGTCCCGCTGCGCCCCGAGGCAGCCTCCTGATCAGCGGGCCTGACGCCGGCCGATCCTGGCCTTCCGTGGACGGGCCCGCGGTTCGCCTTAACGTGGGGCAGCCATGACGTCCCGGACACCACCTTGATCCGCTGGTCGCGGAGATCATCTCCGGCACCGCCGTCGACCGCTGCACAACATCACTGACGTCACCGCGGGCGTCTCCAGCCCCCAGCGCGCTGCGATCCCAACAGCAGCGCTGCGCTCGCGCAGACCGATTGACCAGCACATCAGGGGCCCACACACTCCGGCGGGCTTGGAGACGAGTATGAGTACATGGCCGAATCAGGGACGGCACGCCATTCCCCGATGCGGGCGGTCCGGCGAGGAGCATCGGCATCGGCACGCGCCGTGTTGCGGGCAGGGTATGCGTTCACCAGTGCTGGTTCGCACGTGTGGTCCCCGCTGCCCGGTCTCAGATGCGATGTACCTGCCGGCGTGGGCCGGGGTCAGGTGGGGAGGGAGCCGGCTCCTTCCAGAGCGCGCGCCGGTGTGCTCCGGCCGCAGGAGACCGTCCGCCGTGATCCGTCCTCGGTGATCACGTGGATAGCGACCGGCGAAGTGGAACGGGAGTGCGCCGAGCAGAAGCTCACCCGGGTAGGGAAGCGGCTTGTCCGGAGAAACGATCGCCCATGGTCCAGGCGGCGCCGGGCAGCCGGCGAGGGTCTGCCAGGGGTGCGCGTCATCGGCAGGCTCCAGGCGATGCGGGGGCGGAGTGGCAGTACCCCCTCCGGCGGACCGTTCCTTACTGTTCGCCGCGGGGCTCCACCGACCAGGGCGACGGCGCCGCTTCGCTGCCCGAGACAGATCTACTGCTCTCCCCGCTGCAAGAGCGCCGCCCACCGACGCGCTCCCGCCGGTCTGGCTGCCCACACCTGCCCGGTCTGCGAAGGCATCTTCACCGCCAACCCCCGACTACGTCAGATCTAGCTCGCCCGACTGCCGCCGCGAGTCGGAAAGGCAACGGAACCGTACTCGCGACGAAGAACGAGCACGACGCCTCGGCAAACACCCTCGGGCCCTTCCGCCCGTCCCGCAGCCGGCCGCCCCGGGAACCATCGACCCCCTGGCACCGACGGCCGTCCGGAACTGTCCTCACTGCGACCAACCCCTCACGATCGTCGCTCTGCTCGCCACCCAGGAAACCGCCCCCCCCACGATCACCAACCGCGTCACCGACATCGTCCCGCTCAGACGCCTGCAGTGACCTTCGGCTGACCGTCACCGATCACCGGGCCCGCCGACCTGACGGTCGGCGGGCCCACAACTGTCAGGTCGCCGAGTGCAGCCGGTCCAGTTCACTGCTGATCGCATCTCGCAGTACGTCATGCTGCGGACCGAGCCTGAACTGCTCGTCACTCCACCGTTCGGGCGGATAGAGCCACACAGGCTTGCCCACCACATCGGCCGGCCCAGGCTGCGGTAGCGCATCACATCCCCGCCCCAGACGACGGCGTAGTGCACTGCGGCTGTCGCCACCGGGCCCGGCCGGTCAGGGCGAGTGCCCCGCGGACCGCGCCCATGGTGATGCCGTGGGCCCAGTGCGCCGGGGTAGACCAGGCGGTCCGACTCTGGTGCAGTCGCGGTGCGGCTCACTCTCCAGCGCCACTTCCCCGGCCTTGTACGCGCCGCGGAGCAGCTGCCGCACGGCCTGGTCCTCCGACGGTGAGGTGGTGGTGTGGTCGGGCGAGCGGTTGTTGTTCGAGGCGCTGCGACGTCGCGCTTGGCCGGTGGGACCACGGTTGAGCAGCTCGCGACCTCGCCTGTGTGCCTCGGGTGCGCATTGTGTATGCCCCTCGTGCACGTGGTGAGGAGGTCCGGGC
>NZ_VBVX01000432.1 GCF_005981925.1 Streptomyces albidochromogenes
GGTTTGGGGCGCGGGGCCTTGGCGGCGGTCAGCTCCTTGCGGACGGCGCGGTGATGATCGATGGACCAGGAGTTCCAGCGGCGGACGGTGCGGTCGGCCGGGCGGTCGAAAGCGTGCAGCTGGAGCTGGAGGGCGGCCGCGTCACGGCTGACACGGAGAGCCGCCGCCACCTTGTCCACCAGGTCCGGGACGCTGAACAGCGGGTTGGCCTCGTACTGGCCTGGCGGAATGGGGGTGGTGGCGGACCGGTCCGCCAGCCTGCGCAGAGCGGTGAGCAGATCGGCGGGCAGGTCCGTGAGCCCGCCGAGCAGGACGCGGGCGCCCTGCGCCGCGGGGTCTGCGACCGGGCGCTCGGCGAGAGCCCAGGCGACAGCGGTGGCGGCGGCCTGCATGCCGTCGGCCTCCAGAGGCTTCTCGAGGCGGCCGGTGAGCAGGGCCGTGGCCCAGGTCTCCGGGAGTCCGTGGTCCGCGGCGAGGGCAGCGGCATGGCTGCCGTCATCGGTGTACGGGGCACTGCCGAGCAGCTGGGCCCAGGCCACGGCCATGCGTTCCGCGGCCGCGGTCATCCCGCCAGGGGCCCAGAGCTCCGCCGGGTCGCCGGGAAGAGCGGCGGCGAGCACGGTACGCCGGCCGACCGGACCGAGCCGCCGCCGGAACTCGTCGTACGCGTAGAGGGTGTTCTGATCCGCCTTGTACGGCTTGGCGCGGACCAACTTGCGGTGCGCACCGTAGTCGTCGCTGCCCGCGAATCCGTCGAGGACCAGGGCGGCGATCGGGCGCGCCACCCCGGTGCGCCAGCGGAACAGGTCCACGGCCTCCTCGGGCACCGGCAGCGGGCCCTGTCCGGCTAGCAGGGCCAGCAGGCGGGGGAGCCGGGTGGTGTCATCGGCGGCGATGGTGTGCGTGGCGCACTCTTCGGCATCGTCGGGTACCGGATCGGTTGCTCGCTGGAGGAAGGGGGCGAGGCCGCTGCGCTCCGGGCCGGAGGCCACGGGGAAACCGTCCGCGCGCACTTCGGCGATCCGCTGCTCCGGGGCCCGGCCGGTCCGCCAGGAGCTGCCGGCCTCCGCGAACGGCTGCCGGCTCCACACACCGAGCAGGGCCGCGAGCGCCTGTCGCTGCTCGTCGGGAGTGGCCGCGACGACGGTCCGCCAGGCCACGGCATCGATCCGGCCGGTCAGCACCGCCCACTCGGAGGGCGGCGCGGGCAGGGCGAGCACCCGCACCTCGTCGTCGATCTCACCGCGCAGGTACCGGCCGTCGGCGGCGACCGAGGTGAGGAGGGCGGGCTGTGGCTGCGGCTGCCCTTCTTCGTAGCCGCGGAACTGGCGCAGCAGGCCGTGGAGGGCCGGTACGAGCCGGTTGTCCGGCGCAGGGTCGGGCAGGTCGACGACCGGCCCGGCCCGCATGACGGCGACCCGGTGGGACAGCTCCTGGCGGCGGCGCAGCACGTCGGCGGCGAGCCGGACGGCGCGCTCGACGCCCTCCCGGACCCGCGGGTCGCTCACTCCGGGCACGGCGCTCCTGGTGCCCTGGTGCAACAGCTCGCGCACCGTACTGTCCGTGACCGTTCGCAAGACACGGGACGAGGGCTCGTCGCGCGGGGTGAGGAAGTGCCAGAAGGCAGGCGGCGGAACCGGCCCGGCCAGATCGCCCAGAGTGGCGCGGCTCCGGGACCTGTCGCGGCTGCCGGGGAAGCCCTGGACCTGCCAGAGCAGCGAGTTGTCGGCAGCGGAGTGGCAGCGGATGGTGGTCCCGCCGGCCAGGACGGCGTCCTCACCTCCGAACGGCAGGGCAAGGATTCCCCACGGGCGACGGCCCCAGGTGTTGCTGCGGTAGGAGGCGGTACGGCCGTCGATGGACTCCAGCACGAACTCACGGGGCGAGGGACCCGCGTACGGCGTGCGGTAGTCGACCCGGCAACCGGTGAGCGTACCGTCCTGGCCGAGCGAGGAGGGCGGGGCACCGGGTGGCAGCGCGGCGAGGATCCGGTGGTCGGGGAAAGGCTTCGTGCCGGGCAGGGACCGGTCGGGGTCATGGAAGGCGGGCAGAGTGCGGTCGGCGGTGGGAACACCGGTGGCCGGGTCGATGCGGGCCCAGCCGCCGCGCCCCTCGCTGAACACCGTGGCGCTCCAGAAGACGTGGCCGTCGGTCATCTGGTAGTCGCGGGCGCCGATGCCCTCACGGCCCCCGGCCCGCAGCACGCGCTCGCCGTCGAACCGGCCGCCCCCGTCCGGGGTCTCGAACTGGTAGCCGAGGCCGCCCTGGATGCTGCCGCCGTAGGGGCGCAGCCCGTACGTCTGCTCCGGTTCGAACTTCTCGCTGGCGTGGTCGGACCAGTAGGCGGTGTTGGGAGAGTTCTCCTGGTCCTGCTCGTTCCAGGCGACGAGGAACTGGCCACCGACCCAGTGCACGGTGTGGCCGAGTGCGCCGTCGGGCAGTTCCAGGGTGTGCTCTGCGCGCAGCCCGGAGTGATCGACGGCGAAGGCGCGGGTCTCCCCGTACACGGTGAGCACCGGCCAGGTGCAGGTGACGTGCACGGTTTCGTCGGGCCGGAACGCGGCGAGGGTCTGGTCCAGGGCTGGCCAGCCCAGCTCCTCGGGGAGGCCGGCCCGTAGTGCGCGGGCCAGCGGGCCGGTGAGGTCGAGTGTGTCGAGGGCCTCCTCGATGCCGTCCAGGGCGATGGCGGTGGGCCGGTCAAGGAGATCGTGCAGCTCGTCGACGGCCTCGTCGGCGGCGGCGAGTCCCCCGCCGCGCAGGGCGTCGAGCAGCTTCTCGACGCGGGCGTGCACCTCGGCGGTGATGCCCGGGTTGTGCGGGAGCCGGCTGATGGCAGTGCCGCTGATCGCAGCGCCGCCCCAGGTGCGGAGCCCGGCGTGCACGGTGCCTTCCAGCCGGGGGCCGAACACCGGGTCGGTGGCGAGTGCCTTGAGGTCGCGCTGGGAGTGCTCACCCCAGAACTCCAGGCGGATCGCGGCACCGGGGTCGTGGACGGGTATGCCTTCGGCGAGGCAGAGGTCGAGGAGGTCGGCGTCCAGATGCGGCCACCGGTAGCGGTCCTCGTGCAGGTGGACCGGGGTGCCATTCGCGCGCAGCAGCGGGGCGAACCGGCGTACCAGGTCGAAGAGTTCCGCGGGCATGGGCTGGCGGGTCACCCCACCGCCGCCGACCGTGCGGTGCGAGTATCCGGCGGCGTACCGGCGCAGCCAGTCGCCGAGGCCGCCCTCCGGGGTGATCCGCCCGGCCGCGGCCGCGTCGGCGGCGCCGCACGCGATGAGCAGCCGCAGCCAGGCAGCCGCGTCGTTCTTCGACGCGGGAAACAGGTCGAGGAGGGCGGTGGCCTGCTCGTCGGCGGGCGGGTGGTCACCGAGCGGGCCAGCGGCCGCATCGAGCAGCCGCTCGGGGACGGCCTTGCCGCGGGACTCGGCCAGCACCCCGCCCAGCACCCGGGCCTCCTCCTCGCTGCCGAGCCCGGCCGCGCGGGCCGAGTCCCGGACCCGGCGGGCCAGATCGGCGGGAAGCTCGCCGGGGGACGCCGCCCAGGCGCTCAGCAGGCTGACGAACTCGTGGTGCGCGTCGACCGGTTCGAGGACACCGTCCAACCAGGCCGCCGCACCGCTGAGCTCACTGGCGGGCAGGGCGCCGAACCGGGCGAACAGCAGCTGATTCGCCCGCCGCCAGTCGGGATCGACCGGCAGAGCGTGGGTGCGCTCGGCGGCGCGCGCCTGCACGTAGGCGCGGGCGGCGGAGCGGCGGTGCGTCTCCAGCATCCAATGACCGATGGTGTCCCAGAACCAGGGCAGGTGGGCGGCCGGCAGGCCCCGGGCCAGGCGCTCCGCGTCGTCCACGAACCGGCCGGGCTTCTCCCAGGCCCGGTGCCGGCTGCTGCCCGCCCGTTCCAGCATGTCGCGGGCATCGGTTTCGACGCCCGGCCCCTGAGTACGTGCCCAGTCGGCGTACGTCTCCGAGATGCGGTGATTGGCTGGGAGCGGGACGGGAGTTCCGGTGTTGCTGGTCATACGTGTGATCTTGCCAGGCGGTTCTGACAGCGGATTCGGGGGGATTCTGTGGCATGAGGGGTCGTTGGGCTGCCCGGGTCGTGCCAGCTTCGCGCCTCTGCCTAGCAACCAGCTGCGAGTGCTGGGTCTCGTGGCGCGCCCTGGCACGCCACTGAGCCGAATCCCGTCCTCATGCCGCCACCCCCGGCACAACGGAGTAAAGCGAGTCGGCAAACTCCTTCGCCAACGCGCCCGTCTAAGACCGTGTCCTACATGGTGAGGTTGCGGAAGCGTTTGTAGCAGCAGATGGCGGCTGCCAGCCCAAGAAATGCCAGGTAGTTGCCCGGGTGTTGCTCGTAGCGGTGGTTGAGTCTGCGGTACCC
>NZ_VBVX01000433.1 GCF_005981925.1 Streptomyces albidochromogenes
GGTGGGGGCAGCTGGGGCGGTTGTGGTGAGGCGGCCGTGTCGAGGTCGGTCTCCTCGAAGACCAGCAGGGTGCGGGTGCTGAGCACTTCCGGGATGGACTGGATCTTCGTCAGTACGAGCTCGCGCAGCGCCCTGTTGTCCGCCGTGTGGACCAGCAGCAGTACATCGAAATCCCCGCTGACCAGCGCGATGTGCGCGGCGCCGGGCAGTTCCTGAAGGCGTTCGCGGACCGTGCGCCAGGAGTTCTGCACGATCTTGAGCGTGATGTACGCCGATGCTCCCTGCCCCGCGCGTTCGTGGTCCACGCGTGCGCTGAAGCCGCGGATCACGCCGTCGTCGATGAGCCGGTTGATGCGCGCGTAGGCGTTGGCGCGCGACACGTGCACCCGCTCGGCCACGGACCGTATCGACGCGCGGCCGTCCGTCTGGAGCATCCGCAGGATGTCGCGGTCGATGGCGTCGAGCGGGCGCGCCGGCGGGCGCGCTCCCGCGTCGGCCATTTGTTCAGCTGCCATGTCCCCCCGCCTCCCTCTGATGGACGACCTGCCCCTATCCCAGGCTGTGGAGAACCGTTTGTCCACAGGCTGAAGGCGCCTGTAGCCAAATTGCGTCCACGACCGAACAATCGGTAGGTGAGGCACACCACATTGCTGTGCCTTCTCACCGCTCCCACGAGGAGGTGCACGCGATGAAGAAGAGCACCATGACGGTGCGGCCGGTCGAGCCGGCCCAGGACCTGCCCGGTGCCGCCGCCTACCGGCCGGCCCCTCCCCCGGCCTGGAAGCCGCGCACGGACCCCGCCCCGCTGCTCCCGGACAGCGAGCCGCACCGCGTGCTCGGCACCGGCGCCGCCGCCCGGCTCGACGCCGGGCTGATGCGCAGGCTGTACGCGGAGCTGGTCCGCGGCCGCAGGTACAACACGCAGGCGACCGCGCTCACCAAGCAGGGCCGCCTCGCGGTCTACCCCTCCAGCACGGGCCAGGAGGCCTGCGAGGTCGCGGCCGCGCTCGTCCTGGAGGAGCGGGACTGGCTCTTCCCGAGCTACCGGGACACCCTCGCCGCCGTGGTGCGCGGGCTGGACCCCGTGGAGGCGCTGACGCTGCTGCGGGGCGACTGGCACACCGGTTACGACCCGCGCGAGCACCGCATCGCGCCGCTGTGCACCCCGCTGGCGACCCAGCTGCCGCACGCGGTGGGCCTGGCGCACGCGGCCCGCCTCAAGGGCGACGACGTCGTCGCGCTGGCCATGGTCGGCGACGGCGGCACGAGCGAGGGCGACTTCCACGAGGCGCTGAACTTCGCCGCCGTCTGGCGGGCGCCGGTCGTCTTCCTCGTGCAGAACAACGGCTTCGCCATCTCGGTGCCGCTCGCCAAGCAGACCGCCGCCCCGTCCCTGGCCCACAAGGCCGTCGGGTACGGCATGCCGGGCCGGCTGGTCGACGGCAACGACGCCGCCGCCGTGCACGAGGTGCTGGCCGAGGCGGTGGCGCGCGCCCGCCGCGGCGGCGGCCCGACGCTGGTCGAGGCCGTCACGTACCGGATGGACGCCCACACGAACGCGGACGACGCGACCCGCTACCGGGGCGATGCCGAGGTCGAGGCGTGGCGCGCCCACGACCCGGTCCAGCTCATGGAGCGGGAACTCACGGAGCGGGGAATGCTGGACGAGGACGCCGTGCGGGAGGCCCGGGAGGCCGCCGAGACGATGGCCGCCGAGCTGCGCGAGCGGATGAACGCGGACCCGGTGCTCGACCCCATGGACCTTTTCGCGCACGTCTACGCCGAGAAGACGGCGCAACTCAGGGAGCAGGAAGCCCTGCTGCGGGCCGAGCTCGATGCGGAGGACGAGCGATGACAACGGCAGCGACGACGACGGTCGACGCGAAGCCCGCCAAGCCGGCGACGATGGCGCAGGCCCTCGGCCGGGCGCTGCGCGACGCGATGGCCGAGGACCCGTCCGTCCACGTGATGGGCGAGGACGTCGGCGCGCTCGGCGGGGTCTTCCGGGTCACCGACGGGCTCGTGAAGGAGTTCGGCGAGGACCGGGTCACGGACACGCCGCTCGCCGAGGCGGGGATCCTGGGGACGGCCGTCGGCATGGCGATGTACGGGCTGCGGCCCGTGGTCGAGATGCAGTTCGACGCGTTCGCCTATCCGGCGTTCGAGCAGCTCATCAGCCATGTGGCGCGGATGCGCAACCGCACGCGCGGCGCGATGCCGATGCCGATGGTGATCCGGGTGCCGTACGGCGGCGGGATCGGCGGCGTCGAGCACCACAGTGATTCGTCCGAGGCGTACTACATGGCGACTCCGGGGCTCCATGTCGTGACGCCGGCGACGGTCGAGGACGCGTACGGGCTGATGCGGGCGGCGATCGCCTCGGACGACCCGGTGGTCTTCCTGGAGCCGAAGCGGCTGTACTGGTCGAAGGCGGCCTGGTCGCCACAGGCGCCGACGGCCGTCGAGCCGATCGGGCGCGCGGTCGTGCGGCGCTCGGGGCGCAGCGCGACGCTGATCACGTACGGGCCGTCCCTGCCGGTGTGCATGGAGGCGGCGGAAGCGGCCGCGGCGGAGGGCTGGGACCTGGAGGTCGTCGACCTGCGCTCGCTCGTGCCGTTCGACGACGAGACGGTGGCCGCTTCGGTACGGCGTACCGGGCGCGCGGTCGTCGTCCATGAGTCGACCGGTTTCGGCGGGCCGGGTGGGGAGATCGCGGCCCGGGTGACGGAGCGCTGCTTCCACCATCTGGAGGCGCCGGTGCTGCGGGTCGCCGGGTTCGACATCCCGTATCCGCCGCCGATGCTGGAGCGGCACCATCTGCCGGGAGTGGACCGGGTGCTCGACGCGGTCGCGCGGCTGCAGTGGGAGGCGGGCAGCTGATGCCGAAGGTGCTGGAGTTCAAGCTGCCCGACCTCGGTGAGGGGCTGACCGAGGCGGAGATCGTGCGCTGGCTGGTCGAGGTGGGCGATGTGGTCGCCGTCGACCAGCCGGTGGTCGAGGTGGAGACGGCCAAGGCGATGGTGGAGGTGCCGTGCCCGTACGGGGGCGTGGTGACCGCCCGCTTCGGTGAGGAGGGGACCGAACTGCCCGTCGGTTCGCCGCTGCTGACGGTCGCGGTGGGGTCGGCGGGGGCGCCGGCATCCGGTCCGGCTCCGGCTTCCGGTTCCGCGTCGGCTCAGGCTGCCGCTTCCGGTTCCGCGTCGGCTTCGGTGGTGGACGCGGCTCCCGCCGGGTCCACCGCTTCGGGGGAGGCGGAGTCCTCGGGGAACGTGCTGGTGGGATACGGCACGGGGGCGGCGGTGGCGCGGCGGCGGCGTATCCGGCCGGACGCGGCTCGTGCGGCCGTGGCGGTCGCCGAGGTGGCTGCCCCGGCGGTCGCAGGGGTGGCCGGCCAGGACGGTCCGGTGCCGGTGATCTCGCCGCTGGTGCGCCGGCTGGCCAGGGAGAACAGCCTCGATCTGCGGGCGCTCAAGGGCTCAGGGCCCGACGGGCTGATCCTGCGGGCCGATGTGGAGGGTGCGATCCGCGGGGCGCGGGCGCCCGAGCGGGCGGCGCCCGCGCCGGTGGCCGTGGCTTCTCCTGTCGGGGCGGAGCGGGTGCCGCTGCGCGGGATGCGCGGGGCCGTGGCGGACAAGCTGTCGCGCAGCCGCAGCGAGATCCCGGACGCCACCTGCTGGGTGGACGCGGACGCGACCGAGCTGATGGCGGCCCGCGCTGCGATGAACCAGGCGGGCGGACCCCCGGTGTCGGTCCTGGCGCTCCTGGCCCGGATCTGCACGGCGGCCCTGGCCCGGTTCCCGGAGCTGAACTCGACGGTCGACATGGCCTCCCGCGAGATCGTGCGCCTGCCCGGTGTGCACCTCGGGTTCGCGGCGCAGACGGAGCGGGGACTGATGGTTCCCGTCGTGAAGGACGCGCACGCCCGCAGCGTGGACGGCCTGAGCGCGGAGTTCGCACGGCTGACGGACGCGGCCCGCAAGGGGGCGCTGACACCGGCGGAACTGACGGGCGGCACGTTCACGCTGAACAACTACGGGGTGTTCGGGGTCGACGGGTCCACGCCGATCATCAACCACCCGGAGGCGGCGATGCTCGGGGTCGGGCGGATCGTCCCCAAGCCGTGGGTGCACGAAGGGGAGTTGGCGGTGCGCAAGGTGGTGCAGTTGTCGCTGACGTTCGACCACCGGGTGTGTGACGGGGGGACCGCCGGCGGGTTCCTGCGGTACGTCGCGGACTGTGTGGAGCACCCGGCGCTGCTGCTGCGCACGCTCTGACCGCCGCGCACGGAGCGCTGCTCCGCCGCGTGCCGCACCCACCGGAGCCCCGCCC
>NZ_VBVX01000434.1 GCF_005981925.1 Streptomyces albidochromogenes
GTCTCGGGGTGCGGGCCGGCCGGCCCGGGTGCGCGGGCGGTCGCCCTGGGGGCGGGCGGGCCGGCCGGCCCGGTGCGCGCGGCCGGCCCGGGTGCGGCGGGGCCCGTCAGCGGCCGATGCGGGCCACCGGGGCGTCCACCGAGTTGCGGTCGATGGTCAGGCGCTTGCCGCCGTGCTTCTCGCTGACGTTGCCCGCGTACTGGTGGATGCGGCGGTGCGGGGCCCAGGCGTGCCGGGGCAGGACGCGCTCGGCGTACAGCGCCGGCTTGCCGTTCCAGCGGGCGAACCACATCACCGACGGCAGGTCCGTGACCCCCGCCTTGCGGGAGCGCTCCATGTGCCGCACGCCGGACTCCGCGCTGCTGTAGAACCCGGGCAGGTAGGCGTGCTTGCGCACCTCGCGGTTCCAGCCGCGGACGAAGTCGAGCGTGGTGCGCGCGCAGCGGCGGTCGCCCTCGTCGTACGCCTCCATGTCGAGGTAGAGCGCGCTGCCCGCGAGCATGCCGTGGGCCTTCGCCGCGCTGACCGCGTCCCGCCCCTCCTTCCGGCCCTGGCGCCAGGGCGCGCGGCCGATACGGACGTGGCGCTTGTTCTTGGCGCGTACGCACGGGGACTGCGAGCCGACGAAAGCGGGCAGGACCCGCCAGCCCATGCGGTCCACGTCCGCCACCCACTGCTTGCTGAGGTGGCGCTGGTGCGGGCAGGCCCGGCCGCGGCCGCCGAAGTACACGGCGACACCGCGGTACGGCGAGGCACGCCAGGCGCGCAGCGTGGAGACCGGCGGGGCCTGGCAGGTGTCGAACGCCCGGCCGCGGAACGTCACGGTCCGCGCCGCCGGCGCGTCGGTCCGCGCGGCGGGCCGCACCCCGGCCGCCTCCCTCGCCTCCGTCCGCTGGGGAAGGGCCAGCACGCCGATCACGGCGGCCAGCGCGAGTCCATGTCCGATGAGCCTCTTTAGGTACGGGTACATGAGGGAGAGTGAACGGGTCCCCCGGCGCACCGACGCGCTTCACACTCCGCAGTCAGCCATCCGCGCCGAGGATCAACCCGGACGTGGGAACGCCGGTGCCCGCCGTCACCAGCGACCGGGCGGCGCCGGGTACCTGGTTCACCGACGTGCCGCGCAGTTGTCTGACCGCCTCCGCGATGCCGTTCATGCCGTGCAGGTACGCCTCGCCGAGCTGCCCCCCGTGCGTGTTGAGCGCCAGCGCGTCCTCGGCGACGAAGGCGGCGCCCTCCCCGGGCCCGCAGAAGCCGAACTCCTCCAGCTGCATCAGCACGAACGGGGTGAAGTGGTCGTAGAGGATCCCGACGTCGATGTCGGCGGGCCGCAGGCCGGAGGTGCGCCACAACTGCCGTGCCACCACGTTCGTCTCGGGCAGGCCGGTCAGGCCGTCGCGGTAGTAGCTGGTCATCTGCTCCTGGCCGCGCCCCGCGCCCTGCGCCGCCGCGGCGATCAGCGCGGGCGGGTGCGGCAGGTCCCTGGCCCGCTCGGCGGAGGTCACGACGAGCGCCTGCCCGCCGTCGGTCTCCTGGCAGCAGTCGAGCAGCCGCAGCGGTTCGACGATCCAGCGCGAGGCGGCGTGGTCGGCGAGGGTGATGGGCTTCCCGTAGAAGTACGCGGCCGGATTGCGGGCGGCGTGACGGCGGCCGGTGACGGCGACGTGGCCGAGGGCGTCGGGCGTGAGGCCGTACGCGTGGAGGTAGCGCTGGGCGGCCATGGCGACCCAGGAGGCGGGTGTGAGCAGCCCGGACGGCAGGTTCCAGCCGAGGGCCGCTCCCTCGGCGGACGGCTCGCGGTGCTGCACGCCCGCCCCGAAGCGGCGGCCGGACCGTTCGTTGAACGCCCGGTAGCAGACGACCACTTCGGCCACCCCGCTCGCGACGGCGAGGGCGGCCTGCTGGACGGTGGCGCAGGCCGCGCCGCCGCCGTAGTGGACGCGGGAGAAGAACGACAGCTCGCCGATGCCGGCCGCCTGGGCGACGGTGATCTCGGGGCTGGTGTCCATGGTGAAGGTGACCATGCCGTCGACGTCGGCGGGGGTCAGACCCGCGTCCGCGATCGCGGCCCGTACCGCCTCCACGGCCAGCTTGAGCTCGCTGCGCCCCGAGTCCTTGGAGAACTCCGTCGCCCCGATGCCGACGATCGCCGCCTTCCCGCCGAGTGTGTCGGCGCCGCGTACGCTCACGAGTCCTCCTCCCGGACGCTGACGGTCACCGTGCCGGTGACGTGGTGGCCGAGCCTGTTGGCGCCGACGATCCGCACCTCGGCGGTGCCGTCCGGGCCGAGCGCGGTGACGGTTCCGGTGAGCACCATCGTGTCGCCGGGGTAGTTGGGGGCGCCGAGGCGGATCCGGACGGCGCGCAGGCGGGCGGCGGGGCCGAAGTGGTCGGTGACGTACCGGCCGACGAGGCCGTTGGTCGTCAGGATGTTCATGAAGATGTCGGGCGAGCCCTTCGCCCGCGCGGCCTCGGCGTCGTGGTGCACGTCCTGGTAGTCGCGGGAGGCCACGGCGCCCGCGACGATCAGGGTGCGGGTGACCGGGATCTCCAGCGCCGGCAGCGTGTCCCCGGCCTTCATCGCGCCTCGCCCTCCTGCCGCTGCCCCGAGCACAGCGCCCGGCCCAGTTCCTCCAGTACTTCGCCGCCGCTCCCGAGATGCGAGTCGAGCTGACGCCCCCACAGGAAGTGCCGGTGGACGGGGTGCTCCAGGTCGGCCCCCGCCCCGCCGTGCAGGTGCTGCCCGGTGTGCACCACCCGCTGCCCGGCCTCCGACGCCCACCAGGCGGCGGTGAGGGCGTGCGTGGCGAAGGGCAGCCGCTCGTCGTGACGCCACGCGGCCTCGTACGCGGTGACCCGGATCGCCTCGATGTCCATGTACGCGTCGGCGGCCCGCAGCAGCACCCCTTGATTGGCCGACAGCGGCCGCCCGAACTGCTCCCGCTGCGCGGTGTGGGCCACGGCGCGGGCCAGGGACCCGGCGCACACCCCGGCCTGGAGTCCGGCGAAGGCGACCGCCAGCAGCCCGTACACGCACGTCGCGGCGATCGGCACCTGCGCCGTCGTACGTCCCTGCTCCTCCAGCAGCAGCACCAGCCCGAGCAGGCCGGTCTCCTCCACCGAGGCCACGAGCCCCGCCGCGCACAGCGCCTTCCACAGCTCGGCGTCCGTGCCCGTCCCGGCGGCGGCCAGCCGGTCGTGTGTCGACAGGTCCGCGAAGATCCGCGCGGCCAGGTCCCGGGCCGCCCGCTGCTCCTGCGTGGGCGTGAAGTCCATCAGCCCCGCCCCCGTCGCCCGCCGCCGTCGCCCGTTGCCGCCCGGAACACCGGAAGCTCCCACTCCCCGTCCACCCGCACGAACTCCGCCCGCACCGGCATCCCGATCCGCACCTCCTCGTACGGCACCCCCACGACGTTGCCGACCATCCGCACCCCCTCGACGAGCTCGATCAGCGCCACGGCGTACGGCGGGTCGAAGGCGGGGAACACCGGGCGGTGCACGACGACGTACGAGAACACCGTGCCCGCCCCGCTCGCCTCGACCGCGTCCCACTCCTGCGCCCCGCAGCGCCCGCACCCCGGCAGCCAGGGAAACCGCAGGGCTGCGCACCCCGCGCACCGCTGGATCAGCAGCTTGTGCTCGGCCACCCCGTCCCAGAACCCGGCGTTGTCCCGGTTGACGACGGGCCGGGGCCGCTTCCCCCGGCCGTCACCGGCGCGCCGCGCCGCCGGGACGTACTTGAGGATGCGGAAGCGATGCGTCCCGGCCGGCTCCCCCTGGGCGCGGACGTCCGTGCGGGTCGTGACGAAGTACCCCGTGCCGAGCCTGGTCGTCTTGCGCGCGGAGACGGACTCGATCACGGCGTCGAAGGTGATCCGGTCCCCCGGCCGCAGGTCCCGCACGTACTCCTGCTCGCAGTCCGTCGCGACCACCGAGGTGTACCCGGCGCCGTCGAGCAGGGCGAGCAGTTCGTCGTACGCCTGCGACCTGCCCGTGTGCCCCGACAGGCCGCCCATCGTCCACGCCTGGAGCATGGTCGGCGGGGCGATCGCCCCGGAGCCGCGGTACGCCGCCCCGGTGTCCCCCATCGCCTCGCACCAGTGCCTGATCATCGGCTCGTTGACCGGGTCCTTGCCGACACCCGCCACGGCCGCGGGACGTCCCTCGAACCCCTTCAGCACCGCGTACAGGCCGGCCGGCTCCGCACCCGTCGCCCGGTCCGCGCTCATCGCCGCCCCCTCGGCATGCCGAGCCGCGTCGTCGCCACGATCTCGCGCTGCACCTCGCTCACCC
>NZ_VBVX01000435.1 GCF_005981925.1 Streptomyces albidochromogenes
CCTCACCACCGAGCGGCTGCTGCTGCGCCCTTTCGAGCCCGCCGACACCGACGCCGTCCACCAGGCGTGCCAGGACCCCGACATCCAGCGCTGGACGTCGATCCCCTCGCCGTACGAACGTGAGCACGCGGAGGGCTTCGTCGGCCGGATCGTGCCGGACGGCTGGCGCTACGACACGGTGTACGCCTTCGGGGCCCTCACCCGGGACACCGGCGAACTGGTGGCCGCCGTGTCGTCGATCACGCGCGGCGAGGGCGCCGCGGAGATCGGTTACTGGGGGGCGAAGGAGCACCGCGGCCGGGGCTACGTCACCGAGGCGGTGCGGGCCGTCGCCCACTGGGCCTTCACGTGCGCGGGCGTGGAGCGCCTGGAGTGGCGCGCCGAGATCGGCAACGACGCGTCGCGCGCGGTGGCCGAGAGGGCCGGGTTCGTCATCGAGGGCGTCCAGCGCTCCGGCATCGCGAACAAGGGCGTGCGCCGGGACGGCTGGATCGGCGCCCTGCTCCCGTCCGACCTCGGACTGCCGACGGCCTGCCCGTACCTGCCCTCGCGGGCCGGCGTCCCGTCCGACTGAATCGCCGCAGGCCAGGGCCTGTTGTCAGTGGCGGAGCCTAGGCTGCGGCCATGACCAGTCTGCTGCCGCCCACCGCCTCGCTCTCCGCCGACGAAGCCCGCAGGATCGCCCTGCGCGCCCAGGGATTCCTGGGCGCGCCGGACCGGCGGGGCGGGGTGCGCGGCGTCCTGCGCCACCTGGGCGCGGTGCAGCTCGACACGATCTCCGTGCTGGCCCGCTCGCACGAGCTGATTCCGTACGCCCGCCTCGGCGCCGTGGGCCGCTCGACCGTGGACAGCGCCTACTGGACCGGCGCCCACGCCTTCGAGTACTGGTCGCACGCGGCCTGCATCCTGCCCATGGAGGAGTGGCCGCACTTCGCCTTCCGCCGCCGCGCGTACCGCGACCGGCCGCACTGGCACCACGACCTCCCTGACGGCGCGTACGACGCGGTGATCAAGCAGCTGCGCGCCGAAGGTCCGCTGACGGCCACGGATTTGGGCGGCGCCAAGAACAAGGGCGAGTGGTGGGACTGGTCCGCGTCGAAGGTCGCCGTCGAGCGCGCGCTGATGTACGGCGAGGTGGTCTGCACCGAGCGGCGCGGCTGGAAGCGGGTCTACGACCTGGCCGAGCGCGCCGTCCCGGACGCCGTCTACCACAACGACCTGGATGACACCGAGTGCCTCCGCCGGCTCGTGCGCCTCGCCGGCCAGTCGCTCGGCGTCGGCACGCGCGCCGACATCGCGGACTACCACCGCCTCAAGGGCGAGCAGGTCGACGCCGTGATCGCCGACTCGGGTCTGGTCCCGGTCGAGGTCGAAGGCTGGGGCAAGCCCGCGTGGGCGGACCCGGCAGCCCTGGTGAGCACCCCGCGCGGCCGCCACCGCACGACCCTGCTGTCGCCCTTCGACTCCCTCGTCTGGGACCGCCCCCGCACCGAGCGGATCTTCGGCTTCACCCACCGTCTGGAGGCCTACGTCCCCAAGCCCAAGCGAATTCACGGGTACTTCGCCATGCCGTTGCTCGCGGGCGGGCGGCTGCTGGGCCGGGTCGACCCGGCGCGTGAGGGGAAGACGCTCGTGGCGCGTCAGGTCTCGCTGGAGAGCCGCAAGGCCGTGGGACCGATGGCGCAGGCGCTGGTCGAGGCGGCGCAGTGGGTCGGCTGCTCGGACGTACGGGTGGAGCGCGTGGACGCACCGGACCTGCGCGAGCCGCTGACCGCCGAATTGGCCCGCCTCACCTGATCTCGAGGATCTTCTCCCGCATCGCGTAGACCACGGCCTCCATCCGGGAGTGCAGCTGCAGCTTCTCCAGGATGTTGCGGACGTGGTTCTTCACGGTGTTCTCGGAGATGAACAACTCCTTGGCGATGTCCCGGTTGTTCATGCCGGTCGCCACGAGCTTGAGGACTTCGAGCTCCCGCTCGGTCAGCCGCGGCGCGGGGACGAGCCGGCGCTCGTCGGTGCGCTGGATCATCGACTTGAACTCGGTGAGGAGTTTGGACGCCATCGACGGGCTGATCTGCGACTGGCCGTCGGCCACCGCGCGGATCGCCGTGGCCACCTCGTCCGTGGAGATCTCCTTGAGGAGGTAACCGGTCGCGCCCGCCTTGATCGCGTCGTAGAGGTCGGCCTCCTCGTCGCTGATCGTCAACATGATGATCTTCGCGCTGGGGGCCACCTCCTTGATGGTGGTGCACGCCTCGATGCCACCGCGCTTGGGCATCCGCACGTCCATCAGCACGATGTCCGGCAGCAGATCGGCCGCCTTGTCCACGGCCTCCGCACCGTCCCCGGCCTCACCGACGACCTGGATGTCCTCCTCCTGCGCGAGGACGATCTCCAGTCCCCGGCGGAACAGGGCGTGGTCGTCGACGACCAGCACCCTGATGGGCTCCTTGCGCGCTCCCCCGGCGTCCGCACCGGGACCGCCGCCGCCCTCGGCGTCCGCCGTGCCGGACTCGTCGTGCACCGGACCGAAGCTGTCCGCCATCGTTCCTCCCCCTGAAGGCCGTGGCCCGAAAATCATGAGCTGCCCCAACCACAGTGTGCAGAGCACCGATTGGCTTGCGACGCCATGATTTCATGCCCGGACGACGGAGCGGTGATCCTGCGGTCGCACGATGGTGCCCCTGGGGGGCGCACAGGCGCTCCAGGGGCACCATCACAGATGGATACGGCACGCGACCCTCGTCGGTTCAGCGTGCCCGGCGAATCACCCGCCGAGTGCACCTCCGGCGCCGCCCGCCTCGGTCTCGGCCAGCGGGTCGGTCGTCAGGTGGATGACACCGTAGTCGTAGGCGTGCCGCCGGTAGACGACACTGGGCTCCTTCGTCTCGGAGTCGACGAAGAGGTAGAAGTCGTGCCCGACCAGCTCCATCTCGTAGAGCGCCTGGTCGAGCGTCATCGGGGCCGCGACGTGCGTCTTCTCGCGGACCACCAGCGGCCCTTCGCCCTGTACCTCGAGCGATCCGATCCTGGTGGTGGGGATGGTCGGTGTCGCCTCGTCGGCGACGAGAACCCCATTGCCGTTCATGGCCGCGGTGCCCGGCACCGTCGTACCCACCTCTGCGGCCGACAGCCTGCCGTTGCCACGACGCGTGTGGCGCTTGTCGTGCTGCTTGCGCAGCCGCGCCTCCAACTTCCCGGTGGCGAGGTCCAGCGCCGCATACGCGTCGCCGGCCGACGCCTCGGCCCGGATGACCGGGCCACGCGAGTGAAGCGTGATCTCCACACGGTCGGAACGGTCGGCCTGCCGCGGATTGGGCTCCTTGGACACTTCGACGTCCAGGCTGATCACCTTGCCGTCGAGCTTCTGGATCTTGTCCAGCTTCAGCTTCTCGGCCACGTGCTTGCGGAACCTCTCGGGCACCTCGGTCTTGCGGCCCTTGACGACGATGTCCACGCAGAACTCCGTTCCCGGATAGCCCCGCTTCAGCGGCGGAGCGTCTCCCTTTCGCACCAGGTTCCGGTGAGCACCGGAACCTCGGACTTGGTGACTTTCACCTCCTCCTCCCCAGTCGACAAGATCCCCACCCCATCGACTTCGGGCTGAAGTGAAAACCCGAAGCGCAGCCGTCCAAATCGTGAGGCACAAGCTCTGCTTTCCTCACAACCGAACATAGCTCGCTCGGACGCCTGTCGGCACCCGCTACCGGCGCGTACCTCCTATCAAGCGAATTTCCACTCTCCCTACCTGCAACGATCCAAGTTCCCCGTCAGTTCCGGTTTATTACCGAAGGACAGCGCCGGAGCGGCGACGACAGCGGCCCTGGGCTGCGCCGAGACCAGAACCGGCCATTCCCGGATGGCACTCAGTGCACGCGCCGCCTCCGCGAGCGAGGCGCCCGTCGTCATCAGGTCGTCCACCAGGACGGCCCGGCCGCCCGCCAGGAGCCGTGCGCCCCCGGGGGACACCTCCAGGGCCCCTGCCAGGTTCGCCGCCCGCTCGCGGGCGCTCAGGCCCGCCTGGTCGCTCACCGGCCGCCGCTGCCTGAGCACGGCCAGGACCCGGGCGGGCACCCCGGCGCGCCGCAGTTCCCCCGCCGCGCACCGGGCGATCCGGAGCCCCGGATCGTGGCCGCGTGCCCGGACCGCGCCGCGCGCGGACGGCACGGGCACCAGCAGCAGCGGCCCCGGCCCGGCCGGTGCACCGGCCACCGCGGCCCGCACCGCCACCGCCAGTGCGCCCCCGAGCGC
>NZ_VBVX01000436.1 GCF_005981925.1 Streptomyces albidochromogenes
GTTGTGGGCCGGCGGGTTGTGGGCTGGGGGCCCGCCCGTCGTACGTGAGGTTCCCGGAGTACGGCGTGACGATCCCGGCCCGGCAGCGCGGTAGCGTCGGCCTGCCCGGCGGGACTTATGCGCGTACCTCCGAGGCGAGCCTGTCGAGGCGCGCGGCGGCGAGTTCCAGCCAGCGCACGTCGGCCTCCAGGTGGAAGAGGGCGTGTTCGCACAGGAGCTGGTCGGCGGGATCGGCCCGGCGCTTGCGCTCGGTGAGGGCGCGCATCAGCCGCAGGTGCTCGGCGCGCTGTGCGTCGAGGAGGCCGGTGGCGCTGCGTCCGGTCAGGAGCGCGAGGACGACCTTCGTGTAGAGCGTCGACTGGAGGTACGGCTCGGGTTTCTCCGGCCGCGCGAGCCACTGCTCGACGTCGGTGATGCCGGCTTCGGTGATGGCGTACCGCTTGCGCTCGGGGCCGCCGCCGGATTCCACGCTGTCGACTTCGACGAGGCCGTTCTTCAGGAGGCGGGACATGGTCGCGTAGACCTGGCCGTAGTGGAGGGGGCGGTCGTGGCCGAACCTGTCGTCGAAGGCGCGCTTGAGGTCGTAGCCGTGGCGGGGGCCGGATTCCAGCAGCCCGAGGAGGGTGTGGCCGATTGACATGTGGCGCACAGTACACAAGAGGTATACATGCGGTGCACAGTCGGCCGGTGGGGGACCGCGTGCGGGCGGCCGGTCGGCTTCGAGCACGGAGCGCGAGACCGCGTGAGGGACGGCCCCGGGACGGTACCGCCCCGGGGCTGGGCCCGCCGGCCCTACTCCTCCCGGGTCTGCGGGGGATCGGGCGGCGCCTTCGGCGGGCGTCCGCGCCGGGGGATGGGGCCGGCGCCGCCCGGCAGCCGGCCGGACTCCGACAGGGCCCGGCGCAGTACGAACTCGATCTGCGCGTTCGCACTGCGCAGCTCGTCCGACGCCCACCGGGCCAGCGCGTCGTACACAGCCGGGTCCAGCCGCAGCAGCACCTGCTTGCGCTGCTGCTGCGGCCGCTTCCGCTGCGGAGTCTCGTCCGTCACTGGTAGAGCGTGCCGGTGTTGAGCACCGGCTGGGCGGCCCGGTCGCCGCACAGCACCACCATCAGGTTGCTCACCATCGCCGCCCGGCGCTCGGAGTCCATCTCGACGATGTCCTGCTCGGTGATCCGGTTGAGGGCCATCTCGACCATGCCGACCGCGCCCTCGACGATCAGCTTGCGCGCCGCGACGACCGCCCCCGCCTGCTGCCGCTGGAGCATCGCCGAAGCGATCTCCGGCGCGTACGCGAGGTGCGTGAAGCGGGACTCGATGATGTGGACGCCGGCCGCCTCGACCCGTGCGTGCAGCTCGACCGCGAGCTTCTCGGTGATCTCCTCGGCGTTGCCGCGCAGCGACAGGCCCTCCTCGTCGTGGGCGTCGTACGGGTACTCGATCGCGATGTGGCGTACGGCGGCCTCGGTCTGGGTGGAGACGAACTCCAGGAAGTCGTCGACCTCGAAGGTCGCCTGCGCGGTGTCCTCGACCTTCCAGACCACGACCGCCGCCAGCTCGATCGGGTTGCCGTACGCGTCGTTGACCTTGAGGACCGCCGTCTCGTGGTTCCTGATCCGGGTCGAGATCTTCGAGCGGGTGGTGAGCGGGTTGACCCAGCGCAGCCCGTCGGTGCGGATGGTGCCGCGGTAGCGCCCGAAGAGCTGGACGACGCGGGCCTCGCCCGGCGCCACCATGTTGAGGCCGCACATCGCGAGGAACGCGGCGAAGGCGATCAGGATCCCCGTGACGATCAGCGCGACCTTCGGGCCGGTCGTCGCCATGGTGGCGCCGGTGGCGACGAGGCCCGCCCCCGCGAGCAGTCCCAGCAGCCCCAGCAGGAGCGCCAGGCCGCCCCCGATGCTGTGGGCGGCCCTCTCGCGCACCCGTGGCGCCGGCATCTCGGGCAGGTCGGCCGGTGCGGATGTGCTGGTCATGGACATGAGGTCCCCCGGTTTCATGCGGTGCGATCGTGGTTCGACCACTCTAGCAAAGTGATATCACTTTTTCGGCACTCGTAAACCCGTGCGACTCCTCTGGCAACCCTGGAGCCCTCTCGTGAGTCGGTTCCAGAGAGACGGGTGCTGATTGTCACGTACGGAAAAGACCGGATCAGCAGTCCTTTGTCCGCAGGTGCGGTGTTAGCTTTCTGAGCTGACATCCGGGGGCTCGATGAGCGGAGTTACGGAGTAATGGGCCGAGCAGAAGCGCGAAAGGACCGGAAGCGCGGTGCGCGCCGGGCGAAGAAGGCGGGAGGCATACGCCGCTTCTTCACGTGGAAGAAGGTGCTGGGCACCTTCTTCGGGCTCTGCCTGCTCGTGATGGGCGTCTTCGTGGCCCTGTACATATGGGTCCCGGTGCCGGCCGCCAACGCCGAGGCGAAGCTGCAGAGCAACGTCTACCGGTACAGCGACGGGTCGATCATGGCCCGGTCCGGCCACGTCAATCGCGAGATCCTGCCGCTCTCCAAGATCCCCAAGGACGTCCAGAACGCCTTCGTCGCCGCCGAGAACCAGAACTTCTACAAGGACTCCGGCGTCGACTTCAAGGG
This sequence comes from Streptomyces albidochromogenes, assembly GCF_005981925.1. Taxonomy (GTDB): domain Bacteria; phylum Actinomycetota; class Actinomycetes; order Streptomycetales; family Streptomycetaceae; genus Streptomyces; species Streptomyces albidochromogenes. The sequence goes on from NZ_VBVX01000436.1 coordinate 2,591, forward strand.
CACCGCCCGCGGTCTGCTCAACACCGTCACGGGCAAGGGCAAGCAGGGTGGCTCGACGATCACCCAGCAGTACGTCAAGAACTACTACCTGACCCAGGACCAGACGGTCACACGCAAGCTCAGGGAGCTTGTGATCTCCATCAAGGTGGACCGCAAGTACAACAAGCAGGACATCCTGGCCGGGTATCTGAACACCAGCTACTTCGGACGCGGCGCGTACGGCATCCAGGCCGCTGCCCAGGCGTACTACGGCGTCGACGCCGAGAAGCTGAGCGTCGAGCAGGGCGCGTACCTCGCGGCGCTCATCCAGGCCCCCAGCCAGTACGACTGGGCGGTGGCGAGCGACACCAGCAAGAAGCTGGTCACGGATCGCTGGAACTACGTGCTCGACAACATGATCGAGATGAACGAGCTGGACCAGGCCGAGCGCGACGCCATGAGGTTCGAGAAGCCGAACGCTCCCAAGGGCGCCGCGGGCATGGAGGGCCAGACCGGCTACATGGTCGATGCCGCGAAGGCCGAGCTGAGGAAGCAGGGCGTCAGCGAGGCCGACTTCGACGCGGGCGGCTGGACGATCACGCTCAACATCGACAAGAAGCGCCAGAAGGCGCTGGAGAAGGCGGTCGAGCGGCAGCTGGAGTCCAAGCTCGACCGCAAGAAGAACAAGGTCGACGCGACGCTCCAGGCCGGCGCGACCTCGGTCGACCCGAAGACCGGCAAGGTCGTCGCGATGTACGGCGGCCAGGACGCCACGAAGCACTGGACATCGAACGCGACGCGCTCCGACTACCAGCCCGCCTCGACGTTCAAGCCCGTCGTCCTCGCCGCCGCCCTGGAGAGCAACTCCAAGACGCAGGACGGCAAGCCGATCACCCCCAGCACCATCTACGACGGCACCAGCAAGCGCCCCGTGAAGGGGAGCACCACCCCCTTCGCCCCGCAGAACGACCTGGGCCGGAGCTTCGGCCCCATCTCGGTCCAGCAGGCCATGCAGAACTCGGTCAACTCCGTCTTCGCGCAGATGCTCGTGGACGTCGGCGCCCCGCGCGTGAAGGAGACCGCGCTCGACATGGGCATGGAGGACAAGGGCGGCTTCGACGAGCGTCCCGCCATGTCCCTCGGTGTGATGGGCGCCAGCACGATGGACATGGCGAGCGTCTACGCGACGCTCGACAACCACGGCAGGAAGGTCACGCCGACCATCGTGAAGTCGGCCGAGCACAAGGACCGCGAAGACGGCCGGGTCGACCTGCCCGAGCCGACCGAGGAGCAGGTCATCGACCGCTCGACGGCGGACAGCGTGACCAAGGTGCTCACCGGAGTGGTCGAGAACGGCACGGGCACCCGGGCCGGTAACCCGAACTACAACGCGGCAGGCAAGACCGGCACGTCGGAGAAGAACCGGTCCGCCTGGTTCGTGGGCTACACCCCCGAACTCTCCACCGCGGTGGCCCTGTTCGGTGAGTCCCCGGACGGCGGCAGGCAGGTCTCCCTCACGGGTACGGCCAACGCCGGCCGCGCCAGCGGCGGCGGCTTCCCCGCCATGATCTGGTCGGACTACACCCTCGGCGCGCTCGGCGGCGGCTCCGACGCCGACTTCGACCTGGAGATCGACCCGGACGACGCCTACGTGCCCCCGCCGACAGACTCCCCGGACC
>NZ_VBVX01000437.1 GCF_005981925.1 Streptomyces albidochromogenes
GCGCCACCCCCCGGCCGAGCGGCCGGCCCACCGGGAGCCCGGCGCCGACCCGCTCGGCCACCCCCTCGCCGAAGCCCACGAGCGCGGCCCCCACGACCGCACGCCCGACGAGCGCTGCCCCGACGACGGCGCCGCCGGCGACGTCCTCCCCCACGACCGCTCCGCCGGCGGCCACGGGCGCGAAGTTCGCCCCGTACGTCGACACGTCCCTGCAACCGGCGTACGACCTGGTCGACACGGCCACCAGGACGGGCGTGAAGGAGTTCAACCTGGCCTTCGTCACCTCGGGCGGCGGCTGCGCCCCGCTGTGGGGCGGTGTGACCGGGCTGGCCGACGACAGGGTCGCGGGGCAGATCGGGGCGCTGCGCGCCAAGGGCGGCGACGTACGGGTGTCGTTCGGCGGCGCGGCGGGCCGTGAGCTCGCGCTCAACTGCGCCTCGGCCGACGAGCTGGCGGCGGCGTACGGCAAGGTCGTGGACGCGTACAAGCTCACCAAGGTGGACTTCGACGTCGAGGGCGCGGCGCTCCCGGACACGGGCGCCAACACGCGGCGGGCGAAGGCGATCGCGCAGCTCCAGAAGAAGCACCCGGGCCTGGACGTGTCGTTCACGCTGCCGGTGATGCCCGAGGGGCTGACCCAGCCGGGCGTCGACCTGCTCGCCGACGCCCGGAAGAACGGCGTCCGGATCAGCGCGGTCGACATCATGGCGATGGACTACGGGCCGGCGTACAGCGGCGACATGGGCACGTACGCCGTCCAGGCGGCGACGGCGACGCAGGCCCAGCTCAAGGGCGTGCTCGGCCTGTCGGACGCGGCGGCGTGGCGGACGGTCGCCGTCACCCCGATGATCGGCGTCAACGACGTCACCACGGAGATCTTCACGGTCGGTGACGCGACGCAGCTGGTCGAGTTCGCCCGGGAGAAGGGGATCGCCTGGCTGTCCATGTGGTCCTCGACCCGCGACCGGCAGTGCCCGGGAGGGGCGCGGGGCACGGCCGACGCCACGTGCAGCTCGATCCTCCAGGAGCCGCTCGCCTTCACGAAGGCGTTCGCGGCGTACAAGTAGCGGCCGCCGCACCGCCACGAGACCGCCACCCCCCGGGCGCGCCCCGGCCGGATCCCCACACGGCCGGGGCGCGCCGCCCCCACGTCGGCCGCCCGCACGGACGGTCGACGAGATGTTGCCGCCCCGGCGGCCCGAGGTGAGGCTGAGCGGGACGGCACCGGGCCCCGGTGTGCGCGGGCGGACCGCGCCGGCCCTGCCGTGCCGAAGGAGCGAACGCCATGAGGGTCATGCTGCACGCCCACATCGACACCGAGGCCGGCAACGAGGCGATCCGCAACGGCACGTTGCCGCAGATGATGAGCAAGGTGACGGAACAGCTCAAGCCCGAGGCCGCCTACTTCTTCCCCAGCATGGGCCGGCGGTCCTGCATGTTCTTCTTCGACATGCAGGACAGCTCGCAGCTGCCTCCCGTGGCGGAGACGTTCTTCATGGAACTCGGCGCGGAGGTCGAGATCCTGCCGGTGATGAACGCCGACGACCTCAAGAAGGGCCTGCAGACCCTGGCGAACCAAGGCAACGCCTGACCCGCCCCGGCCGGTCGTCGTACGGCGCTATCCCGCGACGTTCGCGTAGACGCGGGTGGCGAACTCGGCGATCTGCTCGTCGCTGAGGTTCTTCGCGAGGTTCGCCTCGGTGATCATGCCGACCAGCTGGTGGCCGCCCTGGACGTCGATGACCGGGAGGCGCTTGATCTGGTGCGTCTCCATGCTTTCGAGCGCCTGGTTGGCGTCCGCGTCGGCGTCGATCCAGTGCACGTGTCCGCCCAGGGTGCCGGCCTGGACCGTGGCCGGGTCCACGCCCTCGGCGCAGCACTTCACGACGATGTCGCGGTCGGTGATCAGGCCGGTCAGCCTGTTGTCGTCGCCGCAGATCGGCAGACAGCCGACGTTGAGGTCGCGCATCATCTGCGCCGCGTCGAACAGCGACTGGTGCGCGCCGACGCACTGAACCCCGCTCGTCATGATGTCGCGGGCCTTGAGCTGCTTGTTCGTGGCCATAACGGTGGATCCTCCCGCGGTCGGGATGTTCTCTTGTCCTCCTTCGATGACACCACGGACGGCCTGCCGCCGCCCCTTTACGAGCCGGTGGGCACGGCGTAGTCCCCGAAGCCGGTCCAGTCGAGCGTGACGCAGGCTTCGTCGCCCAGCACCCAGGCGTCGTGGCCCGGCGCGACGGAGATGAAGTCGCCGGGGCCCACCTCGTCGCTGGCACCGTCGTCCATGACGATCTTCATCCGGCCGCTCACCACGTAACCGGTGTGGGCGGCCTGGCAGCTGTCGGTGCCGGCGATGGGCTTGACGTGCTCGGACCACCGCCAGCCCGGCTCGAAGACCGCGCGGCCCACCGGGCCACGATCGGTGTGGAGCAGGTCGAGCCGCCCCTTGCCGTCCTCGAACGGCCTGGTCTCGTCCGCGGAGTCGAAGTTCTTGCTCAGAAGCGAGGCCATGATCATCCGCCTCCCGGCGGGCTCGTCGCGTTCCCCGAGTCCTCTTCCAGGCTACGCGCCGGGCAGCGGTCGGTCAGTCCTCGGATGCGCTGTCCTGGAGGAAGCGCTCCACCTCGCTGGCCACACCGGAGCGGGCCGTCGACGTGCGGGGGCCGGCGCCCGTGGAGCCCTCGTGCACTCCGAGGCCGCCGACCCACACGTAGCCGAACGACGGCTCCTCGTCGATCTTCGGGCAGACCTGGATGCTCAGGTCCTTGAGCCGTGCGGCGGGCGCGGCGGCATAGAGCGTCGCCGTCACACGGCGCTGCGGATAGAGGGTGAAGTCGCGGATCCTGTCCGCGGCGTACTCGTCGACGAAGGCGCCGTGCCCCTCGCGTCCCACGCGCACCTCGTAGTGCTCGGGATGCGAGTGGAAGTCGATCGAGAAGAACGTGGAGCCGCGGTTCTCGAACGTCACGTGGAAGCTGACGTACGTCATGCCCTTCGCGTCGTCATGCCGGCCGCGCGGCGGAACGGCCCTGCGGAGCCCGTGCACGCGGACCCGCAACCCGGCCCACTCCTCGGACTGGTACTCCTGCCAGTCCCCGACAACGTTCGGCACGTCCATGGTCCCCACCCCTTCGGCTGACGAAAGCCTAGAGCGAACCTTGATCACTGCACAGACCGCCGGACATCGGGCGGAGTGCTCGGGTCCGCATAAATGCCGCGTAGCCGGGGCGACCCAGGGCACCTGATGTCAGGTCAAGCGTTCAACCGAAGCACTGTCAGCGAGAGTTGGGGTTGCATGTACTGGTTACGCAAGAGCCTCAGGACCGGAGCCGTCTCCATGGCGGGAGCCGTCGCCTGCACGGCGCTGGTGGCCTGCGGGAGCGACGGTTCGGACCCGGGCGGGAAGACGGCCGGCCGTGACAAGGCCGCCGAGAAGAGCCCGGGCGCCCAGGAGGACGGCACCGCCGCCGTACGTTCCGCGTACGACAGGACCGCCGAGGCGCAGACCGCGCGCATGAAGCTGACCACGCGGACGACCGCGCAGGGCGAATCCGTGATCGCGGAGGGGCAGGGCGTCATCGACCTCGCCGAGGGCGACAGCGAGATGACCCTCACCGCCGGCGGCCAGAAGATCGAGCAGCGGGTCGTCGACGGCATCCTCTACCAGAAGCCGCCCGAGGAGCAGCAGGCGAAGGTGCCGGGCAAGAAGCCCTGGATCAAGATCGACCTGAAGAAGGCCGCCCAGCGCGCCGGTGGCGACTCCTCGCAGGTGAACGACCCGGCCGAGTCCGCCGGCTTCGCGAAGGGCGTCACCGACAAGGACGTCAGGAAGATCGGCACGGAACAGGTCGGCGGCACCAGCACCACCCGCTACCGCGTCACGATCGACGTCGACAAGCTCGCCGGTACGGGCGACCGCGCCAAGGCCGACCAGCTCAAGAAGCAGCTCGGCCCGACCCTGCCGATGGACGTCTGGCTGGACGACGACGGGCGCATCCGCCGTCAGCAGATGGACATGCGGGTGAAGGCGCCCGACGGCGCGGAGTCCGGCGGCCCGCAGAAGGCCCAGGTCCGGACCGTCATCGAGTACAGCGACTTCGGCGCCGAGCTGGACGTCGAGCCCCCGGCGGCCGGCCGGACCGCCGACATGACGGACAAGGCGACCGAGCAGCGGTAGGACCGCCACCCCACCGGCCCGCCCCCGGCGCGGGCCGGTGGGGTGGCGGT
>NZ_VBVX01000043.1 GCF_005981925.1 Streptomyces albidochromogenes
ACATATTACGAGCCAGTACAACCGACCAGTAACACTGCGCGCAGTGCCTCGCCATCCCGGCGGCAGGCGGACGGGACCGCCAGCCGCCGGGCCGGTGCGCCAACCGGCCCTCCCCGGCGGCCGGAAGGGCGCCCGATCCCCGCACCCCACACGAGAGGCACCGTCATGGGATCAGTTCCAGCCGGCCGTCGCGCGCGTACCGCCGCCGCCGTCACCGCCGTCACCGCCGCCCTGGCCACCGCGGCCGGCCTCGGCGCCGGACCCGCTGCCGCCGCCGGCACCACGGCCGGCCGCTATGTCGCGCTCGGCGATTCGTACGCCTCGGGAGCCGGCGTGCCGGCCCAGGTCGACTCCGCCTGCATGCGCTCCGATGTCAACTACCCCGCCCTGGTGAACGCCGCGCTCACCCCCGCCGCCCACAAGGACGTCACCTGCGGAGGGGCCACCACGGTGCACATGACGTCCGCCCAGAACACTTCCGCGCCACCGCAGTTCGACGCGCTGAGCACCGACACCGACCTGGTCACCCTCACCATCGGCGGGAACGACGTCGGCTTCGCCAACATCATCCTGCGCTGCGTGACCCTCGGAGCCTTCAACCTCGGCGGCGCGCCCTGCAAGACCAGTTACACCTGGACGGGCACCGACCAGCTCGCCGCCACCGTCGACGCCACCGCCCCCAAGATCGCCGCCGCGATCGACGGCATCCGTCAGCGCGCCCCCAAGGCCAGGATCCTGGTCACCGGTTATCCGGCGATCCTCCCGGACAACGGCACCAACTGCCCCTGGGTCGTCACCATCGCCAAGGGCGACGCCCCGTGGCTGAGGGACACCCACAAGCGCCTCAACACCATGATCGCCACGCAGGCCGCCGCACGTGGCGCCGTCTACGTCGACACGTACACCAAGTCCGTCGGCCGCGACATCTGCAAGCCGGCCGGAACCCGCTGGATGGAGCCGCTGCTCACCAACGCGGCGGCGCCCTTCCACCCCAACGCGGCCGGTGAGCGGGCCATGGCCGACACCGTCCTCGCGGCCGCCCGCTGACCGAAGTCACCGGCGTGCTGTGCGTGGCCGTCGCCGTCGTCGCGCTGGGCGTACGGCGCGCCCCGTGCGGGCCGCCGCCGACCGCTGACGGCGCCGGACACGGCCCGGCGGAGCGCTCACCCCACACACCGGACGGGAGGCTCCGCCGGGCCGCCGGCCTGCGACGGGGCGCTCACGCGCCCGCGCGAGGGGCAAGGGCGGAGCGTTGACCCGCTCTCGGGCGGACCGTACTGTGAGGGAGCCAACACCGCTAATCGCTCATTAGGCGCATTATGGTCGCTACCTTCCCCACCCGCCGCCGGGCCGCAGTCTTCGCCGGCACGGTGCTGCTGATCACGAGCCTGCCGTTCACGCTCTCGGCGTGCGGCTCCAGTGATCCTCCGACTACAGCACGGCAGGCCGCCGCCGAGCCGGCGTTCGTGCCCCTGGCCTTCAGCTCCACGCTCACCGACGCGGTGGAGGACCAGGCCGCGGCGCAGGACGCGGCGGCCCGCGAGGCCGCCGCCCGCGACGCGGCGGCCGAGCCTCCCGGGTCCGGCGACCGCCGGGTGTGCACCACCGATCCGGCCGACCGGGCGGCCTGTAGCAACCCGGGCGGGACCATCGACCCCGACGGGGGCGATCTGGACGGCGACGGCGTCTTCGAGCCGCACGAACCGGTCGGCCCCGGCTACAAGGACCCGCGCGCGTACGACGGCGGCAAGACCTCCGGGGAAACCCAGTGCGAGTGGCTGCGCTCGCAGGGCATCGCCTGCTGAGGCGGCGCGCCAGTGGTGCGCGGCCGCCGGACGACGGCCTCGTCGGCAGGCTCGGCGGCGCCCGCGAGGCTCTGGGCCTGGTGGGGAGGCCGCCGACCGGGCCGAACGGTCCCTGGTGAACCGGGCGCTCCGCCGCGCGCCGTACCTGCCCCCGGCAACCCGCCGGCGACACGGACCGAGCCGTCGGCGGGCCCCGGCCCGTCAGGGCCTGATGATCAGCTTGCCCCGGGCGTGCCCCGCCTCGCTCACTTCGTGCGCCTTCGCCGCGTCCGCGAGCGGGAAGACCTCCGCGATCCGGACGTCCAGCAGACCCTCGGCGGCGAGGCGGGCGTGCTTCGCCAGCCCGGCCCGGACGGCCGCGGGCTCCGTACCGCCCGCCGAGAAGACCACGCCGTGGTCGGCGGCGTTCGGGTCGGCGATGGTGACGACGCGCTCGGCCGAGCCGCCGAGCAGCTCGATCGAGAGCGGCAGTACGCCCTGGCCCGCGGCGTCGAGGACCGCGTCGACGCCCTGGGGAGCGGCGGCCCGTACCCGCTCGGCCACACCGTCGCCGTAGCGGACGGGGGTCGCGCCGAGGGCCCGCAGATGCTCGTGGTTGGCCTCGGACGCGGTGCCGACGACCGTGACGCCGGCGGCGACCGCGAGCTGCACGGCAACCGAGCCGACCACGCCCGCCGCGCCGTGCACCAGCAGCGTCTCGCCGGACTTCACCCGCAGCAGGTCCAGGACCCGCTGGGCCGTCTCGCCCGCCACCGGGAGGGACGCCGCCCGCTCCCAGGACAGGCCGGCGGGCTTGGCCGCGATGTGACCGGCCAGGGCGTACTCGGCGTACGCGCCGGTCGTCGTCCAGCCGAACACCTCGGCGCCGGCCTCGGTGTGGGTCACGCCCTCGCCGACCGCGTCGACGACGCCCGCGAACTCCAGGCCCGGGACCGCCGGCAGCGTCGTCGGGTAGAACTCGTCCATCCACCCGTACCGGATCTTGTAGTCGACCGGGTTCACTCCCGCCGCCATCACCTTGACCCGGACCTGGCCCGGGCCCGGCTCCGGCTTCCGGACCCGGCTGTGACGCAGGACTTCCGGACCGCCGAACGTCTCGTACACGATCGCTTCCACGATGACTCCCCGCTGCTGACGCCGATCTGCTGACGTCCACAGCCTGCGGCGGAGGAAGGGCCGGACGGACAGGTCTTCGGGACAGTCCGACCTGGCCGAAAGACCAGCCGTTCGGGCCGCGCTCCTGGCTAGGGTGACGGAATGGAGCTGACACCGACCGGGTCCGTGACCTTCCTGCCCACGGCGGGCACCGCCGCCGCGGCGCGGCCCCTGGCGCCCGACGCCACCGCGCTCGACGCCCTGGCCGCCGGATACGACATCGTCCGCCAGCCGCTGGGCGAGATCCTGCCGCGCCTTTCGGCGGTCCTGGCCGAGCTGGTCCCGCATCGGGCGGCCGCCGAACTGTCCACCCACTGCGCGCACTCGCCGTTCAAGGTGTCCGGTGACACGGCGCCGGCCGCGCGCATCGCCGCGGCGGACCTGGAACCGCTCTTCCTCGCCGGTGTTCCCGGGGTGCCCTGGCAGGGGACGGCGAGGATCGCCGGGGCCGAGCGGCCGGTGGTCGCCGTGACGACCGACGCGACCCCGAGGGGCGCGCTGCTGGTGCTCGTACGCGAGGACGGCGCCGCGCCGGTGGACGCGGGCGCACTGGCCGTCACGCAGGCCCTCTGGTCGCTGGTGACCAGCCACTTCGACCGGTTGGCGACGGAGGCGACACCCGGCGCCCTGGCCCGCTCACGCGCCGCCGCCGACACCCGGGCCCGGGTGATCGCGGAGCTGAGCGAGACGCACTCGGCCGCGCTGACGGGGTTGCTGGGCGTGCTGCGCAGCCGTCACCTCGACGACAGGGCCGCGCGGGCGACGGCCACGGAGCTGGCCGTGTCCGCGCTCGTCGAGCTGCGGGCCGAGGCCGACCGGGACAAGGCGGTCGCGGAGGAGCGGGCGGACGAGGCGTTCGGCCGGCTCGCGGACGCGCTGCGGGCCCTGCTGCGCCACAGCTCCGTCCGGCTGGAACTGGCGCCTGTGGATTCCGTGCGCCATGTGGCCGCCGACGTGGCGCACGCGGCGCGGGCGATCGTACGCGCGGTGGTGCTGACCGTGCTGGAGCAGGAGACGACGACCCGGGTACGGGTGGGCTGGCAGATCACCGAACAGGAGCTGCGCGCGACCGTGCGGGACGACGGGCCGGGCGCGCTGTCCTTCTGCGACCTGGGCTCCGCACGCGTCGCGGACCGGCTGGACGTACTGGGCGGACGCCTGGAGGTGGACGCGGTGCCGGGCTGGGGAACGACGGTCACTGCGGTCGTCCCCCTGGCGACGCCCGACGCGCCCGCCTCCGCCGACCCCCTGCGTGCGCTGGGGGCGCGTGAACTCCAGGTGCTGGGGCGGCTCGCGCTCGGGCACCGCAACCGGACCATCGCGCAGGAACTGCACATCAGCGAGTCGACGGTGAAGTTCCACGTCGCGAAGATCCTGACCAAGCTGGGGGTCGCCTCGCGGGGCGAGGCGGCGGCCCTGTTCCACGCGGCGGCCTGAGCGGTCCGCTGCCGCCCGGGCCCCCGCGGTGGCGGGGGCCCGGGCGGCGAACGGACGGGCAGGCCGGCGGGTCAGCCGTCCGTGGTCACTGGGTCAGCCGGTCAGCGGGCCGGCCGGCCAGCGGGACAGCAGGTCAGCGGGTCAGCGGGTCAGCTGCTCAGCGGGTCAGCTGCTCAGCGCCCGAGCAGCCGCTTGATCTTCTTGCCCTTGGCGGACTCGTCCAGCGTCTTCCACAGCTTGGCCGACCCGGTGTAGGCGTAGACGCCCGGAGCTCCCTGCTCCGCGCAGCCGTCCCCGTACGAGACGATGCCGATCTGGTAGACACCCTGACGGCCGGGCAGCTTGCGGAACAGCGGACCGCCGCTGTCGCCCTGGCAGGAGTCCTTGCCCTCGACGCCGGCGCAGACGTTGACGCCCTTGTCGTAGCCGGGGTAGGCGGCCTTGCACTCGATGTGCGACAGCACGGGCACGTTCACCGCGCGCAGCCGGTCGGGGAACGACGGGATCTCGGTGTCGGTGTTGCCCCAGCCCGCGACCGTGGCCGAGGCGCCCGGCCGGATCAGGGCGTCGGTGCCGAGGGTCGGCAGGAGCACCGGAGCCGTGCCCCGCACCGGCTTGTCCAGCGTCAGGAACGCCATGTCGTACGCCTCCTGCCCCTTGGCGTACCGGGGGTGGACGACGATGTCGGTCACGTTGCGCAGGGAACCCTGCTTCTTGTTCGACAGCACGGTGCGGCCGACGGTGACCTCGACGGTCTTCGCCTTGGTGCCTTCGACGCAGTGCGCGGCGGTGAGCACGACGTTCGTGGCCAGCAGGCTGCCGCCGCAGAACTGCCGGTCCACGGCGCTGCCCCTGCCCTTGTTCAGCAGGGCGCTCATGAAGGGGTACGAGCCGTTGGCCTTCTCGACGCCACCGATGATGTAGGCGCTGGGCCGGTCCCCGTCCTTCGCCACCGGCGCCGACGCCGCCTGCGCGGGACTCGCGGCCGATATGAAAAGGGTGAGAGCGGCGCCCGCCGCCAGACCCGCGGCGGACGTCCGCCCGGAGTGGCGGCGGAAGAATGGAATGCGCATGGGGGGTTTTCTCCGATTCAATGAAATGACACCACGGCGGAGCGCAGGCTTGTACAGAGCCGACGGATCGTCAAAAAGCCTGTGCGGACCAGGTGTTATGACGCCGGCTTACCTTAGAAGCCCCGCTGTGAGCACGTCAAAGAAATGGGAGCGCAATTCCACTCACGCCGACTTCCGCTCCGCTTCCCCCGTATGCCTTCCGCTTCTCTCAGACGAGAAAAGGACGGACCGGGTTCACTCCCGTCGCCGAAGTTTTCTTCCGGCCTCTGTCCCCCGCGCATCTTCACGGGTATGAATGTGACCCCTGAACGGACCGGCCGGCCGCCGCCGCCCTCGCGGCGCGCGGCTCGCCCGGCGTATGCGGGAGGTGTAGAAAGAGGTCATGGCCGGACGCAACGGCCGCCCGCGCTCGGTCTCGCCGATGCGAACTGTCGCTGGTCAGGTCTTCCTCCTCCAAGTGGCGATCGTCGTGCTGCTCGTGGCCAGTGCCATGGCGGTGCTGGTGTTGCAGTCCCGGTCCGACAGCGAGCACGAGGCCCGCAACCGCTCGGTCGCCGTGGCCGAGACCTTCGCCAGCGCGCCCGGCGTCGAGGCGGCACTGGAGAGCCCCGACCCGACAGCCGAGCTTCAGGGGCCGGCCGAAGAGGCCCGAGAACGCTCCGGCGTCGATTTCATCGTCGTACTGAACACCGACGGCATCCGCTACACCCACCCGCTGCCCGACCGGATCGGGAAGAAGTTCGTGGGCGACCTGGAGCCGGCGCTGGAAGGCCGGGTCGTCACCGAGAAGATCACCGGGACGATCGGCCCCCTCGTACAGGCCCAGGTGCCGGTCACCGGCCGTGACGGCTCGGTCGTCGGAGTCGTGTCCGCCGGCATCACCATCGAGAAGGTCAGCGGCGTGGTCGAGGAGCAGATCCCGCTGCTCTTCGGGGCCGCGGCGGCGGTGCTGCTCCTCGCGACGGGCGGGACGGCCCTGGTGAGCCGTCGGCTGCGCCGCCAGACGCGCGGCCTCGGTCCGGCCGAGATGACCCGGATGTACGAACATCACGACGCGGTCCTGCACGCCGTACGGGAGGGCGTCCTGATCGTCGGGGGCGACGGCCGGCTGCTGCTCGCCAACGACGAGGCGCGCCGGCTGCTCGATCTGCCGAACGATATCGAGGGGCTGCACGTCACCGAACTGGGACTCGACCCGCGGACCGGAGCGCTACTGGCGTCGGGCCAGGACGTCACGGACGAGGTGCATCCGGTCGGCGACCGCCTGCTCGCCGTCAACCAGCGCACCACGGACCAGCACGGCGGGCCGGCCGGCAGCGTCACGACGCTGCGGGACACCACCGAGCTCCAGGCGCTGTCCGGCAGGGCCGATGTGGCGCGGGCCCGCCTCAAGCTGCTGTACGACGCCGGGACGGAGATCGGCACCACCCTCGACGTGGTGCGCACGTGCGAGGAACTGACGGAGTTCGCCGCGGCCCGGTTCGCCGACTACGCCACGGTCGATCTGGTGGAGGCCGTACTGCGCAGCGAGGAGCCCACCGCGACCGGTACGGGCACGGGCGTGGACCTGCGCCGGGTGGCGTTCGACGGCCTCGGCTCGAACACCTCGCTCTATCCGCTCGGCAAAACGATCCGCTTCGTCCCGTCCACACCCGTCGGCTTCAGCCTCGGCAAGGGCGAGGCGGTCCTCCAGGCGCATCTGGGCAGCTACTCCGGCTGGCAGGAGCAGGACCCGGACCGGGCCCGCCGGCTCGTCGAACACGGCATCCACTCGATGATCGCCGTGCCGCTGCGCGCCCGCGGCGTCATCCTCGGCCTGGCCATCTTCTGGCGCTCCGAGAAGCCGGAGCCCTTCGAGGAGGAGGACCTCTCCGTAGCCGAGGAACTGGTCGCCCGCGCCGCGGTGAGCGTCGACAACGCCCGCCGCTACACGCGCGAGCACACCATGGCGGTGACCCTGCAGCGCAGCCTGCTGCCCCGGGGCCTGCCCGAGCAGAACGCCGTCGACGTCGCCTACCGGTACCTGCCCGCGCAGGCGGGCCTCGGCGGGCTCGGCGGCGTCGGCGGCGATTGGTTCGACATCATCCCGCTGCCCGGCGCCCGGGTGGCACTCGTGGTGGGCGACGTCGTGGGCCACGGGCTCCACGCCGCCGCCACGATGGGGCGGTTGCGCACGGCGGTGCACAACTTCTCCACCCTGGACCTGCCGCCCGACGAGCTGTTGTGGCACCTCGACGAACTGGTCACCCGCATCGATCAGGACGAGACCGGTGACGACGCCGACGCGGGGGTCACCGGGGCCACCTGCCTGTACGCGATCTACGACCCGGTGACCGGGCGCTGCACCATGGCGCGGGCCGGTCACCTCCAGCCGGCGATCGTCCGCCCGGACGGCACGACGGTCCTGGCCGATGTGCCCGGGGGCCCGCCGCTCGGACTCGGCGGGCTGCCGTTCGAGACGCTCGACGTACGGCTGCCGGAGAACAGCCGGCTGGTCCTGTACACGGACGGGCTCGTCGAGGACCGGGACCGCGACATCGACGACGGGCTGGCGCTGCTGCTGCGCACGCTCGGCGACCATCCCGACCTGACGCCGGAGGAGACCTGCGAGGAAGTGCTCGGCGCGCTGCTGCCGGAACGCCAGCGGGACGACATCGCGCTGCTCGTCAGCCGCACCCACGTACTGGACTCCAGCCGGGTGGCCGAGTGGGACGTGCCGCACGACCCGTCGGCGGTGGCGGAGGTCCGGGCCTCGGTGACCGGCAAGCTGGCCGAATGGGGGCTGGTCGAGGAGGCGTTCACCACCGAGCTGATCCTGAGCGAGCTGGTCACCAACGCCATCCGCTACGCCGCCGGTCCCATCCGCGTACGGCTGATCCGCGACCGGAGCCTGATCTGCGAGGTGGCGGACGGCAGCAGCACCTCCCCGCACCTGCGGCAGGCGGCGAACACGGACGAGGGAGGGCGCGGGCTCTTCCTCGTCGCGCAGTTCGCCGACCGCTGGGGAACCAGGTACACCGGGGACGGCAAGGTCATCTGGACGGAGCAGCCGCTGCCGGACGGCGACACGTCGCCGGGCCCGCTGTGAGGCGCGGGGCGCGGCACCCGCGTCCGGTCAGTCCCGGTCGCGCACCGCGACGATGCCGTTGAAGACGCCGGCGTACGCGGTGCCGTCCGGGCCGATGGTGAGCGGCGCCCAGTTGTTGTCGTACGCGGGGCCCGTTCCGGTGAGCTGCCGCCAGCAGGTCTTTCCCGTACGGAAGTCGACCGCCGTCAGGTACCAGGCGTCGATGCCCAGCCTGTTCGGTTCCTTGGCGTAGAAGTAGAGCAGTCCGTTGGCGGTGGAGAGCTTCGGGACGGTGGACGGCGACCGTACGTCGCTCTCCCAGACGGTGTCGCATCCGCTGCCGTTCTCGCGCACGTCGATGCGGGTGGCGCCTCCGGTGACGCTGCGTCCCAGGAGCAGCGACGACGGGTTCTCGTAGCCGTGGTTGTTCTCCACGACGAGGCTGTTGCCCCAGCTGATGAGGGAGTTGTCCGTGGTGGACCTTCCGGAGGTGAAGACGGGCACCTTGCAGACGAGCCGGCCGTTCCCGGGAACGTTCGCCGCGCGCCGGTAGACGAGGACGTTCATCCGGTCGTCGGCGTTGTCGGTGATCGCCACGTAGCCGTCGCCGAACAGGTCGGGGGTGGTGCCCGATCCCTGGTTGACTGAGCCGGGCTTGGTGCCCGTTCCCCGGTCGTACGTCTGGCGCCACTGGACGCGGGGGGTGCCGTCGGGGTCGGCGCGGAAGCTGTAGAGGGCGTGGTCGGAGACGATCGAGACGCCGTCCTCGGCGACCGAGAAGGAGTTCTGGATCTCTTCCCCTTCCAGGCGGATCGCGCGGACGGCGGACGTGCGCGGGTCGACCGTGCCGACCCGGCCGAGCCGGGTCACCCACCAGATGCGCCCCTGCCAGTCGGGCATCACGGATGTCACGGGGTCGCAGGTGCCGCTGGGGTAGAGGTTGGTCCAGGTCACGCAGTCGTGCGGGACGCGCGCGGTGAGGTCCCAGTCGTCCTCGACGACGAAGCGCCAGCCGCCGTCCGCCGTCCGCTCGTGCGCGATGCGCAGGACGTGCCGGCGGGAGTCGGCGAGCACCACCCGGTCCTCGTTGTCGAGGTAGAAGTACGCGCCCCCGGAGGTGTCCTTGAAGATCTTCTCGAAGTCGAGGCGGGTGACGGCCTCGACGGTCGAGGAGCGCTGCGGCAGCTTGTACTCGGCGAGGGTGGCCAGGGTGCGCGGGTGCAGCAGTTTGAGGCGGAATCCCTGGAAGGTGCCGCAGACGGTGATCAGGCGGCCCGCCGCGTCGAAGGTGGCGGTGGCGCACTCGCCGCCCAGCGCCGCGATCCGCTCGCTGGTGACCTGCGGATCGCGTCCCAGCGGTCCCGGGTACGGGTGGGTTCCACTGCCCGCCGCGTCCGCGTGCATGCCGCTGCGGCCGTTGGGGGCGAGGAACGGGTGCTGAGGGGGCGCGTCGCCGGGGACCGGCTGCGCGGTGGCCGGCTCGCCCTCGTACGCGCTGACGAGCCGGTGGCCGGGCGCCTTGGGTATCTCCTCGGCGCGGACGACCCCCGACGGCAGGACGGCGGGGACGACGAGAGCGAGGGCGAGGGCCAGCGCGCGGGCGTACGCTCTGCGGGTCCTGGACATCGGGCTCCTTGGGTGGGTGACGGTCGCGCCGCCGCCCGACGCTAGGGCCGACCCCTTGAAGTGTCCATGGAAACCCGCATGGTTTCACCGCCTTGCCATCCGCGCGCAACACCCGTCCGCGCGGGCCCTGTCAGGGCCTGAGGTCGCCCACCACGTCCGCCGTGGCGGCGATCCCGTTCTGGATGGTCGGCCCCATGCTCGTACCGGCCAGGAAGAAGCCGAGCAGGGCACAGACCACCGCGTGCGAGATCTTCAGTCCTCCGTTGCGCAGGAAGATCACCGCGAGAATCAGCAGGAGCAGCACCAACGAGATCGAAATGGCCATGGTCAACCTCCTCCGCCGCGCGTGAATTGCGGCATTCGGCCGTCAGTCTGGCGCAGCGCGGGGGCCGTCCGGGCGGAAGACGTGTCCGCCGTACGGGTGTTGACTGATGGTGATGGGCGGCTACGCGTCGTGCGTACGCAGGAAACGCTCCAGACCGGCCAGGTCGTCGGTGTTGATGTGGTCCACGCCGGCGGCGAGCAGCTCGGTCCAGACGGCGTCCCGCGCCGGTCCCGGCAGGTCGGGCGTGGCCCAGAAGCGGACCCGCCGGCCCTCACGGTGCGCGTCGGCGACGATCGCGCGCAGCCTCGTGCGCTCGGCCGGCGGGAAGGGTCCGGCGCCCTGCCAGGTGAAGCTGTGCGTCCAGTTGCTGCTGATCAGCGGGATGAGGGAGGCGGGAGCCGGGGAAGGCGCGGCGAGGTCGTCGAGCCGGCCGTCGTAGAACGCGTGGCGCACCCGCTGCGCCTCCAGGGGGACGCGGGCGGCCCGGTCGCCGGAGACGACGGCGGTCACCGCGCCGGGGCGCACGTGGCCGTGGGTGTACGTGCTCAGCATGCGGCGGTGGCGGCGCAGTTGGCGGTGCAGTTCGAGGTAGGCGGCTGCGCCGTCGTTCTTGATGTCGACGAGCAGCTGCACCGGGCGGCGGTACCCCCGGTACACGTGGCCGTGGTTGGCCCTGACGCGGGCCGCGAGGGGGGCCAGGTAGAGCGATTCGAGGGTGCGGGAGGGGTCGAGGTCGACCGGGTCGTGGGCGACGAGGAGCTGCCCTTGGACGAGGAAGATGTCCGCCTCGACACTCGTGAAGCCGTGGGAGAGGGCGTCGTGGAGAGGGCGCTCGTGCTCGTAGTCGTTGTGCGCGTGCGCACGGCGCAGCGGGCGCCGCCCTGGCTTCCGTTCGGCGGCCTGGGCGTACCCGGGAACGGCGACAGCTCCCGCGAACGCGGCGGCGAGGGTGGTGACGACTTTGCGGCGGGTGGGCGCGGCGACGGCCATGGTGCCTCCGGAGGAGTACGGGGCGTTCGGGGACTCCGGCGAGTATCGGCTCCATGGCGCCTCGATGGGCAGGGTCACGACAAGAGTTCCGCCACCCGTCGCCGGCGGTTCAGGCCCGGCGCCGAAAGGTCGGGAGGGGCGCTCCCGAAGGGTGTTGTCGCACGCTCAGGCCGCCGCGACCTCGTCCCAGCGGAGCGTACGGTCGCACCAGCGCTCCAGGAGGACGCGGTCGTGGCCGACGGCGAGCAGGCCCGCGCCGCTCTCGCGCCGGTACGCCTCGACCACCGCGACCAGGGCCGCCGTGGTCGACGCGTCGAGCATCGCCGTCATCTCGTCGCACACCAGCCAGCGCGGGCGCAGCACCAGGGCGCGGGCCAGGCAGGCGCGTTGCAGCTGGCCGTCGCTCACCTCGTGCGGGCGGCGGCCGAGGAGGTCGTCGCCCAGTCCTGTGGTCCGGGACAGCTCCCGCACCCTGGCGGCCGCCTCGTCGCGCCGTCCGGTGGCGCGCAGCGGTTCGGCGATCAGGTCGCGCAGGCTCAGGCGGGGGTCGGCGGACAGCCGGGGCTGCTGGAAGACGACGCCGATCGCCGTGCGCTGGGCGCGCGGGGCGCGGTGACGCCAGCCGGTGACGCGGCTGCCGTCGAGGGTGACGGTCCCGGCGTCGGGGCGGTGCAGCAGGGCGGCGACCCGCGCGAGGGTCGACTTGCCGCAGCCGCTGGGCCCCAGCAGGCCGACCGCCTCACCGGCCGCGACGGTCAGGTGCGCGTCCCGGACGACCGGAGCGCCGCGCTCGTAGCCGGCGGTGATCGCGTCGAGTTCAAGCACGGGCGGGCTCCTCGGCCGGCGGGTGGTGGCAGGCGACGCCGTCCGTGAAGGCCGGACGTACGGCGCAGGCATCGGTGGCGTACGGGCAGCGGGCCGCGAAGGCGCACCCCGGGGGCAGGTCGCCCAGTTCGGGCGGCATACCGGGGATCGGCGTGAAGGCGCGCTCGGGAAGGGCGTTCAGCAGGCCCCGGGCGTACGGGTGCCGGGGTCCGGGCGTTCCGAAGAAGCACGCGGCGTCGGCGAGTTCGACGATCCTTCCCGCGTACATCACCGCGACGCGGTCCGCGACGCGCTCGGCGGCGGCGAGGTCGTGGGTGATCACCAGCAGGGCGTGGCCCTCGTCGACGTGGCGGCGCAGTTCGTCGACGGTGCGGTCGACGAGGTCGCGGTCGAGGCCGGTCGTCGGCTCGTCGGCGAGCAGCAGGGGCGCCTCGCCGACGAGCGCGAGGGCGGTCGCGGCGCGCTGGGCGAGTCCGCCGGACAGCTCGTGCGGGTAGCGGTCGAGGTGGTCCACGGGGAAGGCCGCCCGCTCGGCCGCCGCACGAGCCGCCGCGTCCAGGTCCTGCTTGCGCGTGCCGGTCAGCGCGCGCAGCGTCTCCGCGAGCTGCGCCCCGACGGTCCGTACGGGGGTGAGGTGCGCGGCGGGGCTCTGCGGCACGAGGCCGATCCTGCGCCCCCGTACGGTACGCGCCAGGGTGCGCTCGTCGGCGGTGAGCAGGTCGACGTCGCCCAGGAGCGCGGAACCGGCCGTCTGAGCGTTGCCCGGGAGCAGCCCCAGCAGCGCGGAGGCGAGCACGGACTTGCCGCACCCGCTCTCGCCGACCAGCGCGAGGCACTCCCCCGGCGCCAGGTCGAAGTCGGCGTCGGCGACAGCGGCGATGTGCCGCCCGCCCCGCATCCGGAACCGCACGGACAGCCCGCGCACCGACAGCAGTGGCGTCGGGGGGCTCCCTTCCGACGCGGAACGGCCGACGGCGGACAGGGCGTTACGAGCGTTCCGAGGAACGGCCGCGGAACGCTTCACGGAACCCCCGGAAGACGCGTTGCCGACGTTCCCGGGAACAGCCGCGGAACGCTCCACGGAACCCCCGGAAGACGCGCTGCCGACGTTCCCGGGAACAGCCGCGACAGAGTCCGTGGAACGCTCCAAAGACGCGTTACGAGCGTTCCCGCGAACGGCCGCGGGCGGCTCCGGGGAACGCTCCGCAGCGGCGTCGTCCCCGCGTGACGGGTGAGCGTTCCCGCGAACGGCCGCGGGCGGCTCCGGGGAACGCTCCGCAGCGGCGTCGTCCCCGCGTGACGGGTGAGCGTTCCCGGGAACGGCGTCGGGTGCCACACGGGAACGCTCCGTCGTCGCGGCGGCCCGGTCGGTGTTCTGGGGCGTCGTCACAGCATCAGCTCCGATCGGCGGCGCGGGTTGATCCGTTCCCGCCAGGCGCCCGCGAGGCCCGCGAGGGCGAGGGTCGGGACGATCAGGAGGAGGCCGGGGAAGAGGGTGGGCCACCAGTCGCCGGCGAGCAGCGAACTGCGCGCCGACTGCACGAGGTTGCCGAGGCTCGCCTGGTGCGTCGGCAGGCCGAGGCCGAGGAACGACAGTGCCGACTCGTGCCACATGGCGTGCGGGACCATCAGGACGGCCGCGAGTCCGGCCTGGGGCAGCACACCGGGCAGCAGGTGCCGTACGGCGACCCGCCACCGTGACGCGCCGCCCGAGACCGCCGCGTCGATGTACGGCCGCGAGCGCAGCGACAGCACCTCCGAGCGCACGATGCGGGCCGTGGACAGCCAGTGGGTCAGTGCCACCGACACGATCACCGGCCAGACCCCGGGCCGGAACATCGCGACGATGAAGATGCCGAGCAGCAGGTGCGGGACGGACGAGAAGGTGTCGACGAGCCGCATCACCACACGGTCCGTCCAGCCGCCGAACGCGGCTGCCGCCGCCCCCACCGCCGTACCGATGAACGTGGCGGCCAGCGCCGCCACCAGTCCGACCAGAAGGGAGACGCGCAGCCCGTACACGCAGCGCAGCAGCAGGTCGCGGCCGACGTCGTCCGTCCCGAAGGGGTGCGCGAGGGACGGCGGCCGCAGCTTCATCGACAGGTCGACGGCCTGCTGGTCGAGGTCGGCCAGCGGCGGTACGACGAGAACGGCGAGCAGCACCGCGGCGACGACGACGGCCGAGGTGCGGACGCGGACCGTGCGCGTCGAGCGGCGGGTGCGCCCGTGCGAGCGCCACACGGCGGTCTGCGGAGCGAGTTCAGCCATCGAAGCCCACTCTCGGGTCGGCCAGTCCGTACAGCAGGTCGGAGAGGAGGTTTCCGGCGAGGACCGCCGCCGTGGCGAGCACCGTGAGGGCCGCGAGGAGCGGGAAGTCCACCGACGTCGCCGCCTGCACGGTCGCCGCCGCGATGCCCGGCCAGCTGAAGACCGTCTCGACGAGCAGCGCCCCGGTGATGAGTTCGGGCACGCGAGAGCCGACGAGCGTGAGCGTCGGGAGCATTCCGGAACGCAGGGCGTGTCCGAGGAGGACGGTGCGTTCGTCGAGCCCACGCGCGCGTGCGCCGCGTACGGGGTCCTCCTCCAGCGCGTCGGCGACGCCCTGGCGCACGTAGAGGAAGAACCAGGGAAGCTGCGAGACGCCGAGAACGGCCGCCGGCAGCACCAGGTGCGTGGCGACCTGCCCGAACGTCACCACCTCGCTGTCGGTGTCGGTCAGGCCGCCCGCGGGCAGGACGCCCAGCCGCAGCGCGAAGAACCACATGGCGAGCAGGCCGAGCCAGAAGGCGGGCGCGGCTTCCAGGGTGTACGCCGCCGAGCTGACCAGCCGGTCCAGCCAGCCGCCCTGCCGGCGCGCGGCCAGTACGCCCAGCGACGTGCCGAGCAGGATCGCGACGAGGAACGCGGTGACGGCGAGCAGCACCGACCAGCCGAGGCGTTCGGTGATGACCTCGGTGACGGGCTGGCGCATGACGCCGGAGTCGCCGAGGTCGCCGGTGACGGCGGAGGTCAGCCAGTTCCACCAGCGTTCGACGAGCGGCTGGTCGACGCCGAGGTTGACCCGGAGCTGGTCGAGGTTCTCCTGCGACGCGGTGAGGCCCGCGGTGCCCGCGTATGCCTTGACGGGGTCGAACGGCGAGGCGGCGGCGACGGCGAACACGCCGAAGGTCACCACCAGCAGGACGGGGGCGGCGAACAGGGTCCGCCGCCCGGCCATCCTCGCCATCGGCCCCCAGGGGAGCTTCCGGCCGGGGTGTGTCACTTCTTCGGCGTCCAGTCCTCGACGTTCCACCACGGTCCGGAGGCCAGGCCGTGGTCGTGCGGCTCGGTCTGCGTGGTGAGCCCGGACCACTTGTCGTCGACGACGTACAGGTGGTCGATGTGGGTGAGGAAGGTGTAGCCGGGGTTCTTCACGAGCTCGCGCTGGACGGTGTCGTACGCGGCCCTGCGATCGGCCGTCTCGCCGCTCTCGCGGCCCTTCTTGAGCGCCTTGTCGACGGCGGGGTTGTCGTACCACGCCATGTTGTTGAAGGCGTCGCCCGCGAGGGACGACTGGAGCAGCGTGTACTGGTCGAAGTCGGGGTCGCCGGGCGCGCCGCCGCCGGCGAGCACCGCGTCGTGCTTCATGCGCGGCATGATGACCTCCCAGGTGCCGGCCTGGGTCTTGATGTCGATGCCTGCCTTCTTCGCGTCGGACGCGTAGGCGAGGGCGTGGTCCTGGCGGAGCTTGTCGCCGGACAGGTACCAGAGGGGGAACCGCGCGCGTACGCCGTCCTTGACGCGGATGCCGTCGGCGCCGGGCTTCCACCCGGCCTTGTCGAGGATCTTCTTCGCCCGGGCGAGGTCGTGCGTGCGCTCGGTGCCCTTGGCGAACCAGGGGCTGTCGGTGGGCACCGGGCCGTAGGCCGGCTTGCCCGCGCCTTCCAGGATCTTGTCGACCATGGCGCGGCGGTCGACGGCGACGTCGAGGGCCCGCCGTACGTCCGTGTCGCCCGCGACCTTGTTGTGCGTCGGCAGGGTCACGGTGCGGTAGTCGAAGGACCGGGCGGCGTACGTCGTCCTGCCGTCGTCGTCCGTGAAGGTCTTGGCGAGGTTGGGCGGCAGGATCGCGCCGTCGAGGTCGCCGGTGCGCAGCCGGGTGGCGCGCACGTCGTCGTCCTTGATGACCGCCATGGTGAACTTCTTCACCTTGGGCGCGCCGCCCCAGTAGCCGGGGTTGGCCTTGAAGCTGAGCTTCTCGCCCTTGGACCAGCCGGTGAGGATGTACGGCCCGGTGCCGACCGGCTTCGTGGTGAAGGAGCCGCTGTTGACGTCCTGCTTGCCGGCGACGTGCTCGGGGGCGATCGGAAGGACCGTGCGCTCGGCGAACGGCGCGTACGGGTACTTGAGCGTGAAGACGACCTTGTGGTCGCCCTCGGCCCTGACGTCCTCGACCGCGTCGAGTTCCGTCTTGGAGGCGTTGTTCGTCTTCTTGTCGAGGATGGTCCGGTAGGTGAAGACCACGTCCTTCGACGTGAAGGGCTTGCCGTCGCTGAACTTCACGCCCTGACGCAGCGTGTAGGTGTACGTGCGGCCGTCGTCGGCGACTTCGGGCAGCTCGGCGGCGAGGGCCGGCTGGAGCTTCATGTCCTCGTCGAAGGTGAGCAGCCCGTCGAAGATCTTGGAGTTGCCGTCCTTGCCGTAGCCGAGGAGCGGGCTGAGGGCCTCGGGCTCGTACGCGATGCCGACGACCGCGGAATCCCCGGCGCCCTGCCCGGCCGCGTTCCCGCCCGGCTTCGAGCAGGCCGCCGCGCTGATGGCCAGGGTTGCGGCCAGCGTCGCGGCGGCCGCCCCACGTATCGATCGGGACAGCATGGCTCTCCACACCCCTAAACAAGATCAACAGTTATTGCGAACCGGTCGCAATTAAACCGCATGTAAAGGGGTGCTAGATCCACTGCCCCTTACCGGGGCAGGTCAGCGCCTATTGGGGCGCCGGCAGGCCGACGAGCTCCGCCACCGCCTCCGTGTGCCGGCCCGGCGCGCCGAGGGCGATCGAGTCGGACTTGGCGCGCTTGAGGTAGAGGTGCGCGGGGTGCTCCCAGGTCATGCCGATGCCGCCGTGCAGCTGGACGCACTCCTCGGCGGCGCGCACCGCGACCCGGGAGCAGTACGTCTGCGCGACCGCCACCGCGAGGGGCGCGTCCGGGCTTCCGGTGGCCAGGGCGTCGGCGGCGTTGCGGGCGGCCGCCCGCGCCGAGACGACTTCCAGCCACAGCTGCGCCATGCGGTGCTTGAGCGCCTGGAAGGACCCGACCGGGCGGTTGAACTGCTTGCGGTCGCGGGTGTACCGGACGGTCTCCTCCAGGCACCATTCGGCGAGCCCCAGTTGCTCCGAGGCCAGCAGCCCGGCCCCGGCGAGCAGCCCGCGCCGTACGGGAGCGTCCGCCGAGCCGGCGAGCCGGCGGCCGCGCGCCCCGCCGAGGACGACGGTGGCGAGCGGCCGGGTCAGGTCCAGCGGCGTGAGCGACTCGACGGTGACACCGGGCTCACCGGTCTCCACCGCGTACAGCCCGTCCTCGGCCGGTACGAGCAGCACCTTCGCGGCGGCGGCGTCGGCGACGGCGGTGATCCGTCCGCCCAGCGAGCCGTCGGCCGCCCGGACCGCGCGGGGCACGTGGGTCCCGGGGGCGGCGGACAGCGGGACGGCGAGCGCCACGACCGTACGGCCGCCCGCGAGCGCGCCGAGCAGCTCGGCGACCGCCGCGGCCTCGGGGCTCGCGGGGTTCTCGGCGGTCTCGGCGGTCTCGGCGTGGCAGCCCAGCAGCGTCTCGGCGGCGACGACCGCCCCGGTGAGGTACGGGGTGGGGGCGACGCTGCGTCCCAGCTCCTCCAGCACCACCGCCGCCTCGCGGTGGGTGGCGCCCTGGCCGCCGAGCTTCTCGGGCACGAGGAGCCCCGCCAGGCCCATGTCGGTGGCGAGCGACGCCCACAGGGCCGGGTCGTACGGGGTGTCGGACTCCGCGCGGGTCAGGACGGCCGCCGCGTCGCAGCGGTCGGCGAGGAGGGAACGCACGGCAGCGCGCAGGTCGTCCTCGGCCTCGGAGTACAGCAGGTCGGGCTGGGATGTCATCGGGCCAGGTCCTTCCAGGCGATGTCCTTGTCGCTGCGCGGCTCGGACGGCAGGCCGAGTACGCGCTCGGCGACGATGTTGAGCAGCACCTCGCTCGTACCGCCCTCGATGCTGTTGCCCTTGGAGCGCAGGTAGCGGTAACCGGCGTCGCGGCCGGTGAAGTCGACGAGCTCGGGACGGCGCATGGTCCAGTCGTCGTACAACAGCCCTTCCGCACCGCGCAGTTCCACCTCCAGGCCGCTGATCTCCTGGTTGAGTCGGGCGAAGGCCAGCTTCATGCCCGAGCCCTCGGGGCCGGGCTGGCCGGCGACGAGCTGCTGGCGCAGCCGCTCGCCCGCGAGACGGGCGACCTCGGCCTCGACCCACAGGTCGAGGAGGCGCTGGTGCAGGTCGTGGGTGCGCAGTTCCGGGCGTTCGCGCCAGGTGGCGGCGACCGGGCCGATCATGCCGCCCTCGCGCGGGATGCGGGAGCCGCCGATCGACACGCGTTCGTTCATGAGGGTGGTCTGGGCGACCTTCCAGCCCTCGCCGACCGGGCCGAGGCGCCGGCTGTCGGGGATGCGCACACCGGTGAGGAAGACCTCGTTGAACTCGGCCTCGCCGGTGATCTGGCGCAGTGGCCTGACCTCGACCCCGGGGTCGGTCATGTCGCACACGAAGTAGGTGATGCCCCGGTGCTTGGGCAGGGCGGGGTCCGTGCGGGCGATGAGGATCGCCCAGCGTGCCACGTGGGCGCTGGAGGTCCACACCTTCTGTCCGTCGACGACCCACTCGTCACCGTCGCGCACCGCGCGCGTGCCGAGCGCCGCGAGGTCGGAGCCCGCGCCGGGCTCGCTGAACAGCTGGCACCACACCTCCTCGCCGACCCACAGGGGCCGCAGCAGGCTCTGCTTCTGCTCGTCCGTGCCGAAGCGCAGGATGGTCGGCGCGGCCATGCCGAGGCCGATGCCGATGCGCCGCGGGTCGTTGTCGGGCGCGCCGGCCGCCGCCAGCTCGGCGTCGACGACGGCCTGCAGGGAGCGGGGCGCCCCGAGGCCGCCGAGGCCCACGGGGTAGTGCACCCAGGCGAGCCCGGCGTCGAAGCGCGCCTTGAGGAAGTCCGTGCGGTCCGTGGTGGCCGGCGGGTGGGCCGCGAGCAGCTCCTGGGTCAGAGCGCGCACTTCGGTCGCGTCCGTCATCGGTCCGTCCCCTCGGGTACGACGACCACGCGTCCGGTGGTCGTGCCGTCGGCGACGCGCTGGACGGCGTCCGCCGCGTCCTTCATGGCCACGCGCTCGCTGACCAGCGGCTTGACGGCGCCTTCGGCGGCCAGCCTGGTCAGCTCCTCGTGGCAGGCGAGGATGGCGCCCGGGTCCTTGGTGTTGTAGAGGCCCCAATGGAGACCGAGGATCGCGTAGTTCTTCACCAGGGCGTGGTTGAGTCCCGGGGAGGGGATCTCGCCGCTCGCGAAGCCGACCACGACGATGCGGCCCTCGAAGGCGACGCACTTGACCGACTTGGCGTACGCGTCGCCGCCCACCGGGTCGTAGACGACGTCCGCGCCCCGCCCGCCGGTGGCTTCCTTGACCTGGGCGACGATGTCGTCGGTGCGCCGGTCGATCACCAGGTCGCAGCCCAGCTCCCTTGCGACGCGGGCCTTGTCGGGGCCGCCGACGACGCCGATGACGGTGGCGCCCGCCGCCTTGCCGAGCTGTACGGCGGCGCTGCCGACGCCGCCCGCCGCCGCGTGCACCAGCAGGGTCTCCCCCGCCTGGACGCGCGCCCGGCGGTGCAGCCCGAACCAGCCCGTCTGGTACCCGATGTGCAGGGCCGCCGCCTCGGCGTCGTCGAGCGACTCGGGCGCGGGCAGCACCGTGGCCGCGTCCACGACGACGTACTCGGCGAACCCTCCGTGCGGCAGCGCCGGGGTGGCGATCACCCGGCGGCCGTCCTGGGTCTCGCCGCAGATCTCCACGCCCGGGGTGAAGGGCAGCGGAGGGCGGATCTGGTACTGGCCTCGGCACAGCAGGGCGTCGGGGAAGTTGATGTTCGCGGCGCGCACCCTCAGCAGGAGCTGCCCCTCGCTCGGCGTGGGCCTGTCGACCTCGTCGAGCCGCATCACCTCGCCGGGCTCGCCGTTCTCGTGCACTCGCCATGCCTGCATCCGAGACCCTCCACAACACCGTAGGCAGTACCGCGCTCGCCGCATACTAAGCGGTCGCTTGCCTCGATGGGAACAGCCTCGGCCACATCAGCCGGACTTCGGCCTGGCCCGCACGTGCATCCGCTCCCCCTGCGGTCCGAAGAGGCTCAGGAACTCCGCGGGCGCCTCCCCCACCGGCCCGAACCAGTGCGGCACCCGGGTGTCGAACTCCACCGCCTCGCCGGGCCCGATCTCCAGGTCGTGCGGGCCCAGCACCACCCGCAGCCTGCCCGACAGGACGTAGAGCCACTCATAGCCCTCGTGCGTGCGGGGCTCGGGCTCCTCGCCGTACCTCCGTGAGATCACCTTGAACGCCTGGAGGCCGCCGGGCTGGCGGGTCAGCGGAAGGTACGTCTGCCCGCCCCGCTCGATCGGCTTCGTCCGCACCCGCGGATCGCCGACCGGCGGCGCGCCCACCAGTTCGTCGAGCGGCACCTGGTGGGCGCGGGCGATCGGCAGCAGCAGTTCCAGGGTCGGCCTGCGCCCGCCGGACTCCAGCCGGGAAAGGGTGCTCACCGAGATCCCCGTCGCCTCACAGAGGGCGGCGAGGGTGGCCCCGCGCTCCTTGCGCAGTGTGCGCAGGCGGGGGCCCACACCGTTCAGTACACCGTCGAGATCCGGCTCTTCGTCCATGGGGACATTGCAGGATCGGCAACAGCGTTTGTCAATCCCGCCGGTTCAGACCGCAAGGGCGTCGCCCGCCGCCGCCGGACCGACGAGTTCCTCCAGTACGTCCTCCATGGTGACGAAGCCGATGACCGTGCCCTTGCCGCCCGTGACGGCGGCCAGGTGCGTGCCCGCCGCGCGCATGGCGGTCATGGTGTCGTCGAGCGGGGTGTCGATCTCCACGCGGATCACCGGGTGCAGCGCGGCCCGCGGGAACGGCCGGGTGCGCTCGACGACGCCGAGGGCGTCCTTGATGTGCAGGTAGCCCAGCACCTCGTCGCCCGGGCCGGTCACCGGCAGCCGGGAGAACCCCCAGGTGGCGGCCGCCCGCTCCAGCTCCTGCGGGGTGGTGGTGTGGTCGACGGTGACGATCCGGCCGAGCGGCACCATGACCTCGCCCACCGGGCGGTTGCCCAGCTCCAGGGCGTCGCGCAGCCGCTCGCCGTCGGCCGGCGCCAGCAGGCCGGCCTCGCTGGAGTCCTTGACGAGGCGGGCCAATTCGTCGTCGGTGTAGACGGACGCCACTTCGTTCTTCGGTTCGACGCCGAGCATCCGCAGCAGGATGTTGGCGAACGCGTTGATGCCGAAGACGACCGGCCGCAGCGCGCGGGTCAGGGCCACCAGCGCCGGCGCCAGTGCCAGCGCGGTGGGCGCCGGGGCGGCGAGCGCGATGTTCTTCGGGATCATCTCGCCGACGAGCATGTGCAGGTACGTCGCCAGCGTCAGCGCGATCACGAACGCGATCGGGTGGATCAGCCCCTCAGGTACGCCGACCGCGTGGAACGGCGGTTCCAGCAGGTGGGCGATGGCCGGTTCGGCGACCGCGCCCAGGACGAGCGAGGAGATCGTGATGCCGAGCTGGGCGGTGGCCATCACGGCGGAGAGGTGCTCCAGGCCCCACAGGGCGCTCCGGGCGCGGCGGCTGCCCCGGACGGCCTCCGGCTCGATCTGACTGCGCCGTACGGAGATGAGGGCGAACTCGGCGCCGACGAAGAACGCGTTGGTGAGGAGGGTGAGCGCGCCCACGGCGAGCTGGAAGGCGGTCATCGTACTTCCTCCGCGATCTTCACGGCCGGTGCGGGTGCGGGAACGGCTGCCGGCGCGTGCGCCGGGCCGGGCGCGGGCCCGGTGATCCGGACCCGGTCGGCCCGGTGGTGCTCCACGTCCAGGACGGTGATCTCCCAGTCGTCCACGTCGAGCCGGTCGGCCGGCTCCGGAATGCGTTCCAGGCGCGTGGCGACGAGCCCGGCGAGGGTCTCGTACGGCCCCTCCGGAGCGGTGAAGCCGATCTCCCGGAGCTGGTCGAGGCGTACGCTGCCGTCCGCCTCCCACACCGCGCGGCCGTCGGCCGACGGGGCGCACGCCTCCAGGCCGGGGCGCTCGTGCGGGTCGTGCTCGTCGCGCACCTCGCCGACGACCTCCTCGACGACGTCCTCGACCGTGGCGACGCCTGCCGTGCCGCCGTACTCGTCGATCACCACGGCCATGGTCCGGCTGTGGCGCAACTGCTGGAGCATCCGGTCCACCGGGAGCGAGTCCGGGACCAGCAGGGCATCGGTGGCCAGCTCGGTCACCGGGGTCCGGGCCCGCTTCGCCTCGTCCAGGGCCAGCACGTCGCGGATGTGCACGGTGCCGATCACCTCGTCCAGGGTCCCGCGGTAGACGGGGAACCGGGACAGCCCCGTGGCCAGCGTGAGATTGGCGGCGTCGGCGGCGGTGGCGCGGGCCTCTAGGGCCTGGACGTCCACGCGCGGCGTCATGACGTTCTCGGCGGTCAGCTCGCCCAGGTGCAGGGTGCGGACGAACAGTTCGGCCGAGTCCTGCTCGATCGCGCCCTCGCGCGCGGAGTGCCGCGCCAGGGCGACGAGTTCCTGCGGGGTACGGGCGGACGCCAGTTCCTCGGCGGGTTCCAGGCCGAAGCGGCGCACCACGCGGTTGGCGGTGTTGTTGAGGTGGTGGATCAGGGGCCCGAAGGCCGCCGTGAACCCCCGCTGGGGACCGGCCACGACCTTGGCGACGGCCAGCGGGCTGGAGATCGCCCAGTTCTTCGGCACGAGCTCGCCGACGACCATCAGCACCACGGTGGACAGGGCCACCCCGAGCAGCGTCGCGACGGTCGGCACGGCTCCGGCGGGCAGCCCCGCCGCCTGAAGGGGACCGCGCAGCAGCACGGCCAGGGAGGGTTCGGCCAGCATGCCGATGACCAGTGAGGTCACCGTGATGCCGAGCTGGGCGCCGGAGAGCTGGAAGGTGAGGCGCTTGGCCGCCTTCAGGGCGCTCGCCGCGCCCCGCTCGCCGGCCTGCGCGGCCCGCTCCAGTTCACCGCGCTCGATCGTGGTCAGCGAGAACTCGGCCGCGACGAACACCGCGCACGCGAGCGTGAGTGCGAGTGCGAGGAGCAGGAGGAGAACTTCGGTCACCGTGCCACCTCCGTCCCACTGTTCGACGGGACAGACGTGGCACGGCTCGTACTGGGAGGCTCACCCATTGCGGGACCGCAGCTCCTTCTTCGTTCAGGTGTGGTGGTTCGTACGGGTCGCGGCATGCACGACCGCTGCCCACCCATAGTAAAGGGGGCGCAAAACCGTGCCGGGTGACGGCGGTCACAGCCGGGCGCGGCGCGGCCCCGGGCCGGTCGCCCGGGGGCCGCGCCGCGCGCCGTACCGCAGAGCCGCTACCGCACGACGACCTCCGCGATCTGCGGCGCGGACCCGCCCTCGCTCCAGAGCAGGCGTACGGCCGACACCGCGTCACCGCCCACCGTGAACTGCCGGTAGGCCCCGGCGAGCTCGCCGACCGTACGCCAGTCGCCGTCCGCCGCGCGGACCTGCACGTCGGCGTGCGCCGTGCTGCCCTTCGGGCGCAGGACGGTCACGGACAGCACCTCGCGCGCCCCGCCGAGGTCGACCTGGAGCGCCTCGTCCGGTTCGGGCGCGCGTGCGGCGCGGTAGACGCTCGTCACGTCCCCGTCGGCCGCAGCGCGCAGGCCGCTGCCCGCCGCCGGCGGTGGTCCGCCGGTCACGGACGCGTCCTTCGTCTCGACGGCGAACTCCCGCACGACGAGCCAGTTCGTCTGGCCCGCCGTGGCCCGTGCCCGTACGTACCGCGCCTCGGTGCCCGCCGGGGCCGTCGCCGTCACGACGGCCTTCGAGGAGAACGTCGCGAGCTGTTCCCAGGAAGAGCCGTCCGTCGAGTACTCCAGCACGCCCTGGCGCATGTAGTCGTTCACGCTTCCGGGCTTGCCCATGGCGAGCGTGATGGCGCCGATCTCGCGCTCCTTGCGCAGGTCGACCGTCACATGGTCGCCGGTGGCGGTGGCGCGGTTGCTCCAGAAGAACGTGCTGTCGTCGCCGTCGAGCATCCGCGCGACGGTATTGCCCTGGTACGTGGGCAGATTGGTGAGGCCCTTGACGGCTCCGGTGACTCCGAGCAGCCGGTCGTGCTCGGCGGCCGCGTCCTCGGTGAACGTGTCCAGGACTCCCTCGCCCACGACGACCGGGATCTTGCGTCCCTCAAGGTCCGTGTACGTGAAGGACTTCGCGGCGGCGACGAGAGCGGGCAGCCGCTGCCGCTGGTCCCACGCCGCCGCGCCCTCTCCGTCGCGGGCCAGCCCGACCAGCCGCAGCGCGGCGCGCGTCGCCACGCCCCACGCCTCGGCGGCGTCGAGCCACGGGGCGCTGTCGGTGACGAACTCCTGCTCGGCGAGCCGCTCGCGCAGGACGTCCGGCGCCTGCTGGAGCCCCTTCAGCGCGCTGTCCAGCGCGTCCGCGTCCGCGGACTCCCCGGCGTCCCAGAACCGGGCGATCTCCGCGGCGAGGTCCGGCGCCTGCTGCGCGTTGATGCGGGAGCTGTAGTTGACGTCGGAGAAGGTCCGCAGGGCCTTCTCGGTCCTCGCGTCGCCGTCCGCGTACAGGGAGATCGCCGTCCGCCACGAGGTGCGCGGATCGTAGACCGCGTCGTTCCACATGTAGTCGGCGACCGTCATCAGCGGGATCTTCGAGGCGTACGCCTGGTTCATCGGGTTGGCGGTGATGCCGGAGCCGAGCTCGGCGGGCATCCCCTTCTGCCGGCCGTTGTACGGACCGAGCAGCAGCCGGTTGGTGACGTAGTCGTTCACCGGGTAGTTGTCCCAGAGCAGGATCGGGTGCGCGAAGACGTTCCGCGCGGCCTTGGCCTGCGCCACCGTTATCACCGGCGCGATGACACCGACACCGGTCCACTCGACCACCACGTCCTCGTCCAGTTGTTCGGCGAGGGCCTTCTTGTACGGGGACGGCGTGACGTTGTAGTACTCCGTCGGCACCATCTGCAAAGGCGCGGCGCCCGGATGGGTGGCGATGAAGTCCCGGTTGACCCGGTTGAGGAGGTACGCCTGGGCGGCGCCGGCGGCGGCCGCGCCCGTTCCCCACTTGTCCCGGTCGGCCTGGCAGTTCCACTTGGTGTAGCTGATGTCGTCGAGCGGAACGGCATAGGTGCGGATGCCGAGGTCCCAGACCGTCTCGAACTTGTCGGTCAGCGCCTTGATGTCGGCCTCGGAGCTGTAGCAGACGCTAAGCCCCGGCGACAGCGCGTAGGTGAACTCCACGTGCCGGGCGCGGGCCCGCTCGACCAGCTCCCGCATCTTCGCGAGCTGGGCCGACGGGTACGGCTCGCGCCACCGCTCGCGCAGGTACGGGTCGTCCTTGGGCGAGTACACGTAGATGTTCATCTTGTGCTCGCCGTAGAAGTCGAGCTGGTCGAGGCGGGCGGCGTGGGTCCACGGGATGCCGTAGAACCCCTCGATGACACCGCGGATCGAGGTGGTGGGCCAGTCGCGGATCTCGGCCCCCGCCACCTTCCCGCCGGGCCCCTTGCGCTCGGGCAGCAGTTGGCGCAGCGACTGGGCGGCGTAGTACGTACCGGCCGTGTCCTTGCCGGACAGGGCGACGCTGCGCTCGCCGACGCCCAGAACGTACCCCTCGGGAGGAAGTTGTCCGGGGCCTTCGATACCGAGCGCGCTGAGCGCGCCGGCGGTCTGCGGGGTCTCCCCCGGGCCGCCGACGTAGACGGTCAGCCGGCCGGAGACGGGCTTCTCGCCGCGTACGACCTGGTGCGCGCCGGCGTCGAGAAGGGCCTGCTGGGTCACCTTGAGGGCGGCGGCGTCGGCCTTGGCGCCGGCGACGAGCGTGACCGTCGGGGAAACGGTGACACGGTCGTCGCGCGTGCGGATGTCCTGCGGGGTCGGGGTGATGACGGGCGCTGGTCTCAGGCCGCTGCCTCCCGGCGCGTCGGCGGCCGAGCCGACGGCCGGAGCACCGAGTACGAGGGCGAGAGCGGAAGCGCAGGCGAGCATGGCGAGCGGGCGCGGGCGGAGCGTCACACGTCCTCCAGGGGTCCCGGCGAGAGCTGTGGGCAGTCGCGCATCACAACGCCACAGAATCCTCCAGGGGCCTGACAGGCTGTCAATGGCGCGCACGTCTGATCAAGACGTTTCCGCACCACGGACACCTCCAGTCAACTTTCGGCCGGATAGCCGTACCCGTGGGAGCACTCCCGTCCGCCATTCGGCCGCCGGGAGACATACAACGCGGATGTCTGGGCAGTCGGAGGGAACGGAGCGATCAGGAGAGAGGCGGGAACATGACGACAACGCCGGTGCGTGATTCGGAGGTTCCGCGGACGCGGGTCGCGACGGGCTCTCGAACCGGGGCTGCCCCCGGCGCGAGCGAGCTGCCGTGGATCGAGGACGCGGGAAAGGTGGCCCCGAGGGACGCCCGCAGTCTGTCGAAGGTGTTCTTCGACCAGCTCCAGGTTCTGGAGGAGGGCACCGCGGAGCACCAGTACGCCCGTAACACCCTCATCGAGATGAACCTCTCCCTGGTGCGGTTCGCGGCGGGGCGCTTTCGCAACCGCGGCAGCGGTGACATGGAGGACATCGTCCAGGTCGGCACCATCGGGCTGATCAAGGCCATCGACCGGTTCGATCTGTCCCGTGAGGTGGAGTTCGCGACGTTCGCGGTTCCCTACATCGTCGGCGAGATCAAGCGGTTCTTCCGCGACACCACCTGGGCCGTCCATGTTCCCCGCCGGCTCCAGGAGCTGCGGGTCGAGCTGGCCAAGGCCAAGGAGGAACTCGGCACCGCGCTGGACCGGGAACCGACGGTCAGGGAACTCTCCGACCACCTGAAGCTCAGCGAGGACGAGATCGTGGAAGGTCTCGTAGCCTCCAACGGCTACACCGCCGGCTCCCTCGACATGCCGAGCGACCCCGGCGAGGACGGCCGCGCCGCCGCCTCGCGCACCTTCGCCGACGTGCTGGGCGAGTCCGACCCCGCGATGGAGACGGTCGAGGACCTGCACACGCTGGCGCCGCTGCTCGGCGAGCTCGACGACCGCGAGCGGCACATCATCGAGATGCGCTTCGGCCAGGAGATGACGCAGTCGGAGATCGGCGCCGAGCTGGGCATCTCGCAGATGCACGTCTCGCGCCTGCTGTCGCGCACCCTCGGCAAGCTCCGCACCGGGATGCTCTGCGAGACCTGAGCGGGCTCCCCGGCACGGCCGGACCGGTCCCGTGCCCGGTGGCCGCGTCCCCGGCCACCGGGCCGCCGCCTCAGCGGCTGAAGACCTCGAAGGTGACAGCCGGCTTCCCGCCGAACCGCTCCGCCGACCGCTGCGCGTTCTGTCCGAGGAAGGTGCGGCAGTACGTCTCGGGGTCCTCGTCCGTCAGGCCCTCGATGTAGGCACGGTGTTCGAGCAGCGACCGCACGGACCGCTCCATGCCCGGCGTCGCGTCCACCGCGTGCGTGGGCGTCGAGGACCCCGCCACGGCGACCCAGCGCACGCCGTCCCAGGGCGCGAGCCCCCGCTCCGCCAGCTCGGGGAAGATCCACCGGTTCCCGGCGTCGCCCGCCGCGTCCAGGGTGGCCCGGCCGACCGCTCGGTGGTCGGGCGTGTTCCAGGCCACGCCGCCCCAGGTGTCGCGGTGGTTGAGGGTGATGACCAGTTCGGGCCGGTGCTTGCGGATGGCGGCGGCGATGTCCCGGCGCAGTGCAGTCCCGTACTCGATCACACCGTCCCGGTGGTCGAGGAACTCGACCGTGGTAACCCCCACGACCGCCGCACTGGCCCGCTGCTCCCGCTCGCGCAGCGGGCCGCACGTGTCGGGCTCCAGGCCGTCGATCCCGGCCTCGCCGCGCGTGGCGAGCAGGTACGCCACTTCGCGGCCGCCGTCGGTCCACCCGGCGACGGCCCCGGCACATCCGTACTCGAGATCGTCCGGGTGGGCCACCACGGCAAGGGCACGCTGCCAGTCGGTGGGCATCGGCTGCAGTTGCTGGGGCTGTTGCGTCGGCTCGCTCGTCATGCGCGCAGAATAAGCGGCGAATCACCCGTTCCGGTTTCGCGCCCGCTGCGCCCAGGTGCAGCCCCGCCACGACCGGCCGAGCGGAGAGCCCACCGGCAGCAGGAGCGAGACCATCGCCCCCTCCAGACCGGCTGGGCCGGCTCGCCGTGGCCCAGGGCCGCCGAGAGCATCCGCCACACCTACACCGCCTGGCCGCAGGACCGCGTCGACCGCTTCGAGGCCATGCTGCGCACCGGCTACGTACGCCGTCTGGACCTCTGCCGCTCGCGGGTCCAGTGTGGTGCCTCGTCACCGGGGCCACCGGGGTCACTCGGCGGGAGGGGAATCGCGTGAGGTGCCGACGATTAGCGGTGTTGGCCGTGCTGGTGCTGGCCTGGGCGACCGGATGCTCGGACCCCTCGGACGCCACCACCGCCGCCGCTCCCCCGCCGAGCGCCCCCGGTGCGCCGGGCGGCGCCAGGCCGGGGGCGCCGCCGCCCGCCTCGGCCCCGGGCACCTCGGCGAAGGAACAGCCGCCCCGCGAGCGGGCGGGCGTGCTGTATCTGGGGGACTCACTGGCCATGGAGAGCCAGCGGGTACTGGCCGGCCGGGTCTTCGCCGACGGCCGGGCGACCCTGCGCAGCAGGCCGTACTCCGGTACCACGCTGTGCGACTACCTGGAGGGGACGGCGCGCGACTCCCTCGTACCGCCGGGGCACAAGGCCGCCGCCCTGGTCAGGTCGGAGCGGCCGCGGGTCGTCGTCCTCCAGTTCTGGGGCAACTCCTGGGCGTACACGCCCTGCATGGACGGGATCCCTCAGGGCGGCGGCTCGCGCTACTACACGCGGTACGCCGCCGACGCGAAGCGGCTCACGGCGCAGATCGCGGCGGCGGCGCGCGGCGCCGGGATCCCCCGGCCGAGGATCGTCTGGGTGCTGCAGGCTCCCGACGCCTTCTCGCCGGACCGGTCCCGCCGGATCAACTCCCTCTACCGGGCGCAGGCGGATGCCGGGCGAGACGCCGTCGCGGACGCCGGCCGGGAGGTGAGCCCGGCGGGCGGCCGCTACACCTGGGCGCAGCGGCTGCCCTGCACCGAAGCCGAGCGGGCCCGCCCCGGCGACTGCCGCGACGGGCTCGCCCCACTGCACCGGGACGACGACCACCTGCACTTCTGCCTCGCGCCGACGACGAAGACGCCGCGCCCCTGCCCGGTGCGCTCACCGGGCATCGAGCGTTACAGCGGGGCGATCGCCGAGACGGTCGACGCCGTGCTGCGCCGGCCGTCGCCCCCGTCGGGCGGGAGGGGCTCCGGCCGGTGACCGGTCGGAGCCCGGCCCGCCGCTACGGCGCCATCTCGTACGCCCCGGACAGCGCCTCCACGCGCTCCCAGACCCGGGCCGCGCGGGCCTCGTCGACGACCGGACGCCGGACCGCGTCGAGCGCCCAGCGCTGCTGCCGCTCGGTGGCGGAGTCCTTGCCGTACAGCTCGACGGCGTGTCCGGAGAAGTCGCGTACGAGGACGGAGAACAGCTCGTCGAGGACGGACTCGTCCAGATCCGTCAGACGGGCCTGCTCCAGAATCAGCTGCCCGTGCACCACCAGGGCGAACAGCTGGCCCACGGAGAGGAGGAAGTCGAGGTCGCGGCTCTGCTCCTCGTCGGGAGCGACGGTGGCCACGAAGTCGCACAGCGCGTCGGCCTGTTCGCGGAAGCGCGCGACGTTCGGCAGGGACGCGTAGGCGTCGTAGGCGGGACGCCAGTCGTGGAACCGCACGCTGCCCAGGCCGCGCGCCGGGCCCTGGCGGAACAGGAAGTCGTCGTCCGCCGCGTCGAGGCGCGTCGGCACGGGCGCGTACTCGGCCGGGTCCAGCAGGTGGTTGCGCATGAACTTGAGGATCAGCGCGAGGTTGACGTGGACCGTGCCCTCCAGCTTGGGCAGCCCTCGGATCTCGACGGCCGCCTGGGCGAAGTAGGTGTCCTTCTCGAAGCCCTTGGCGGCGATGACGTCCCACATCAGGTCGATGACCTTCTCGCCCTCCGTGGTCACCTTCATCTTCGTCATCGGGTTGAAGAGGAGGTAGCGGCGGTCGTCGGGCCCGGCGGAGCGGAAGTAGTCGACGGCGCGGTCGCTGAACAGCTTCATGCCGACGAGCCGGACGTACGCGTCCGCCAGCTCACGGCGCACGTGCGGGAAGGCGGTGACGGGGCGGCCGTACAGAACGCGGTTGCTCGCGTGGGTGACGGCCTCGTACATCGCGTGCTCGCAGATGCCGATGGAGGCGGTGCACAGGTTGAACTTGCCGACGTTGACGGTGTTGAGGGCCGCGTCGAAGGCGGCGCGGCCGGTGTGCAGGACGTCGGCGGGGGCGACCGGGTAGGCATCGAGGCGGAACTCGCTGACGTACTTCGAGGAGTCGACGACGTTCTTCACCAGGTGGTAGGCCTGGTGGCGGCTGTCGGCGGCGAAGAAGACGTACCCGTCCGGGCCCTCGACGTCGGTGCGGCGGCCGAAGACGGAGACGAGCCCGGCGGCGTTGCCGTTGCCGATGTAGTACTTGGAGCCGGTGGCCCGGAAGCCGCCCTCGCCGTCGGGCTCCAGGAGCATGTCGGTGGAGTAGATGTCGGCGCCGTGCGACTTCTCGGACAGCCCGAAGGCGAACACCTCGCCCTCGCCGAGGAGTTCGGCCGCGCGGGTGCGGGCGGCGGCGTTGTCGCTCTGCCAGACCGGGCCGAGACCGAGGACGGTGACCTGCCAGGCGTACCAGTAGTCCAGCCCGTAGAAGCCGAAGATCTCGTTGAGGGCGGCGATGCGGGCGGTGTCCCAGCGCTTGTCCGGGTGGCCGTCCGCGGCCGCGCCGGGGGTGAGGAAGGTGGCGAAGAGCCCTTCCTTGGCGGAGAAGGCGAGGAAGTCCGCGAGCCATGCGCGGGAGCGGTAGTCCTCGATCAGCCTGCGCTTGCCGCGGTCCTCGAACCAGTCGACGGTGGCGCGCAGCAGCCTGCGGGTCTCCGGGTCGAAGTGCGCCGGGTCGTAGGTGCGCGGGTTGAACAGCAGCGGGTCGGCCATGGGTGTTCGCCTTTCCGGCTTGAGGGTGGGGT
>NZ_VBVX01000438.1 GCF_005981925.1 Streptomyces albidochromogenes
GGGACAAGGGCATGAGGTTGCGGGGGGTCGGCGCACCGAAGGCGTGGCGCGTGGTGGAAACTGTTTGGTGGATACGGACGTTGTGAAGATGTCCGGTTCGGCAGGTGTGTTCATTCAGGGTTCGTCCTGCCCCACGGGCGGGTCTGTTTCAGTCAAGGGGAATCGCCCGTGAAGTTGTTTGCGAAGTTGTTCGGCAAGAGTGCACGCGAAGACGGTACGAACGGCACAGCCCGTCACCGTGCGCCGCGTGGTGGAGAAGCGGA
The DNA here is from genome assembly GCF_005981925.1 of Streptomyces albidochromogenes. GTDB lineage: Bacteria > Actinomycetota > Actinomycetes > Streptomycetales > Streptomycetaceae > Streptomyces > Streptomyces albidochromogenes. The sequence continues at coordinate 264 of NZ_VBVX01000438.1, forward strand.
GGAGCAGGGTGGCGAGCGTCCGCTCTTCCGGGACGAGGTCACTGGTCCGGGCGGTGACATTTCGGGCGGACCGGGCGCGTCGTCTGTTGACCCCGCTGGTCCCGGCCGCATAGGTTTCGGGGAATCAGCCCATGCCCCGCAGGGGCAGCCGCGGCAGGAGGATCCGTCCATGTCGGCCTTGCCGGTTTGTACGAGGTGTGGGCACCGCAATGCCGAGGCCAGCCGTTTCTGCTCCAACTGCGGAGCGCCGCTGCGGGCCGGGGCGGCCGCGGAGCGTCCCTCGGAGACGACCTCGACGATCTCCATCTCCGGTCTGGAGGCGTACGAGGCGGAGGCGACGGGACAGACCGCCGCTCCCTCGCTCTCCCCGGAGGCCCAGGCGGCCGTCGACGCCCTTCCGCTGGGTGCGGCGCTGCTGGTGGTACGACGCGGCCCGAACTCGGGCAGCCGCTTCCTCCTGGACGGCGAGCTGACCACGGCCGGCAGGCACCCGCAGAGCGACATCTTCCTCGACGACGTGACCGTCTCGCGTCGCCATGTGGAGTTCCGCAGGGGCGCCGACGGCGGTTTCACCGTCTCGGACGTCGGCAGTCTCAACGGCACCTACGTCAACCGTGAGCGGATCGACTCGGTCCCGCTGGCGAACGGCGACGAGGTGCAGATCGGTAAGTACCGGCTGGTCTTCTACGCGAGCCAGCGGGCCATCTGACCCGTACGGGAAGGTCCATGCAGCGAACACCGACGGGCGGTGCCGGAAACGGCACCGCCACCGCGGGCGACCGGCTGGTGAGCATCGGCACCGTGCTGAACCTGCTGCGTGACGAGTTCCCCGAGGTCACCATCTCCAAGATCCGGTTTCTGGAGACCGAGGGCCTCGTCGAACCGCAGCGGACCGCTTCCGGGTACCGCAAGTTCAGCCCCGACCACGTCGAGCGGCTGGCCCAGGTGCTGCGCATGCAGCGCGACCACTACCTGCCGCTCAAGGTCATCCGCGAACACCTCGACGCGCTGGAACGCGGTGAGCAGGTACGGCTGCCCGTGGCCGGCGCTTCGGGCGAACCGCAGGACGGCGCGCCGGACAGCGGCGCGGACCGGCCGACCGCGGCCAGGATCGGCCGGGATGAGCTCCTGGCGGCCGCCGAGGTGGGCGAGGAGGAGCTCGAGCTCTGGGAGTCGTACGGGCTGATCTCGCCCCTGCCGGGCGGCGGCTACGACGCCGAGGTCGTCACGGTGGCCAAGCTCGTCGCCGAATTCGGACGGTTCGGTCTGGAACCGCGGCACCTGCGCGCCGTGAAAGCGGCCGCCGACCGTGAGGCCGACCTCGTCGAACAGGTGGTCGCGCCCCTGCGCCGGCACCGGAACCCGCAGACCAGAGCCCATGCGGAGGCCACGGCCAAAGAGCTCGCGGAGCTGTCCGTCCGACTCCATTCGGCCCTCATTCAGGCAGCACTCGGCGTGCGGCTGAACTGAGCTCGGGGGATCCCGACTACCCAAACCTGCCAGGCACGTCCTAGGGTTGCTGTGTGAACGAGCTCGACGTCGTAGGTGTCCGGGTAGAAATGCCCTCGAACCAGCCGATCGTGCTCCTGCGTGAAGTGGGAGGCGATCGGTACCTCCCCATCTGGATCGGGCCGGGTGAGGCGACCGCGATCGCCTTCGCCCAGCAGGGGATGGCCCCTGCCAGGCCGCTGACCCACGACCTCTTCAAGGACGTACTGGAAGCGGTCGGCCAGGAGCTCACCGAAGTCCGCATCACCGACCTGCGGGAAGGGGTCTTCTACGCCGAGCTGGTCTTCGCCAGCGGAGTCGAAGTGAGTGCCAGGCCGTCCGACGCCATAGCGCTGGCGCTGCGCACCGGAACGCCGATCTACGGCAGCGACGGGGTGCTGGACGACGCGGGCATCGCGATTCCCGACGAGCAGGAGGACGAGGTGGAGAAGTTCCGCGAGTTCCTCGACCAGATCTCTCCCGAGGATTTCGGGACCAACAGTCAGTGAGCCGCTCACCCGGGACCCTCCGCGCATTCGAGTAGCCTTTCCCCGAAGCGAGGCACGGGAAACCACTCTCAGGGTGATTATCACTCGGCGTGCCGAGTGTGGCGATCGTTGACGCACCCCGGGTGACTGCCTACCGTCGACTGGGCAGGTCAAGGACGGAGGTCGGCGTGAGAAGCAGCGGCGACGGTACGGTGGCGGGCGGGCCGTATCCGCTTCACGGCAGTGCGGTCGACCCTCTGGCGGGGCGGCAGGGCGTGTCTTCGGCCGTGGGCCGGACGACGGCGGCCGACAGCGCGGAGAGCGTCGGGTACCGGGGGCCGACCGCGTGTGCGGCGGCCGGGATCACGTACCGGCAGCTCGACTACTGGGCGCGTACGGGACTGGTGGAGCCGAGCGTCAGGCCCGCCTACGGGTCCGGCACGCAGCGCCTCTACAGCTTTCGCGACGTCGTCGTCCTCAAGATCGTCAAACGCTTCCTGGACACGGGTGTCGCGTTGCAGAACATCCGCGCCGCCGTCCAGCACCTGCGCGCCCGTGGTTTCCAGGACCTGGAGCGCATGACGCTGATGAGTGACGGCGCCACCGTGTACGAGTGCTCCTCGCCGGACGAGGTCGTCGAGCTGCTCCAGGGCGGCCAGGGCGTCTTCGGGATCGCCGTGGGCGTGGTCTGGCGTGACGTGGAGAGCGCGCTCTCCCAGCTGCACGGCGAGCGCGTCGACACGGGCGAGACGCTGGTGGGGCACAACCCCACCGACGAGCTGGCGCGGCGCCGCAACAAGGCCGGCTGACCGGGCGGGGCGGCCTCCCGCCGCGCCGCCGGCCGCCGATTGTCAGTGCCGTACGGCAGCATCGGTGGTGTGAGAGCCGCGCCGACCATCCTGCATCTCGACATGGATGCCTTCTACGCCGCCGCAGAGCAGGCGGCTAAGCCGAGCCTGCGCGGGAAGCCGGTGGTGGTCGGCGGGACCGGTACCCGCGGAGTCGTAGCTACCGCCTCGTACGAGGCCAGGCGCTTCGGGGTGCACTCCGCGATGCCGGTGGCGCAGGCGCGGCGGCTGTGTCCGAACGCCGCGTACCTGATGCCGCGCTTCGCTCTCTACCGGTCGGTGAGCGAGCAGGTCATGGAGCTGCTCGGCCGGCTCTCCCCGCTGGTGGAGCCGCTCAGCCTGGACGAGGCCTTCGTCGACCTGGAGGCGGGCGGGGTGGCGGACGACTCGGCCTCGGCCCGCAGGGCCGGCGAGCTGCTGCGGGCCGACATCAAGGCCGTCACGGGGCTGACGGGATCGGTGGGGCTCGCCGGGTCCAAGATGCTTGCGAAGATCGCGTCGGAGCAGGCCAAGCCGGACGGCCTGGTGCTCATCGAGCCGGGCACCGAGCGGGAGCTGCTGGGGCCCATGGCGGTGCGGGTGCTGCCGGGGGTCGGGCCGGCCACCGGGGAGCATCTGCGGCGGGCGGGGATGACGACCGTGGCCCACCTGGCGGAAGCGGGCGAGGACGAGCTCGTACGGCTGCTGGGAAAGGCGCACGGGGTCTCGCTGTACCGGATGGCCGTCGGGCACGACGAGCGGCCCGTGGTGGCCGAGAGGGACGCGAAGTCGGTGTCGGTCGAGGACACCTTCGAGGTCGATCTGCACGACCGGGTCCGGGTCAGGAACGAGGTGGTACGGCTGTCCGACCGGTGCGTGCAGCGGTTGCGGGCGGCCGGGCGCTCGGGCCGGACCGTGGTGCTGAAGGTGCGCAGGTACGACTTCTCGACGCTGACGCGCTCCGAGACGCTGCGCGGGCCCACGGACGACCCGGCGGTGGTGCGCGAGGCCGCGGGGCGGCTGCTGGAGTCGGTGGACACCACGGGCGGGGTGCGGCTGCTGGGAGTGGGGGTCACCGGGCTCGCCGACTTCACCCAGGAGGACCTCTTCGCGCAGGCGGCGGGGGAGCTGGCGGAGGCGGAGGCCGAGGCGACAGTGGCTGGG
>NZ_VBVX01000439.1 GCF_005981925.1 Streptomyces albidochromogenes
GGTGTGCGTGGGCGGTGCGGACGGCGCTGTCTGCGTTCCGGGGTCAGAGGGGGGCCGTGGGGCGATGGGCCGGGGCGCCAACTCTCTGCCTCGTCTGCGGAGTTTATACGAGCCGTGTTCACACGATGTTTCCGCTAGCCGTCGTGGGCATTGCGGGCAAGGCGGTATCAGGACCCTTTACTGCGAAGAATCTACCCATTCATCTGGAGGGTCAGACCTGTGGCCTGCAAAGCCCCGCCACGCGCGGTAGGCCGAAACTCGTCGGCCTTTTTCACCAGCCGCCACGGGCCGGTATCTGCTCACTGCCGCATGCCGCGTGAATGTGCCCGATGAAGTTCCAGAATGAGGGTACCGGGTCATTGATGGCCGTGGGGCGTTACTGATCAGCCCGCCTGGGCATCATCGACCGTGACATGTGTGCCCGATGCTGTGAGCCGCCCGCTCGAGGAGGGATGCTTCGATGGGGGAGAAGGTCGTGGCAGGCGGGTTCGACCTGTCGGACCGGCAGAGGTACCGGAAGAAACTCCAGCAGTGCCTGGAGGGACTGGGGCGGCTGCTGGCCGAGAAGGGCTTCGACCGTCCCAAGAACTTCATGGGGCTGGAGATCGAGCTCAATCTGGCCGGTGCCGACGGTATGCCGAAGATGATGAACGCGGAGGTCCTGGAGCGGATCGCGAGCCGGGATTTCCAGACCGAACTCGGCATGTTCAACCTGGAAGTAAATATTGTTCCGCACCGGCTGGGCGGGCGTGTTTTCGATCAGCTCGCGGAAGAGCTCCGCACCGGTCTGGGATACGCGCACCGAAAAGCGAACGAGGTCGACGCCGGCATCGTGATGATCGGGATCCTGCCGACCCTCGGACGCCATGACCTGGTGTCGGCGAATCTCTCCGACGTCGACCGCTACCAGCTGCTCAACGATCAGATCGTCACCGCGCGAGGTGAGGACTTCACCGTCGACATTTCCGGGGTGGAGCGCCTGACCTGCAACTTCGCGTCCATCGCGCCTGAAGCGGCCTGTACGTCCGTGCAGTTGCACCTCCAGGTGACACCGGACCGGTTCGCGGACGTGTGGAACGCGGCGCAGGCGGTCGCGGGCGTGCAGATCGCCCTGGGCGCCAACTCGCCGTTCCTCTTCGGCCGCGAGCTCTGGCGCGAGTCGCGGCCGCCGCTGTTCCTCCAGGCCACCGACACCCGTCCGCCGGAGCTTCAGGCCCAGGGTGTGCGGCCCCGGACGTGGTTCGGTGAGCGGTGGGTGGACTCGGCGTACGAGCTCTTCGAGGAGAACCTGCGGTACTTCCCGGCGCTGCTGCCGATCTGCGACGACGAGGACCCGCTGCTGGTGCTCGACGACGGCGGGGTGCCGCGGCTCCAGGAGCTGGTGCTGCACAACGGGACCGTCTACCGCTGGAACAGGCCCGTGTACGGGCTGGCCGACGGCGTACCGCACCTGCGGGTGGAGAACAGGGTGCTGCCGGCGGGGCCGACCGTGACGGACGTGATCGCGAACGCCGCGTTCTACTACGGGCTGGTGCGGGCGCTCGCGGAGGACTCGCGGCCCGTGTGGAAGCGGATGTCCTTCGAGGCCGCGGAGGAGAACTTCGACACCGCGTGCAGGCACGGGATCGACGCGGAGATCATCTGGCCGAAGGCGGGGCGGGCCGGCGGGACGGCACGCGTGCCGGCCGTCAAGCTCGTACGGGACGAACTGCTGCCGCTGGCCGCCGCCGGGCTGGACGCCTGGGGCATCGAACCGGCCGACCGCGACTACTACCTCGGGGTCATCGAGCAGCGGTGCAGGCGGCGCGTGAACGGGGCCTCCTGGCAGGTGGACACGTACCACCGGGCCCTGGAGGCCGGCTTGGAGCGCGAGGCGGCGCTGGCCGCCACCACCCGCCGCTACAGCGAGCTGATGCACCAGGGCGATCCGGTGCACACCTGGCCGGTGGGCTTCCCGGGACGCACGTGAGGCCACGGCCGGGCGTCTGATCAGTAGCACGACGGCACCGGACGGCCGTGTGGACCGGCCCTGGTGCCGTCGTTCGCGTCCGCGTCGGGCAAGCTGTGACCTTCCACGGCAGTGGAGCCCCCCCTCGCGTCCTGAGCGGCGGGGGCGGGCCACTGCCGGCAGGCGCCCCCGGCTTGTCGCGCGATCTCCGTACCCGCGTCGAGACCGGCGGGGGCCGGTGACGAGGCGCGACTGCTGAACTGGAGGCCGGTGTGCGGGCAGAGGCGGGGCGGGTGGCTGAATTTCCCTCTGAAGAGGGGGTGACACGCCGGATCTTGCGGCTGGAGATACTGATCGTCCTGGCGCTGTCGCTGGGAGCGAGCGCGGTGGCGTCCCTGATCAGGTTCGTCGGCGCCGTCACCAGACCGGGCGGGCTCAGGGACCAGGCGGCGAGGCTCAACACGTCGGCCACGCCCGAGCGTCCATGGCTGGATCTCGTCTGGCAGCTGTTCGGTATCACCACGGCGCTGGCACCCGTCGCGCTGGTCGCGTACCTGCTGATGCGGGAGGGAACGGGGCTGCGCGCGATCGGATTCGACCGTACGAGGCCGTGGCCCGATCTGGGGCGGGGCACGCTGATCGCGGCGGGCATCGGCAGCGCGGGGCTGGCCTTCTACCTGGTCGCCGTCGAGACGGGGTTCAACCTCACGGTGGTGCCGGAGTCGCTGCCGCCGGTGTGGTGGAAGTTTCCGGTGCTGATTCTCTCCGCGACGCAGAACTCCGTACTGGAGGAGGTCATCGTCGTCGGGTACCTGCTGCGCAGGCTGGACCAGTTGGGGTGGTCGCCGAGGGCCTCACTGGCGGCGAGTTCGGTGCTGCGCGGCTCGTACCACCTGTACCAGGGGATCGGCGGTTTCATCGGGAACGTGGTGATGGGCGCCGTGTTCGTGCTGCTGTACCGGCGGTGGGGGCGCATCGGGCCGCTGGTGGTGGCCCACACGCTGCTCGACGTGGGGGCTTTCGTGGGGTATGCGCTGCTCGCGGGTGAGGTGACCTGGTTGCCGACGGTGAAGTAGCGCGGTCCGCGGTGGTGCGAAGGGGGGCGTACGGATCATCCGTACGCCCCCCTTCGGTCGCACACCTGAGCGCGGGGTCAGGCGAGCAGCTCGCCGTCGACGACGGTGACGGCGCCGCCGGTCAGCAGGGTGCGGTCGCCGCGCAGTGAGGTGGCGACGAGTCCGGAGCGGGCGGAGGCCTGGAGGCCGGTCAGCTCGTCGCGGCCCAGGCGCGCCGACCAGAACGGGGCGAGGGCCGTGTGCGCGCTGCCGGTCACCGGGTCCTCGTCGATGCCGAGCTGCGGGAAGAAGCAGCGCGAGACGAAGTCGTAACCGCCGGCGGAGGGGTCCTCGGCGGCGGCCGTGGCGATGATGCCTCGCCGGGAGTGGGCCACCAGGGCGGGGAAGTCGGGTGTGAGCGCGCGCACGGTCCGCTCGTCCGCCAGTTCCACCAGCAGGTCGCCGATGTGCGGCCCCGTGTCGTGGGCCGAGAGGACATCAGCGCCCAGTGCCTCGGCGACGCCGGCCGGGACCGGGGACTCGGTGAGCGGCGCGGTCGGGAAGTCGAGCGTGAACGCGCCGTCTTCCCGCGCGGTGGCGGTGAGGACCCCGCACAGCGCGGAGAAGCGCACGGCGCCCGTGGCGGCACCGGTGGAGCGCAGGACGTGCGCCGTGGCCAGGGTGGCGTGACCGCACATGGCGACCTCGGCCGCCGGGGTGAACCAGCGCAGTGCCCAGTCCGCGTCGCCGCCCGGGGGGAGCGGGTGCGCGAAGGCGGTCTCCGACAGGTTCATCTCGGCCGCCACCCGCTGGAGCCAGGCGTCGTCCGGGAAGGCGTCGGAGTCCAGCAGCAGCACTCCGGCCGGGTTGCCGGCGAAGGGCCGGTCGGTGAAGGCGTCGACGATTCGAATCCGCATGGACATGAACGTACGGGTGGGGCAAAGCCGCAGGCCAAGGCCAATCGCGGGTCTCTGGCCCCTTCGGTGCGCCGGCATGCTTGTCGGGCGAGCTATTCCGATATATCGTTGGGGTATCGCGACAGCTCAACGATGGAAGGAGCGTAGTGATGCGTTCGCATGGACATGGGGACTGCGGGCCCGGCCATCACGGTCGGGGCGAGTTCGAGAGGCGGCGTGCCGCCTTCGGGCCGTTCGGGCCGCCGTTCGGCGGGCCGTGGGGTGGCGGCGGCCGGGGCAGGGGCGGCCCAAGGG
>NZ_VBVX01000440.1 GCF_005981925.1 Streptomyces albidochromogenes
GGCCGGGGAGTGGTGGGCACGGTGCGGGTCCACACGACGGCGCCGTCGAGCCGGGATGCGCGTTCCGCGTACATGCTCCCCAGGGTAGGGAGCGCCGGCGGCCCGCGTCGGGCCCGGGCGTCCCCCTACGGGTGCGGCTCCCGGGCCTCGCGCGACTCGCGCGCCTCCCGGGGTGCCTCCTTGGGTTCCTTCTCGCGGCTCGTGTGCAGGCGGGACTTCACGTCGTCCGGCGGCAGGAAGCGCGACCACCGCTCGGGGAACTCGGACGGCATGTCCGGGTCCTCCCCGTCCTCTCCGTCGTGCGCCGCCGCGCGCGCCGCCTCCGCGCGCGCGATGACCGCCGCCGCCTGGGCCGTCCGTACGCGGTCGTTCGCCTCGCGGGCGGCGGCCGTGGCGACGGAGGGCCAGACCCGGTCGATCGCCGCGTTGACCGCCGCGCCCACCAGGACCGCGAAGGCGCAGATGCAGATCCACAGCAGGACGGCGATGGGGGCGGCCAGGGACCCGTAGATCGTCGGGCCCTCGACCGTGCTGGTGAGGTAGATCCGCAGCAGGAAGCTGCCCAGTACGCACATGGCGAGCGCCATCAGCGCCCCGGGCACGTCCTCGACCCACGGCGAGCGCACGGGCACGGACACGTGGTAGAGCGTCGTGAGGAAGACGATCGACAGCACGATGACCACGGGCCAGTACAGGACGCTGACGACCTCCGTGCCGAACGGCACGAGGTCCACCACCCGGTCGGGGCCGACCACCATCAGCGGCAGCACCACCGCGCCGATGATCAGCGCGACGACGTACAGCAGGAAGGCGAGCAGCCGGGTCTTCACGATGCCGCGGTGGCCGTCGAGGCCGTACATGACGGTGATCGTGTCGATGAAGACGTTGACCGCGCGCGAACCCGACCAGAGCGCGATGGCGAAGCCGATGGAGATGATGTCCGGGCGGGCCCCCTGGGTGACGTCGGCGATGAGCGGTTTCGCGAAGTCGTTGACACCCCGGTCGGACAGGACCGTTTCGGCGGCGGTCAGGATGTTGCGCTCGATGGACGCGACCGTGTCGGTGTCGGTCCACGCGTCGACATAGCCGAGCAGACCGATCATGCCGAGCAGGAGGGGCGGCAGGGACAGCAGGGTGAAGAACGCCGCCTCGGCGGCGAGACCGAGGATGCGGTACTCGATGCACGAGTTGACGGTGTCCTTCAGCAGCAACCAGACCAACTTGCGCTTGGAAACGTTGCGATAGAGGACTCTCGCCCGGTGGAGCCGGCCCTCGGGCCGTTCGGGTGTTTCTTTTGCTGCCTGCACCTCCTTACCGTAGCGGCATGGCAGCCACCACACACACAGTGACCAACCAGGCTCCACCCCTGGTGGAGTACGACGTTTTCACCGCCGACAGGGCCCTGTCCGAGGGTGTGGAACGGCACATCGCGCCCGAACTCGCGGACGAGGTACGGGAGGAACTGGCGGGCCTCGGCCGCTCCGCCGGCTCGGCGCAGGCCCAGCAATGGGGCGTACAGGCCAACGAGAATCCGCCGGAACTGCGGACGCACGACCGCTACGGCCACCGGATCGACGAGGTCGAGTTCCATCCGGCCTGGCACCGGCTGCTGGGCAAGGCCGTCGCGGCGGGGCTCACCGACGCCTGGGGGCGGCCCGGCGGGCACGTGCGCCGGGCCGCCGGGTTCCTGGTGTGGACTCAGGCCGAGGCGGGGCACGGCTGCCCGGTGTCCATGACGCACGCCGCGGTCCCGGCGCTGCGGGCCGATCCGGCGCTGGCGGCCGAGTGGGAGCCGCGGCTCACCTCCCATGTGTACGAGGAGGGGCTGACGACGCCGTCGCTGAAGGCCGGCGCGCTCTTCGGGATGGGCATGACGGAGAAGCAGGGCGGCAGCGACGTACGCGCGAACACGACGAACGCCGAGCCGCTCACCGGGGAGGGCGAGTACCTGCTCACCGGGCACAAGTGGTTCTGCTCGGCGCCGATGTGCGACGGCTTCCTGGTACTGGCGCAGGCGCCGGGCGGGCTGAGCTGCTTCCTGGTGCCGCGGATCCTGGCGGACGGGACCCGCAACGTGTTCCGGATCCAGCGCCTGAAGGACAAGCTCGGCAACCGGTCGAACGCGTCGAGCGAGGTCGAGTTCGACGGGACGTGGGCGCGGCTGGTCGGTGAGGAGGGGCGCGGGGTGCGCACCATCATCGAGATGGTGGCCGCCACCCGGCTGGACTGCGTGATCGGGTCGGCGGCGCTGATGCGCCAGTCGGTGGCCCAGGCCACGCACCACGCGGCGTACCGCAGCGCCTTCGGCGGCAAGCTGATCGACAAGCCGCTGATGCGCAACGTGCTGGCCGACCTGGCGCTGGAGTCGGAGGCGGCGACGACGCTCGCGCTGCGGCTGGCGGCGGCGTACGACAGCGACTCGGAGCAGGACCGCGCCTTCCTGCGGCTCGCGGTGCCCGCGGCGAAGTACTGGGTGACGAAGCGGTGCACGCCGGTCGCGGCGGAGGCGCTGGAGTGCCTGGGCGGCAACGGGTACGTCGAGGAGTCCGGCCTGCCGCGGCTGCTGCGCGAGTCGCCGCTGAACTCGATCTGGGAGGGCTCGGGGAACGTACAGGCGCTCGACGTCCTGCGGGCGCTCCAGCGCGAACCGCTGGCGCTGAACGCCTTCCTCACCGAGATCGGCCAGGCGCGCGGCGCCGATCACCGCCTCGACGGGGCGATCAAGAACCTGCTGACCGAGCTCGCCGATCTGGAGGGCATGGAGGGGCGGGCCCGCCGTGTCGTCGAGCGGATGGCGCTCGTGCTCCAGGGCTCGCTGCTGGTGCGATGGGCGCCGCCGGAGGTCGCGGACGCGTTCTGCGCGTCGCGGCTCGGCGGCGACTGGGGCACGGCGTTCGGCACCCTGCCGCACAGCCTCGATCTGGCGTCGGTGGTGGAGCGGGCGCGGGCGGAGGTCTGAGCGGCCCTGCCGCCGCCCGACCCCGGGTCCCCCGCGCCGCCCTGCCGGGCACGCCGACGGACCCGGCGAGCCGCCGGGGGAACGACCCGCCGGGAGACGGGAGCCGCCGGGGTGATGCTGCGCCGACACGGCACCACCCCGGCTGAACCTCTCCAGCTTCGTACAGTCGCGCCCCGGCGCACGAGAGTTGCAGACCGTTGCAATGTTTGTCCCGACTCCTGGGCGCGCCCGCCCCGGGCGGTGCACGATGAGCGAGGAACACCTCACAGCAAGTGACTTTCACGTGAGTTACGGGGTACGCCCAGTGAAGATCGAACCTCTCGACCCCCACGGCCTCTCCCGCCTGAGCGCCCTGCACAGCGCCGACGCGGCCCGCGCGCTGGCCCGGGTACGGGACACCGCACTCGCCGGCGGGACGCCGCACGTCGCGCCGAGGCCCGTCATCGACGCGTCCTGGCAGCGCGTGATGCGGATCGGCATCGATCCGGACCGGAGCACCAGCAGTGAGCTCCTGCCCGCGGGGGAGCTGGAGCACCGGCGCCGGGCGACGGCGCTCGGTGAGCTGCTGCCGTCGCTCAGCCAGGGGCTGATCGCGGTCGTGCAGGCGTCGCAGCAGATCATGGTGGTGACCGACGAGGAGGGCCGCGTGCTGTGGCGCGACGGCGACCGGGGGGTGATGCGCAAGGCCGACGGCATCTGCCTGGAGGCGGGCGCGGCGTGGAGCGAGGAGACGACGGGGACGAACGGCATCGGCACCGCGCTGGAGTTGCGCAGGCCCGTCCAGGTGCACTCCGCCGAGCACTTCGTCCGTACGCTCCACGACTGGACGTGCGCGGCGGCGCCCGTGCACGATCCCCGCACCGGGCGGCTCCTCGGCGTCATCGACGTGAGCGGGGCCGAGTCCACTTTCCACCCGGCGACGCTCGCCCTCGTCGAGTCGGTGACCCGGCTCGCCGAGGCCGAACTGCGCGACCGGCACGTGCGGTCCGTCGAGCGTCTGCGGTCGGTGGCCTCGCCGATCCTGTGCCGGGTCGGCGGCCGGGCGCTCGCCGTCGACGCGCACGGCTGGCCGGCGGCGGTGACCGGGATGCCGCCGGTCGACCGGCTGCCGCTGCCCAAGTCGTTCGGCGCGGGGCGCAGATGGCTGCCGTCGCTGGGGATGTGCGCGGTGGAGCCGCTGCCCGGGGGGTGGCTGGTGCGGGTGGAGGAGGAGGCGCCGGGGC
>NZ_VBVX01000441.1 GCF_005981925.1 Streptomyces albidochromogenes
GGGGAGGGCTGCTCAGGAAGCGATCGGGCCGATGCGGTACAGCACCTCGGGCAGGTGGGTTCCCTCGGGGAACAGCCCGCCGTCGAAGAGCACTTCGCGCTCAAGACCCGCTCCGCGCCGCTCGGCGTACGAGGTGAACAGCCGGTTGGAAGCGGTGTTGTCCGGGGTCACGGTCGTCTCGATCGTCGTCACGCCCTGGCCGGTGGCCTTCTCGGTCAGCGCCTCCAGGAGCGTGCCGGCCAGCCCGCGGCCGCGGTGGTCGTGGTCGACGGCGACCTGCCACACGACGAGGGTCTCGGGGCGCTCGGGGCGTGTGTAGCCGGTGATGAAGGCGATCGGCTCACCCCCGGGGCTGTCCCTGGCCACCACGGACGTCGCCGCGAAGTCGCGGCACCACAGCAGATAGCTGTACGAGGAGTTGAGGTCCAGGACCTGGGAGTCGCGGGCGATGCGCCAGATCGCGGCTCCGTCCTCCACTCGCGGAGCTTCGATCTGCAGGAATTCGTTTCGGGCACTTGCAAGGTCTGCTGGTGCGGCGGTCATGCGGATGGAATTTACCGAGCAAATTCAAAAAGTGCATCGTCGGAAGGGGTTGGGTGAGTGCCCGATCTGTGTTATCGCGCGAGACCGCTCTTCACGCGAGCAGACAGCAAATGCGGGCGATTTGACCGTAAATAACCGGGCAAATCGCCTACGATGTGGGGTCTGTCACACCGTCGAAACCGAGCCGAGTTCTTGTTGAAACCTTGGCGTTTACGGTCGGGGAAACGGGGCAGAAGAAAACGGGAAGCTGTGCTGATAAAGCAGCTTCCCGTTATCCGTTAATTCACTGAATTCAAAGAACTCATGCGTTCGGCCAAGTTTCCGCCACAGCCTTTCGGGCAGCTTCGAAGTCGACCCGTGCACCCGTTTCCGTCAGTGCCGCCCCGAGTGCGGCGAGTGACGACTCGACCACGCCCCGACGGGCGTCCACGCCGTAGTGATTGACCCGGATCATCTCCTTGGACAGCGGCCCGCCGCCCGCGATCAGCGGCAGCGACGGGTCGGCGGCGAGCGCCTTCGCGACCACCACCGACGCGTCCACCCCCTCGGGGGTGCGCAGCGTGGTGGCGACCGGCGCGGCTTCCCGCGCCACGTGGACGTACGGCGCAAGACCGCCGCCCAGCGCGAGGGCGCCCGCCCGCGCGGCCGTCGCGGCGGCCCGGTGCCTGGCCTCGACCGCGCCCAGCCCCTCCGCCTCGATCCGCTCCAGGCACGCCTCGAGGGCCAGCATCTCCAGCTGCGCCGGCGCGTGCAGCAGCGCCTTGCGGCCGCCGTCGATCCACCGCTCCTTCCAGTCCAGGAGGGAGAGGTACGAGCGGCGCGGGGCGGCGGGGTTCGCGGCGAACCGCTCCCAGGCCCGCTCGCTCACCGAAACCGCCGAGACCCCGGCCGGCCCGCCCATCGCCTTCTGCGCCCCGATCACGCACAGGTCGACGCCCCAGGCGTCGGGCAGCAGCGGCTCGGCGCCCACCGAGGCGACCGCGTCGAGCATGAAGAGGGCGCCGTGGGACCGTACGGCCTCACCGATCTGTGCGACCGGGTTGGTGTTGCCGGTCGCGGCCTCCGCGTGCACCAGGGACACGAAGTCGATCTCCGGGTGCTCGTCGAGCGCCCGCGCCACCTGCTCGGCGGTGACCGCCGTGTCGAACGGCACGGTCAGGTCGAAGACGGCCGCCCCGCAGTCGCGCAGCCAGTTGCCGAAGGTCTGCCCGTACGGACCGGTCACGACGTTCAGCGCGGCCGAGCCGGGACGGGCGCCGGCGCGGATGCAGCCTTCGAGGGGCAGCAGCGCCTCGCCCTGCGTGATGACCACGTCCTGCTCGGTGGAGAGCAGCGAGGCGACCCGGCGTTCGATGGCCGCGAAGTGCGCGGCGGTCAGCGGGGCCAGGTCAAGAAGCGGGTGTGTCACGGCGGAGCTCTCTTCGATCTTCGGATGTTCGATCTCTCCCGGCCGAGCGTAACCGGCCCCTCGTAGAGTGCTGTGCATGAGTGATCGCATGGTGCTGCGGGTGAAGGGGCGGGTGCTCGCCGGGCCCGACGACGTACGGGACGAGCTGTGGGCCGTGGACGGCCGGATCACGTACGAACGGCCCCTCGGCGTACGCGACGTGCCCGTCGTCCACGGCTGGGCGCTGCCCGGCCTCGTCGACGCGCACTGTCACGTCGGGCTCGACCGGCACGGTCCGGTCGACGAGGCGACCAGCGAGAAGCAGGCCCTCACCGACCGGGACGCGGGCACGCTGCTGATCCGTGACGCCGGGTCGCCGTCCGACACCCGCTGGATCGACGACCGGGCCGACCTCCCGAAGATCATCAGGGCGGGCCGGCACATCGCCCGTACCCGCCGCTACATCCGCAACTACGCCCACGAGATCGAGCCGGGAGACCTGGTCGCGTACGTCGCCCGCGAGGCGCGGCGCGGCGACGGCTGGGTCAAGCTCGTCGGCGACTGGCTCGACCGCGAGACCGGGGACCTGGGCGCGTGCTGGCCGCGCGGCGAGGTCGAGGCGGCCATCGCCGAGGCGCACCGGCTCGGCGCGCGCGTCACCGCGCACTGCTTCGCCGAGGAGTCGCTGCGCGACCTCGTCGAAGCGGGCATCGACTGCGTCGAGCACGCCACCGGCCTCACCGAGGACACCATCCCGCTGTTCGCCGAGCGGGGTGTCGCGATCGTCCCGACCCTCGTCAACATCGGGACGTTCCCGCACCTCGCGGACAGCGGCGAGGCGAAGTTCCCGCGCTGGTCCGCGCACATGCGCGCGCTGCACGCGCGCCGGTACGACACGGTCCGCGCGGCCTACGACGCGGGCGTCCCGGTCTTCGTCGGCACGGACGCGGGCGGTTCGCTCGCCCACGGCCTGGTGGCGGACGAGGTCGCGGAGCTGGTCAAGGCCGGCGTCCCGCCGATCGAGGCGCTGTCCGCGACGGCGTGGGGCGCGCGGCGCTGGCTCGGACGCCCGCTCCTGGAGGAGGGCGCACCTGCCGACCTGGTGGTGTACGACGAGGATCCGCGCGCGGACGTGCGCGTGCTCGCGGCGCCCCGCCGGATCATCCTGAACGGCCGGATCGTCGCGGGCTGACGGGAACGGGCGTGCGCCGCACGTCGGCCGCATTCGAATGCGAGGTCGGAAACCCCACGAAGGAGTGAACTCACGCCACGTGGCTGACCGTTCACTCCAAGTGCGTAAGTATTCCTGTGTCTCAGCCGCCCCGGCGCTCACGTGTCCCCGTGGAGTGCGCCGGGC
The DNA here is from genome assembly GCF_005981925.1 of Streptomyces albidochromogenes. Classification (GTDB taxonomy): domain Bacteria; phylum Actinomycetota; class Actinomycetes; order Streptomycetales; family Streptomycetaceae; genus Streptomyces; species Streptomyces albidochromogenes. The sequence goes on from NZ_VBVX01000441.1 coordinate 3,288, forward strand.
GGCGCCGCGTCACTCGTGGGGGTACCACCGCTTTGAACAGCACCTTCTTCAGCATGCCCGCGCGCCGGTCCGCACACCGGCCCGTACGCCGGTCCACGCGCCGGCCGGTGGCCACCGCCGCCGCCGTCGCCCTGGCCGTCGGCCCCGCCGCACTGCTGCTGGCCGCCCCGGCGCACGCCACCGGTGGCGGCGAGGGCACGGCGGGCGCCGTGGTGCTCCGCACCGACCTCGGCGTCTCCCTGCTCAACAAGACCGTCAACGTTCCGCTGACCGCCTCGCTCAACGAGGTGAAGGCCCCGGGGAACGCCGAGAAGACCGCGCTGACGGTCCGGCTGGACGGCGTGGAGCAGGGCAATCCGGTCAGCGTGCTGCGCGCCGACGTGGCCACCGCGAAGGCGACGGCCGACGCCCACAAGGCGGAGGGGTACGTCAACCTCGCCCGGGCCAGGGTCCATGTGCCGGGGCTGCCGCTGCTCTCGCTCGTCGAGGTCGAGAAGGTCACCTCGAAGGCGCTGTGCGAGGCGGGCAAGCGGCCGGTGGCCGAGTCGAACGTGCTCGGCGCGGTGACCGTGCTGGGCAAGAAGGTCACCCTGTCGGCCGGGGGACCGACACGGGTCGACGTGCCGGCGGTGGGCGAGGTGACGCTCGACCTGTCGAATACGCACACCACCTCCCGCACGGCGGCTGCCACCGCGCTCGAACTCAAGGTGTCGGTGAACCCGCTGAAGCTGAACGTCGCCGAGGTCGACGGCACGGTCACGCTCGCCGCCGCGACGTGCGAGGCCCCGAAGGCGCCGGCGGCGCAGCAGCCGCCGAAGGAGGAGCCGAAGGGTGAGCCCACCGCCCCCGCCGCCCCGGACGTGAAGCCCCAGGCGGCCACGGA
>NZ_VBVX01000442.1 GCF_005981925.1 Streptomyces albidochromogenes
GGAGGGCGGCGACGAGGGTGCAGAGGTCCGGGTCCTCACTGATGCGGGCGGTGAGTTCGGCGTACACGGGCGACACGGGGCGTGCCTGCTGCTCGGAGAACTCGCGGTAGCGATCGGCCACCGACTGCGTGTTGTTGACGACCATGGGGCTGAAGTTAGCCGTGTGATCCGGCTCGCGACGCTGCGTAGTCGCGGGACACCCCTCCGCATAACAATTGACGAACCGTCATGCGACGGATGTTTTCTGAGTGGCGGTCAACTCGTCCGGCTGTGGCTGCTTGTGTCCTGATTGGTTCAGGCCAAGGTCCTTAACGATCAGTTGGAACAGCTTGGAAACCGGAGCCGGTGTCTATTAACGTTCGATAACGCAGCGCGGTCGTCCCAGTCGTCGCAAGAGACGGCACCGTGCGCACGCGCCGAATCCCGCAAGGGAACCGGGGAACCACGTTCCTTGGGGTGAATCGGGCCGCTTCGTACCCACGGAGAGGCTCGTAGGAGACCTTCCTGCTCCGAACCCGTCAGCTAACCCGGTAGGCGAGAAGGAAGGAAAGGAGCACGCCTCCGTGGCGTCCAACAGCCCCGCCCCCCAGACCGCCATGCCCCCCTACGGGGCGGCCCGCGACACCGGCACGCACGTCGGCGGGGAGGGGACCTGGGAGGAATGGAATCCGACTGAGGACTCCGTCCGTCCCGTACGCGGCCGTCACCGTGTGGCCAAGCAGCGCGGCGGTCTCGGCCGCAGCTCCACCGTTCTCGGCGTGGGCGTCATCGCCGCCGTCGGCGCGGGTGGAATCGCCACCGCCCAGGACAAGCCGGCCATATCGATCTCCCTTCCCGACGCGATAACGGACTCGCTTCCCGACCCCAACTCACTACCCGGTGTCGGCTCTTTGATGTCCGACGACGCCGAATCCGGCTCCGACGTGCAGGCCGGCGCGGCGAACGAGGCCATCGTGGCCGCCGCCCCGCTCTCCACCGCGGGCGTCACGACCGCCGACGCGCGGCAGGGCACCACCGACGCGGGCGAGGCCCTGCGCGCCCGCATCCTCCAGCAGGCCGAGCAGCAGCAGGCCGCCGCCGACGCCGAGGCGCAGGTCGCCGCCGAGAAGGAAGCCGCCGAGAAGGCCGCGGCCGAGGCGAAGAAGCAGCAGAGCGCGGCGGAGGCCGAGGCGGCCGAGGAGAAGCGCGAGGCCGAGGAGAAGAAGCGCGAGGCGGAGAAAGAGGCCGCGCGCAAGGCGGAGGAGGAGCGGCTCGCCAAGCTGGCCGCCAGCTACTCGATGCCCCTCTCGTCGTACACGCTCACCTCCACGTACGGGCAGTCCGGCGCCATGTGGTCCTCCGGCCAGCACACCGGCCTCGACTTCGCCGCTCCGACGGGCACGCCGCTCAAGGCCGTGCACGGCGGCACGATCAAGTCCGCGGGCTGGTCCGGTTCGTACGGCTACCGCATCGTCCTGGAGCTCCCGGACGGCACGGAGGTCTGGTACTGCCACCTCTCCTCGATGACCGTCACGTCCGGCGAGGTCGGTACGGGCGACGTCATCGGCCGCGTGGGCGCCACCGGCAACGTCACCGGGGCCCACCTGCACATGGAAGTCCACACGCCGGACGGCGCGGGCGTCGACCCGGCCGCGTGGCTGCGCGGCAAGGGCCTCACCGTCTGACGGCCGCGCCTTCCGCTCGGCGCTCCGATGGCCTGGCGCCGCCGGAGCGCGGCACCGCCCCGGTCCCCGGCAGCCCTGACGCACGCCCCCCGCGCCCAGGGCTGCCGGTCCGCCGGGGCGCACGTCCGCCCGAGGGTCCTGGGCGCTTCCCCCGGTCCGCGCTCGTGCTCCCCAAGGGGTCCCGCGCGCTTCGCCCGGCCCTGTTGCCGGCCCGTGAGGGCCACGGTCACCGCTGTCGGTACGGGTTGTACGCGGCGTAGTCCCGGTGCGGGGGCGGCGCGTACCCGTACGGGGGCCACGCGGGCTGCCGGGGCGGCGGGAGCCGCACCCGGCCCGCCGCCCGCGCCGCGTACTCCAGCGCCGGACCGGCGACCTCCCTGCGCTGCCACAGATGGTGCAGCAGCTCCTGCTCGCGTGCCGTGAAGTCCGGCCCCAAGGCGCCGCGGTGGGCCCGGTGGCGCAGGAAGGCCAGGGACGTGGCGAAGAGTTCGTACTCGGCGACGGCACGGGCGGCCGCCCGGCCCCCGGCACGCCCCGCCGCGCCACCGCCGTACCTGCGCGCCGCCGCGCCCCGCGCCAGCGAGCGGGCCCGCATCGAGGACAGGGCCAGCGGTTCGGTGGGCAGCAGCCAGCCGGCGGCGGCGTACGCGGGCAGCTCGGCGGCTATCGTGCCCAGCTCGCGCTGGCGCGTCCAGACCGCCAGCCAGGTCAGCAGCGCGAAGGCGGGGACCATGAAGACGGCGTACACGAGGTAGAAGCCGAACCCGCCGAAGACCGCCGAACCGTTCCACAGGGCGTGCATGCCCATCGCGCACACCAGGCCCAGCAGGGGCAGCGCGACGCGCCGCCACCGCCGCCCGCGCGGCGACGCGAGCGCGGCCAGCCCGAACCCGATGCCCGTCAGGACCGTGAACAGCGGGTGCGCGAACGGCGACATCACTATGCGTACGAAGAAGGTCGCCGCCGTCACCGACGCGAGGCCGGAGGCGCCCGCTTCCTGGTCCTCGCCGAAGGCGTTGCCGAGGTAGAGGATGTTCTCGGTAAAGGCGAAGCCGGTCGCCGTGAACCCGGCGACCACCACCCCGTCGACGATCCCGGTGAAGTCCCGTCTGCGGAAGAGGAAGATCAGCAATATCGCCGCTGCCTTCGCGCTCTCCTCGACGACCGGCGCTATCACCGTCGCGCCGAGGGATTCGGCCCCCGCCGGATCGGCGGTGGCCGTGGCTATCCAGCGCGTCGCGAAACTGTTCGCGATGATCGCGACGAGGGCCGCCGCGAACGCGCCCCAGGCGAAGGCGAAGGCGAGGTTCCGCCAGGGCTCGGGCTCCACCCGGTCCAGCCAGCGGAACGCCGAGGCCAGCAACGGCACCGGCAGCACGGCCAGCCCCAGGCCCACCAGGAAGCCCCGCGTGCCGGTCTGGTCGCGGACGATCGCCAGGATCACCAGGGCGCAGAGCGCGAGCGCCGTGACCACCGCGCCCGCGCGCACCGCCCTGGTGCGCCACCAGGCGCGGCGCGGCTTGTAGCGCCAGAGCGCAGGCGGCGGTACGGCGGTGAACTGCGGCTGCCGCGCGCAGTCCGGGACCGCCGGGCGCTGCCGGGGGTGCGGAGGGCTCTCGTACACCCGTCGACCCTAACGATCGCCACTGACACTGGCGATGGCGCGTGTGCGCCCTACCGGCGGCGGAAGAGCAGGTCGTTCACGACGTGGCCCTTGTCGAGGCCCTGGCCCTCGAAGCGGGTGAGGGGCCGGAAGGCGGGCCGGGGCGCGTAGCCGCCGTCGGGGACCGTGTTCTCGAAGTCGGGGTGCGCGGTGAGCACTTCCAGCATCTGCTCGGCGTACGGCTCCCAGTCGGTCGCGCAGTGCACGAGCGCGCCGGGGGCGAGGCGGGGCGCGACCAGGTCGAGGAACTCGGGCTGGATGAGGCGCCGCTTGTGGTGCCGCTTCTTCGGCCACGGGTCGGGGAAGTACACGCGCAGGCCGGCGAGGGAGGCGGGCGGCAGCATCTCGCGGAGCAGGATGATCGCGTCGCCGTTCGCGACCCGGACGTTGGTGAGACCGGCCCGCTCGGCGAGAGCGAGCAGATTGCCCTGGCCGGGGGTGTGCACGTCGACGGCGAGTACGCCGGTGGCCGGGTCCTCGGCGGCCATCTGCGCGGTGGCCTCGCCCATCCCGAACCCGATCTCCAGCACGACGGGCAGGCCGCGGCCGCCGAAGAGCTCGTCGAGGTCGAGGACCCGCCGGCCGTCGATGTCCAGGCCCCACCGGGGCCACAGCCGCTCCAGGGCTTCGGCCTGGCCCGTGGTCACCCGGCGCGCCGTAGAATCGGGGCATTGTGTCTGAGTCCTCCCGCGTCCGCCCCGACCTGTCTCTTATACACGTCT
>NZ_VBVX01000443.1 GCF_005981925.1 Streptomyces albidochromogenes
GCCCTGCCTCCTCCCGGACCGGGTCACGCCCCGGCCTCCCGTCGCCCTTTGGGCGTGTCCCCGAACGCCGGGCGGGCTGGACGCGCCTGTTCGGCGGGACCGGCCTGCCGTACGGGCACGTCCGCCGGGCGGGGGCGCGCTGTCCGGCCGGCGGGGCGCCCCCGCCCGACGGGCCCGTCCGCCGCTTGCGGGCCGCGGCCCGGTTCGGGACGGGGCGAGCGGGGGAAGAGCTCCGCGCAGCCGCCCCGCCCGCACCGCGGCCCGATGTTCCGCAGACCGCAGCCCGTAGCCGCCCATCCACCGCCCCCGGAGCCAGACATGCGTACCCCTGCCCCTCCTCTCCTCTCCGCCGCCGGACTGCACGTCGCCTTCCCCGGGCGGCGCGGCGCGGCGACCGCCCGGGCCGTCGACGGGGTCGACCTCGACATCGGCCCCGGCGAGATCGTCGCCCTCGTCGGCGAGTCCGGCTGCGGCAAGACGACGCTCGCCCGCTCCCTGCTCGGCCTGGTGGCGCCCACCTCGGGCCACGTCACCTTCGCCGGCGCGCCCCTCGACTACGGCTCGCGCTCCCTCAAGGCGTACCGCAAACGCGTCCAGCTCGTGCTCCAGGACCCGAGCGGCTCGCTCAATCCGCGCCACACGGTGTACGACGCGGTGGCGGAGGGGCTGAGGATCCACGGCCACACCGGGGACGAGCGCGACGCCGTCGCGGGGGCGCTGTCCCGCGCCGGGCTCCGCCCTCCCGAGCGGTTCTTCCTGCGCTACCCGCACGAGCTCTCCGGCGGCCAGCGCCAGCGCGTGGTCATCGCCGGCGCGCTGGTCCTGGAGCCCGAACTGATCGTCGCCGACGAGCCGGTGGCCTCACTGGACGCGTCCGTACGGGGCGAGATCCTCGCCCTGCTCCTGTCACTGCGCGACGAACTCGGGCTCTCCGCCCTGGTGGTGACCCATGACCTGGGCCTCGCCTGGAACATCGCGGACCGCGTCGCGGTGATGTACCTGGGGCGGATCGTAGAGACGGGCCCGGCGGATCAGGTGCTGACGGATCCTCAGCACCCGTACACGCGCGCCCTGTTGTCCGTACTCCCGGAGTCCGGCGAGGTGCCGGTCGTCCTGACCGGCGAGCCCCCGGACCCGTCCCGGGTCCCGGACGGCTGCCGCTTCCACGCCCGCTGCCAGGTGCTCGCGTCCGGTGAGGCCGAGCGGGCGGGCGTCGCCACCGACTGCCGTACGACGCTCCTGCCGGTCCTGACCGGCGGCGACGAGGCGCAGGTCGCCTGCCACTGGGCGGCGGCCCGCGTCGCCGGGACGGAGACCGCCGGCGCGCTCGAACCCTAGGGCGGGCGAGGGGACGGCCGCTCGGGTTACCGGGTCGCCGGCCCCTCGGCCCGTGCCCGGACCTCGTACGCCTCGATCAGCTCGCTCGACCGCTTCACGTCCGCCCCGATCGCTTCCAGCAGCGCCTCGATCGAGTCGAACTTCTCCTGCCCGCGCACGTAGGCGAGGAAGTCGACGGCGACGTGCAGCCCGTACAGGTCGAGGCCGACCCGGTCGATGGCATACGCCTCCACCGTCCGCTCCGTGCCGTCGAACTGCGGGTTCGTGCCGACCGAGATCGCGGCGGGCATCCGCTCGCCCTCCACGGTCAGCCAGCCCGCGTACACGCCGTCGGCGGGGATCGCGGTGTGCGGCAGCGTCTCGACGTTCGCCGTCGGGTAGCCGAGCTCACGGCCGCGCTGCGCCCCGCGCACCACGACGCCCTCGACGCGGTGCGGCCTGCCGAGGATCTCCGCCGCTCCCTCGACGTCGCCCTCGGAGACGAGCCGCCGGGTCAGCGTGGAGGAGAACGGCTCGCCGCCGCCCGCCTCGCCACGCACGTACAGGTCGACGACCTCGACCTCGTAGTCGTACGTCTGCCCCAGCTCGGACAGGAACGCCACGTTGCCGGCCGCCCGGTGCCCGAAGCGGAAGTTGGGGCCCTCGATGACCGCCCGTGCGTGCAGCTTGTCGACCAGCACCTTGACGATGAAGTCGGCCGGCGAGAGCTTCGAGAACTCCTGGGTGAACGGCAGGATCAGCAGGGCGTCCACGCCGAGCTCCGCCATCAGCTCCGCCCGGCGGTGGTGCGGGGCGAGCAGCGGGGGGTGGCTGCCGGGGCGCACGACCTCGCTGGGGTGCGGATCGAACGTGACGACGACCGACGGCACGCCCAGCTCACGGGCGCGCTCGACCGCCCGCCCGATGATCAGCTGGTGCCCGCGGTGCACGCCGTCGTAGGAGCCGATGGTGACGACGCTGCGTCCCCAGTCCTGGGGGATGTCCTCCAAGCCACGCCAGCGCTGCACTGTGACCGCTCTCCTCGTCCGCACTCGAACCTGATTACGCAGGTCTAAGACTGCCATGCCCGCGGGGTGCGGCTCGCATCGGCATCGCGGAGGCCAGGCTGCCGACCGCGCGGCGGGCGCCCGGCCCCACCACGGCCGCCCATTCGTGCGGTGCGGCGGCCAGCCAGCCGGCGACGAGCGCGCCGAAACCGGGGACCTCGCGGGCGAGCCCGAGGAGCAGCCGGTCGAAACAGGCGGCCCCTTGCGGTGTACGGGCGAGGAGCATCCCGGTGCGGTGGACGAGGTCCCTGGTGCGGGCCTCGTCCCTGCTCCGCGCGCCGGTTCCGGCGGCCAGCAGCACCGCCTCCAGGACGCCGACGTCCCGCACCCCGCACTCCGCGTCCTGCCCGTGGCGTCCGTACCGCTGCTCGCAGTCCAGGAGTACGTCGAGCAGTTCGCCCCGCAGGGCCCGCGAGGCGCTGGTGCCGGGGGCGGCGAGCACGGGGGCGAGGGCGCGCCGTACCTGGCGGGGGTGGTCCCGCAGCAGGCCGGTGACCAGCGGCCGCAGGGCCGCGCGGGCTTCGGGGCCGTGTTCCAGGCACCGGTCGACGTACGCGGCGGCGTGCACGGCCTCGTCGGGGTGGCGGGCGACGTAGGCGCGGACGAGCTCGGCGGCGCGGGGGGCGAGCGCGGGCGCACGGACGTCGGCGAGCGCGCGCAGTACCTCGGCCGCGCCGTCGCCTCCGTCCGCGAGGCGCGCCAGGAAGGCGGCGAGGACGGGTGCGGGGTCGGTGGGAAGCGCGGCGGCGAGGGCGGCGGCGGGCAGCCGCGCGCCGTCGCGCGTCGCGAACGCCGCCAGCGCCCGGGGCAGGTAGCGCGGCCTCGTCTGCGGGTCGCGCACGAGCAGGCCCAGGGCGGGCCCGTGGAGGGAGGTGTCCCCGGGCCGGGTGAGCAGCGCCAGCGCGGCGTGGCGGAGCAGCTCGCGGTCGGCGCGGGTGGTGACGTACGGCGCGGTGGCGAGCCCGTGGGCGGCCGCGGCGGCCGGGCGGCCCGGCCGCGTGTCGTCGTGCGACCAGCGGTCGACGGCCCGGCAGAGCGCGGACGGCTCCTCCTCGGCGAGCGCGGTGAGCAGTTCGCCGGCGCGGGGGTGCCCGCTGTCGGCCAGGGCCTCGGTCAGGTCGTCGACGGCGAGCGCGCGGCGGGCGTAGAGGAGCGCCTGGGCGGTGTCGGCGACCGTGGGGCGCACGTCGGCGTCGTCGGTGGCGGGCAGCCGCCGCTCGTCGTCGAACCACTGGCAGAGCAGGGGCTGCACGCTGCGCGGCGCGGCTTCCAGGCGGCGCGCCACGGCGTCGAGGTACCGGCCCTGCGGCCGTACGGTCCCGCTCGTCCGGCCGGGCGGCCCGTCGGCGGGCACCAGCCGTCGCAGCAGATCCAGGCGGTGCTCCTCCGGGACGCGCAGCCGCTCCCAGAACGCGGGCCCGAACTCCCCCGGTGTCCCCGGCTCCCCGGCCCGGTCGAGCCAGTGCGGCGCGTCGCCCCTGACCGACCACCGGGTGATGGCGTCGGCCAGGACGCGCAGCACGCCCAGGCACCCGGTCGCGTCGTCCAGCCGCGACAGCACCGCTGCCAGCAGCCGGTAAGCCCACCAGGCGCTCCCGCCCGGTACGTCGTACCCGTCCTCGGTCTCCGCGGGACCCTCCCCGGCGGGGCCGTTCGGGGCCACGGCGGGCGTCCCTCCCCCGTCCCACGCCGCCCGGGGGGCCGGCAGGGCGGGCGCCGTGGAGTCCCGGGGCGGGCAACCGGCCGCGGCGGCGGGG
>NZ_VBVX01000444.1 GCF_005981925.1 Streptomyces albidochromogenes
CCCTAGCCGGTCACGGCCCGGAACGGTGTCGGGGGCTGCCCCGTCCACCGGTGCAGCAGCGCCCGCGCGGTCTGCTTCGTGACGCCGTCCTCCACCACCGTCCCCGACTCCACCAGGTAGTACCGGCCGTCGCCGAGCGACACCAGGCCGTACTGACCGCCCGACTGCCACCCGTACGTGCCGGACGCCTCGTGGTGCAGGCCCTTGCGCAGCAGCGGCAGCAGCTCGCCCCGCTCCGGCCGGGGCTGCCCCGTCACCGGCCCGGTCTCCGGGCGCTTGGCACCGTCCACGACGAAGAGCGAGTAGTTGGGGAACTGCGGCTTCGCGCCCTTGTAGACCGCCATCAGCCAGTTGCCGGAGTGCGCGTCGTACTCCAGGTTCTGCACGCCGTAGCGGGTGTTGCCGGTCCGGACGAAGTACTTCCCGTCGACGTCCGAGGGGCCGCTGGTGTGCGGCGCGCTCTCCGGCAGCGGACGCTCGAACCCGCGCCACTTGCGCACGTCGTACTGGAGCAGGACCTGATGGTCGTTGTCCTGCCGGCTGACGTTGGAGTAGATGCCGTACGCGACCGTCAGCACCTGCTTGCCGCGCTTGGTACGGCCGCTGCGGTCGAACTCGGGCCCGAAGGCCACCCCGTCGATGCCGCTGCATCCGTACCGGTGGTCGGGGGTGTTGGCGGTGTCGCCGTCGAACTTCCCGTCGCCGTTCATGTCGGCCGTGTAGTCGTCCACGACCTCCTTGAGGTGGACGGTCGACACGACGTCGCTGGTCCGCGCGTCCATGCCCATGCGGTCGATCCGGTCCACATCGAGGATCGCGATGTAGAACGCCTTCGCCGCCTTGTACTCCAGCGACCCGTAGACCCGCCCGTCCTTGACGTTGTAGTCGAGATCGCCGAGGTGCCCGGTGAACCCGGACACGGAACCCACCGGATTGCCGCGCAAATCGGTCTTGACGAGGAGGTTGGTGAACGAGAAGTACATGAAGCCCTTGTGGCGGTCCACGGCCACGCCCTGCACGTGACCGGCCTTCCACGCGCCGCCCTTTATCTCGGTGGGCAGGCGCCCGGTCCTCGGTTCCTCCGCTCCCGCCGCGACGGTGCCCTGGGCCACCAGGGCCCCGGCAGCCAGGACGGTCAGGAATCCACGGGCGAATGTACGCATGGGCTCTCCAGGTCTCGTCGGGGAACGGAGCGGTACGGCAGGCGGGACGGGGGAACGGGGGAGCGGAGGACGGGAGAAGGGGAAGCGGAGCGGGACGGAGGAGAAGGGGTACGCCCGACACGTTGGGCCGCGCTGTGGTCCGCCCGGTGCACTCCGGTGCAACACCGGGTGAAGGCGCCGGGTCAACAGACCGTAGGGGCCGGGGCGGTTGACGGACAGGCGGGATTCAGCCGAGCACCAGGCGCGCAGTGCGGTGGGCCAGTTCGGTGATCCGTACGCCGTCGAACCCGAACACCGCGCTGCGCACCGTGTCCTCCAGCGGTTCGGTCCACTGCCGCCCGATTCCGGCCGCTCCGCACAGCACGCCGGCCACCGAGCCCGCCGTCGCGCCGTTGGAGTCGGTGTCCAGGCCGCCGCGCACGGTCAGCGCGACGGTCCGGGTGAAGTCGCCCTCGCCGTACAGCAGTCCGGCCGTGATGACGGCGGCGTTCGGAACGACGTGGATCCAGCCGAGCCGGCCGGTCTCCTCGTCCATCGCGGTGAGCGTGTCCTCCCAGGCCGCCCCGGCCGCGTGCAGGGCGAGCGTGTGGCGGACCGTACGGGCGAGCCGGCTGCTCGCGGGTACGCGCTCCAGGGCCGCCTCCAGAGCCGCCCGCGGCCCGGACGCGGTGAACGCTGCGGCGATGAGGGCGGCCGCCCACATCGCGCCGTACACACCGTTGCCGGTGTGCGAGAGCGCCGCGTCGCGGCGGGCCAGCGCGGCCGCCCGCTGCGGGTCGCCGGGGTTGGTCCAGCCGAAGATGTCGGCGCGGATGAGGGCGCCGATCCACTCCTGGTAGGGGTTCTCGAAGGTGGCGGTCACCGGTGGCCGCAGGCCGTTCGCGAGATTGCGGTACGTCGCCCGCTCGGCGGTGAAGGTCTGCAGGTACGGCAGGCGCAGCAGCCACAGTTCGCCGACCTCCTCGGTGGTGAAGGCGAAGCCGTGGGTCTCCAGCAGGTGCAGACCGAGGATCGCGTAGTCGACGTCGTCGTCCCGGCAGCTGCCGCTGATCCGGCCCCGTACGCAGTGACGCCATTCGGGACGCAGTTCGAAACCGTCCGTCGCGGGCGGGGGCTCGGGCAGGTAGTCGGTGAGGGGGAGGGCGCCGGTCAGCCGCAGGTAGCGGTCGATGCGGGCCCGCGTCCAGTAGTCGCCGCGCTCCACGGGCTTGCCGAGCATGTTGCCGGCGATTCGGCCCAGCCAGCCGCCGAGGATCCGGTCGGCCGTGTGCGTGCTGTGTGGCGTCATGCGTCGGGTCTACCCACTTCCCGTGGTCGAGTATGGGAGATTTAGGCGGTTTTCACTGATATGCGAGACGAAGGGCCATGGAGCTGTTCGATCAGGTCGGTGCGCATGACGACCCACTATGGGCGTCAAAAGATGACAAATCGGGTTGGCACGCCGTTCGGTGCGCCGTGCCACGCCGGACGCCCATGGGCAGGGGCCCCTTCCTGCGGATATGGTCGGGGCGGCGCGACTGCCTGTTCGAAAGCAAGGGATAGCAAGGTGACGGACGGAGCAGTAACTGAGACCGCCCGCGTGCTCGTCGCGGCGGACAAGTTCAAGGGCTCGCTCACGGCCGTGCAGGTCGCGGAGCGGGTGACGGCCGGGCTGCGGCGGGTCGTCCCCGACGTGAGCGTCGAGGCCCTGCCCGTCGCCGACGGCGGCGACGGCACGGTGGCGGCGGCGGTGGCGGCCGGGTTCGAGCGCCGGGAGGTACGGGTCACCGGACCGCTCGGCGAGCAGCTCACGGCGGCGTTCGCGCTGCGCGAGGGCACCGCGGTGGTCGAAATGGCGGAGGCCTCGGGCCTCCAGCACCTCCCCGAGGGCGTGTTCGCGCCGCTCACCGCGACGACGTACGGCTCCGGGGAGCTGCTGCGCGCCGCGCTCGACGCGGGCGCCCGCACGATCGTCTTCGGCGTGGGCGGCAGCGCCACCACCGACGGCGGCGCGGGCATGCTGGCCGCGCTCGGCGCGCGGTTCCTGGACGCGGCGGGCGAGCCGGTCGGCCCCGGCGGCGGTGCGCTGAGCGACCTGGCCACGGCCGACCTGTCGGGCCTGGACCCGCGGATCGCCGATGTGGACCTGGTCCTGGCCAGCGACGTCGACAACCCGCTGACCGGCCCGAAGGGCGCGGCGGCGGTGTACGGGCCGCAGAAGGGCGCGAGCGAGGAGGACGTGGCCGCGCTCGACGCGGCGCTGGCCCACTACGCGTCCGTACTCGGCCCCGAGCCGGCGGACTCGCCCGGCGCGGGCGCGGCCGGCGGCATCGGCTACGGCGCGCTGATCGCGCTCGGCGCGAGCTTCCGCCCGGGCATCGAGGTCATGCTCGACGTCCTGGGCTTCGCCGACGCGCTGTCCCGGGCGACGCTGGTCATCACCGGCGAGGGCTCGCTCGACGCGCAGACCCTGCACGGGAAGGCGCCGGCGGGTGTGGCGGCGGCGGCGCGGGCGAAGAACATCGAGGTCATCGCGGTCTGCGGCCGCCTGGCCCTGCCCCCGGAGGTCCTCGGCGGTGCCGGCATCCGCCGCGCGTACGCCCTGGCCGACCTGGAGCCGGACCCGGCCCGCTCGATGGCGGAGGCGGGCCCGCTGCTGGAACGCGTGGCGCAGAACATCGCCCGCGACTTCCTGACCTGACGGAGCCGGAGCGGGCGGCCCCGCGCCCCGGGCGACGGCGGGCCCTCCCGGGGCGTCCGCCGGGCCCCGTCAGCCTCGGCCTCGCCGCCCGGGGCGCGCGCAGGGCGGTAGCACCGGGGCGCCACCGGAGGCGCCGAGCACGACGGCCCAGGTCGCAACGGCCTGGGCCGTGTCACCAGCGCGCCGCGCCCAGGCCGGGCTGCTCTGGCTCAGCTCGGTTCGGGCCAGGGCCGAACGCCCCGCCGACCGCCCGCCGGCCCGAGGAGCATCCGCCGGCCCCGCGG
>NZ_VBVX01000445.1 GCF_005981925.1 Streptomyces albidochromogenes
TCGTACGACCGAGCAGAGCCCGGCGATGCCGCCCTCCCACCTGGAGTTGGAGCGCCTGCTGGCCGGACCCGCGGGCCTGGGCACGGCCGCCGCCCGCGCCTTCCGGTCGTTCGCCCCGGCCGCCCCGCGAGCGGCGCGGCACGCCCGGGCGGAAGAGACCCCCGCGGCCACCCCGCAGGAGTCCCCGGGCGGCGACCGCACGGCGGTGCGGATCCCCGCCCTGTACTGCCCCGACGCCGTGCGTGATGACCCCGCCCTGGGGGAAGAGGTCAACAACCGCCTGGTCGACTGGGCGGAGGAGATCGGCATCTTCACCGGCCGCCTGGAGCGCCTGCACTCCCACCAGTTCGGGCAGCTGTTCATGCTGGCACACCCCGACTGCGACGACCCCGACCGCCTGATGGCCGCCGCCCGCTGTGGGCTGGCCGAATGGTCCGTGGACGACCACTGGGTCGACGAGGGCGACGACACGGAACCGGAACTGCTGGGCTCCCGGCTCGCCATGGCCCACGCGGTCGTCGACCCCGTACGGCTTCCCGCCCGCTACCTCGCGCAGTTCGAGGAAGTCGTCGGCCGGCAGCCTGTTCTGCGCGCCTTCCGCTCCAGCCTCGCCCACCTGTCACAGATCGCCAGCACCACGCAAATGGCCCGCCTGCGCCACGAACTCGCCGTCATGTTCGTCGGCTACGGGCAGGAAGCCGAATGGCGCAGCAACGGGCGCAGGCCCGCTGTGTGGGAGTACCTGCTGCACCGGTACGAGAACGCCTTCTACCCCTGCATGGTGCTGATCGACCCGGTGGGCGGCTACGAACTGCCGGCTCACGAGTTCGCCGATCCCACCGTGCGCCGCACCTACCTCTACGCCGGCATGGCCAATGTGCTGCTCAACGACGTGTATTCGATGGCCAAGGAGGACCCGGGCGACACGAATCTGCCCAACCTCATCGCCGCCGAGGACAACTGCTCCCTCCAGGAGGCCGTCGACCGCACCGCCGCCATCCACGACGAGCTCATGCACACCGTCGAGGCCGACTGCGCCGTGCTGGCAGCGGCCGGCTCCCCGCAGCTGCGTCGTTACCTCGACGGTCTGTGGGCGTGGATGGGCGGCAGCAAGCAGTGGCACGCCACCAGCCCCCGTTACAACGACACGAACTGACGCCGCGTTCCGAACCCATAGCCCCGCCCGGCCGGTCCGGCCTTCCGGCCCGTACAGCCCGTGAGATCACCTGAAGAGGGAGAACACTTATGACCGTTCAGCACACCACCCCACACCCCCTGCGCAGCCTCTACCAGAAGTCCGTTGCCAACTACTGGAACCAGGAGAAGAACCCCGTCAACCTCCGCCTCGGCGAGGTCGACGGCATCTACCACCACCACTACGGCATCGGTGACGTGAACTGGTCCGTCCTCGACGGCCCCGAGGAGACCCGCGAGCAGCGCCTCACGGCCGAGCTCCACCGGCTCGAATGCGCCCAGGCCGACCTGCTGATGAGCCACCTCGGCGACCTCACCCCCGGCGACCGCGTCATGGACTCCGGATCGGGCCGCGGCGGCAGCAGCTTCGTCGCCCACAGCCGCTTCGGCTGCCAGGTCGACGGCGTCTCCATCTCCGAAACCCAGGTCGCCTTCGCCAACGGCCAGGCGAAGGAGCGCGGAGTGGACGACAAGGTCCGCTTCCACCTCAAGAACATGCTGCACACGGGCTTCGAAAGTGACAGTTTCCAGGCCATCTGGAACAACGAGAGCACCATGTACGTCGACCTGGCCCTCCTCTTCCCCGAGTACGCCAGGTTGCTCAAGCACGGCGGTCGGTACGTCACCATCACCGGCTGCTACAACGACGCCTACGGGCTGCCCTCCCGGGCCGTGAGCGAGATCAACGCCCACTACATCTGCAACATCCATCCCCGCAGCAGCTACTTCAAGGAGATGGCCGCCAACCGCCTCGTCCCGGTCAGCGTCGTCGACCTCACCGCTGCGACCATCCCGTACTGGGAACTGCGCGCCAAGTCACCGCTGGCGACCGGCATCGAGAAGGCGTTCCTCGACGCGTACAAGGACGGCAGCTTCCAGTACCTGCTGATCGCGGCCGACAAGGTCTGAGGCGCCGGGCGAACCGGGTGCGCCGCCGGACCACGAACGGTGCCGCACGCCCGTAACAGGAGGTGGTGGCGGGCGGGTACCGATCCCTCCTGAGCCGAGGTGAGAGGATCTTGCCGACGGTTCTGTACGTGGAGGCACGATGGACAACGGCTCGCAGCACGACCACTCCGAATGGGAGGAGGTCGTGCACGCGGCCCGGGAGCGTGCCCGCTTGCGGCAGAGCCTCATGGTCGAGCGCTTCGGACTGTCGGGTGACGTGCAGTACCACTGGTCGCTGGACGACGCGCGGATCGCGTGGTCGCGCGAGGAGAAGGTGTTCCTCACCGGCCGGCTCACCCTGATCGGCAGCGTGAGTCTCGCGCAGCAGACCTGGTTGTGGTCCTGGGCGAACGAGTCCCTGCCGCGAACAGTCCGGGGTGACATCGAGCGGGTACGGCGCTTCGGCGAGGCGAACGACTACCCGGTCCTGCCGTGGTCGGGCTTCGACTACCATCCCGAGCTCGTCGCCGAGGCACGGATGGTCGCGGCCTCGGTGCTTGACGCGGAAGGGTTGTGGATGGACTCGACCGACGAGGCGCAGCTTCACTTCCTGGTCCACGACCTGGTGCTCGCCGCGGACAGCTCGTGACGGGGAGACGGTCGGCGACCCGGCGCCGAACGGGCGCGCACAGGAGCGGCGTCCGTTCCCGCCGTACCGCGTCTCCGGCACCCGCTCTTTCCCGCGCCACCCGGCGTAAACGACTTGCGGAGGGGTGGCTGGTTCGTTCGTCGCCCGCCTCGCGAGTGCCGCAGGCCCCGGCGCGTGCGGCGCGGACGGGGCTGCGGGCGCAGAAGAGCAGAGAAGCGGCACCCCGCGGCGACCGGGGTGACGACCCGGGCCTGTTCCGGGCCTGCCGCCCCGCCCTACGATCTCCCCCATGTCGATCATCTCGTCCATACCCGTCCTTCAGGGCCGTGACGGCGTCGTTCTGAGTGCCGTCAGCGAGGGGCTCGTCCTGGAGCGCCCTCGTCAGGTGCTCACGATCCCCAGCCAAGCCGTCGCCCGGGTCCACACGGAGGGCAGGACCCTGTCGGTCGAGCTGAGGGCGCCGGTCGGGTCGACGCCGGCCGTGTACCGGATCGAGGACGTGAGTGAGGCCGCCGCCACCGCGTTCGCCAGTGGCGTGAACTCGCTGTTGGCGGAGCCCGACGAGGAGGTCGACGGTGCCGCCCTCGTCGTCGTACAAACCCTCAAGACGCTCTGGCGCGTGAAGTTCCTGCGCCGGCTGAAATGGTTCGTGCTCGGCTGCGTCGGAACCGTCGTCGCCCTGGGCGTGATCGCCGGGATCGTGGGGGACGCCGGCTACGTCATCATCTTCGTGCCGTTCGGTTTCATCACGGTCGCGGCTCTCGGGGCCGGCGCCTACGCCGTGGGGACGTGGAACCATGAGCGGCGGCTGCTCAAGCACGGCGTCACCGTTTTCGCCAGGCCCGCCGACCAGCCCGGCGCCTACCTCTACACGGACACCGCCGGCATGACCCGCGGCGTGACCCACATGTCTTCGGCGCCGTACGTCCAGGTCAGTTTCGACCCCCAGGACCCGGCGGACGTACTCGTGCCCCCGGCTCCGTTCATGCGGCGGTTCTCCGTCACGCTGGGTGCGTTTATCCTCTTCTGCGGGCTCAACGGCATGACACTGCTGGTCTTCCTGGTGGCCGACGCCCTCTCCGGCGGCGCTCTCATGGACGGGATGTAGCTCCCCGAGTGGACGACATGTCGAGTGCGTCCCTTACCGCGCCGGCGGGGGTGGTGCCGCTGCCAGTCGCCACAGGGGCGGCACCCGGCGTACCGGCGCTGCTGTGCGCAGGGCGGCGAACAGATCGCCGGCCTCCGCGGCGCCGAGGTCGAGCTCCTCGACGATCCGGCGGGTGGTGACGTACGCGATGCCGTCCGCGAGGGTGTCGCGTTCCCAGGCGGTGTACCTGGTCAGGGCGGCGCCGGTGTCCCGAGGGCGGTGGGGGG
>NZ_VBVX01000446.1 GCF_005981925.1 Streptomyces albidochromogenes
GTGGCGGGGGTGGAGGCCGTGGCGGTCATCGGCGGCTCTCCTTTCGCATCCTGCGGATGTTGAAGAGCATCACCGGGACGACCAGCAGCAGGAGCAGTACGGCGATGGCGCTGCCGATGCCGGGGTGCGCGTCCGTACCGAACGACGAGCGGTAGAGCTGCAGGGCCAGCACGTTCGCGTCGTCCTGGGACGACCCCGGGGCGATGATGAACACCAGGTCGAAGATCTTCAATACGTTGATCATCAAAGTGACCAGTACGACCGCGAGGACGGGTGTCAGCAGCGGGACCGTCACCCGGCGGAAGACCTGCCACTCATTGGCGCCGTCGACGCGGGCCGCCTCCAGGAGCTCGCGCGGCAGGCCCGCGAGACCGGCCGCGATCAGGACCATCGCGAAGCCCGCCCACATCCAGACGTAACTGCCGATGATGGCGGGGGTCACCAGGCTCGGACCGAGCCAGTCGACGCCGTTGTACGGCTCGCGGAAGTTCGACGCGGGGAAGCGGAGTGCGGCTCCGTCCGCCTCGGCGGAGAGGGTGAAGGTGCCGTTGGCGCCGGCCGTCGCCGAGTCGACGACCTTGCCGTCCTTGACCGCCTCGACCTTGATGCCCTTGAGGCCGAGTTCCTTGGGGTCGATGGTGTTGGGCCGGCCGCCGCCGCCCTTCGTGAAGTCCAGCCACGCGGTGCCGGTGACCTTGTCCGGCGCCGTGGGCGCGGGCGCCGCGGTCTCGGCGTCGCCCGGCATCTTGGCGGGCGGTACGCCGACCAGCGGCAGCAGGACCTGTTCGCCCGCTCTGACGGGCTGCTTCGTGACAAAGGAACCGCCGCCGCCCGCCTTCAGCGGATGGACGGGCAGGGGGCGGGCCTTCGGGAAGCCCGCCGCCTCGGAGAACATGTCGTGGACACTCACCGCCACGGCGTTCGCGACCCCGCGCTCCGGATTCTGCTCGTACACCAGGCGGAAGATGATGCCCGCGGCGAGCATCGAGATCGCCATCGGCATGAAGACCAGCAGCTTGAACGCCGTACCCCACCGGATGCGCTCGGTGAGGACGGCGAATATCAGGCCCAGCGCGGTGGAGACGGCGGGGGCCACCACCACCCAGATCGCGTTGTTCTTGACGGCGGTGAGGATGGTGTCGTCGGTGAAGATCTCGACGAAGTTGTCGAGGCCGGCGAAGCTGTCGCCGCTCTTGTCGAAGAAGCTCCGGTAGACCGAGTACCCGATCGGGTAGACCACGAGCGCGCCGAGCAGTACGAGGGCGGGCAGCAGGAAGCCGGCCGCCATCAACCTGCGTGTGCCGGTGACGCTCTTGCGTTTTCCGCTGTCTGCGGGGGGCGGCGTGACCTTCGCGGCGCCCCCCGCGGTCGCTGACGTCATCGCGTCAACCCGTCAGTTCTTGTACGCCTTGGCCGCGTCGGACTCCAGCCGCTGCTGGGTCCCCGCGACATCCTTCGGGTTCTTCAGGAAGTCCTGGAGCGCCTTCCACTCGCCCTTGCCCGGCGTGCCGCCGAAGGACTGCGGGGCCTGGTCCGACATGTCGAAGCGGAAGTCGTCGCCCGCCGCGATCAGGGCCTTCGCGATGTCGCGCTGCACGTCGTTGGGGTACGCCGCCACGTCCAACGACTTGTTCGGCGATACGAACCCGCCCGCCTCGGCCCAGATCCTCGCGGCGTCGGTCGAGGCCAGGAAGGTCAGCAGGGCCTTCGCGCCCTTGGAGTCCTTGAGCGCCACGGCCGCGTCGCCGCCCGTCACGACCGGCGACTCGCTGCCCACCGCCGGGAACGGGAACACCTTGGCGTCCGTGCCGATCTTCGCCTTCGTCTGCCCGATGTTGACGGCGACGAAGTCACCCTCGAAGACCATCGCGGCCTTCGGGTCCTCGGCGAACGTCTGGGTGACGGACGCCGGGAACTCGGTCTGCAGCGCGCCGTCCTGGCCGCCCGCGATGAGCTCCTTCTTGCCGAACAGCTCCGCGAGGGTCGTCAGCGCGTTCTTGACCGACGGGTCCGTCCACTTGATCTCGTGCTTGGCCAGCTGGTCGTACTTCTCGGGGCCCGCCTGGGAGAGGTAGACGTTCTCGAACCAGTCGGTGAGGGTCCAGCCGTCGGCGCCGCCGATGGACACCGGGGAGACACCGGAGGCGGAGATCGTCTCGGCGGTGGTCAGGAAGTCCTTCCAGGTCTTCGGCTCCTCGGCGCCCGCGTCCTCGAACGCCTGGGCGTTGTACCAGATCAGGGACTTGTTGGCGGCCTTGAAGTACACGCCGTACTGCTTGCCGTCGACGGTGCCGATGTCCTTCCAGCCCTGCGAGTAGTTCTTGTCCAGCTGCGCCTGCGTCGCCGCGTCGACCGGCTTCGCCCACTTGCGCTGGACGGCCTGCTGGAGCGCGCCGACCTGCGGCAGCATCGCCACGTCCGGCGGCGAACCGCCGGCGATCTTCGTGCCGAGGAAGTTCACGATCGGGTCCTGGGCCGGTACGAAGGTGACCTTCGCGCCCGTGCGCTTCTCGAACTCGTCGAGGACCTTGGTGAAGTTCTCCTGCTCGGGGCCCGTCCAGACGGCGGCCACCTGGACCTCCTCGCCGTTCAGCCTGGGCAGCTCGACGGAGGACGAGGGCGTCGTGGTGGCCCCGCTCCCCTCGTTGCCTTCGTCCTTGTCCTTGTCGCCGCCGCAGGCGGTGAGGGCGAGCGTGCTCGCGGCGATCATCGCCAGCGCAGCCCTTCGAGCCCTGCGACCGCTGTGTGTGCGAAGAGTTGTGCGCATCACTGCCCCGTCTCTCCTGTGCGCGTACGGACCGGCGCAGCCCTCGGAGAACCGCTGGCGCCGATGCCGGTCTAGCTGTCCCGTGGGTCAGGTCTACGCCCGGCGGTCGGTCCGGGCAATAGCGCCTTCCGTGTCAACCGGGTGATCGTGATGGGCTCGTGACGTTGAGTCAGCCTTCGGGGAGTGCGCCGAGGGGCGGCAGCGGGGTCGCGTTGACCGTACGGGCGGCCCGGTCCAGGGCGCTGGCCAGCAGGGCGAGGTCGGTCGGTCCGTTGCCGAGCTCGCGCACCGGGCGGCGGGCCGGCGGATCGCCCATCCGCTCCCACTCCAGCGGGACGACCGTGGGCCGCAGGGTCGCGGTGCGGGGAATGCGGCCCGTGACCCGGCCCGCCTGGAACGGGGTCGCGCCGGGGCTCTCGCCCGCCTCGCCGGTCGGGTGACGCAGCAGCCTGCCCCGGCCGGGCCCCGGCTCGTCGGGAGCGGGCGCCGACGGCGGGGGGTCCAGCACCACGCGCAACCGGGCGCCGCGCGCGAGTTCCGTGTCGGCCGTACGGTCCGGCCTGGCGGACGTGGCCACTAGATGCACCCCGAGCCGCTCGCCCTCCCGGGCCACGGCCTCCAGGGCCCGTACGACGGAACCGGCCGCGGGCCTGCCCGTACTGCCGAGGGCGGGGGCGACCAGTGCGTCCAGGTCGTCGACCAGGACGACGAGGCGGGGGAGCGGCGACGGCGCGGTGTCGGCGCGGGCCTGGCGCTCCCGGGACGTCGTCGTCCGCAGGCGCAGGGTGCCGGTGGGGTGCGGGTCCAGGTCGCCGTTCTGCTCGGCGGCGCTGGGCGGGCGCTGGTTGATCATCCGGCCGGACACCTCGCGGTGCGTATGCCATTCGGCGAAGGCGAGAGTGCCGAGGAGCTCGTGGCGGCGCTTCAGCTCCGCGCCCAGGGCCTGCGCGAACTCCCGCATGCGGACGGGGTCGGACGCCACCAGGTGGGTGGAGACGTGGGGGAGCTCCGTGCAGGCGCGCAGGCCCTCGCCGCGTTCACCGCCCGCGCCGTCGACCAGGACGAGGCCCAGGCGGTCGGGGCGGGCCGCCGCGGCGAGCGAGGCCGCCACGGAGCGCAGCAGCTCGGTGCGGCCGCTGCCCGCCGGGCCCTCGATCAGCAGGTGAGGGCCCTCGGCGGGCAGGTCCACGCAGAGCGGTCCGCGCGGGCCCGCGCCGAGCACGGCCCACGCGCGGGTGGCGCCGGGGGCCTGGCCGTCGTCGGCGGCCGCCGCCCAGCGGGCCATCAGGGAGGCGGGAGTGGCCCTGGCCAGGCCCAGCTCGTCCA
>NZ_VBVX01000447.1 GCF_005981925.1 Streptomyces albidochromogenes
CCCCCGGGACCGTCCCCCGAGCCACCGCCCGCCGGGCCGGCCGAACCACCGGCAGCCGGAAGACGAGCCGCACAGCGCCCCGCCGCAGGCCGCCCCTGCCGCTTGTACGCACCAGGGCCCCCCGATCCGTGCCGGACTGACCCGAGTTGCTCCCTTCACGCATGATCCGTCCGGACTCACCCGGACTACCACGCTCAGGAGCCATTTCTCCCACGCCGACGGGCAGCCCCGGACGGTCATCAGGGGCTCGACTTTCTAATTCGGGACCGGGCCTGAAATAGTTCCTCCCGATGTTCAGCATCCCTAGACTCCCTGCGACGGGGGTAACTCGGGGGACAACTAGTGGGGCGCGGAGTGCCGGAACTCGTACTGGAATTGAATGGAAGGACCTGGACGCTCGATCCGTCCAGGTCGTACACCCTCGGGCGTGATCCGCAGGGTGACCTGGTGATCGACGACGCCAGGGTCTCGTGGCGGCATGCCACCGTCAGCTGGGGCGGCCGCAGTTGGGTCATCGAGGACCACGGCAGCACCAACGGCACGTACGTGCAGGGCCAGCGGATCCACCAGATGGAGATCGGCCCCGGCTCCGCCGTGCACCTCGGCAACGCCACCGACGGCCCGCGGCTCAGCCTGTCCGCTGCGGGCGTCCCCGGCGGGCAGGGCGCCATGGCCCAGCAGCAGGCGGCGCCCCACCAGGCACCCCAGCAGCAGGCGTCGCCCGCCTGGGCCCCCCAGGCCCAGCCGCAGGACGCGCCCCAGCAGCAGCCGCACCAGGCCCAGCAGGCCTGGCAGCAGGCCCCGCAGCAGGCGCAGGTGCCGCACCAGGCACCGGCACCGCATCAGCAGGGCGCCCCGGCCGGCGGTGCCGCGGGGGCTCCGCCGGTGTACGGCGACCGCAGCCCGACGACGTTCCACCAGGTCTCGATGGGCCGCGTCATGCGGATCGGCCGTGCCCTGGAGAACGAACTGGTGGTCTCCGACCTCCAGGTCTCGCGCCTGCACGCCGAGTTCACCGCGACCCCCGACGGCCGCTTCCAGATCCGCGACCTCGGCAGCCACAACGGCACGTACGTCAACGGTCAGCCGATCCCCAAGTCCGGCACCGTCTTCCTCGGCCCCACCGACATCGTCGGCGTCGGCCACTCGACGTTCCGGCTGGTCGCGGACCGGCTGGAGGAGTTCGTCGACACCGGCGAGGTCTCCTTCTCCGCCCGCCACCTCACCGTGACGGTCGACGGCGGCAAGCAGATCCTCAAGGACGTCTCCTTCGGCGTACCCGAGAAGTCGCTCATCGCGGTCATCGGCCCGTCCGGCTCCGGCAAGTCCACCCTGCTCAAGGCGCTCACCGGCTACCGGCCCGCCAACCAGGGCGACGTCCTCTACGACAACCGGAACCTCTACAAGCAGTTCGCGGAGCTGCGCCAGCGCATCGGTCTGGTACCGCAGGACGACATCCTGCACAAGGAACTGACCGTCAAGAAGGCCCTCAAGTACGCCGCCAAGCTCCGCTTCCCGGCCGACACCACCGAGGCCGAGCGCGAGCAGCGCATCAACGAGGTGCTCGGCGAGCTCAAGCTGGACATCCACAAGGAGAAGAAGGTCACCTCCCTCTCCGGTGGCCAGCGCAAGCGCGTCTCGGTGGCCCTGGAGCTGCTGACCAAGCCATCGCTGATCTTCCTCGACGAGCCGACCTCCGGCCTCGACCCGGGCATGGACCGCGACGTCATGCAGCTGCTGCGCGGCCTCGCCGACGACGGCCGCACCGTCCTGGTCGTGACCCACTCGGTCGCCGAGCTCGCGATCTGCGACAAGCTCCTCGTGATGGCCCCCGGCGGTTCCGTCGCCTACTTCGGCCCGCCCGAGGAGGCGCTGAACTTCTTCGGCTACAGCACCTGGGCCGACGTCTTCTCCGCCTTCGAGAACTACCGCGACTACGACTGGGCGGGCCGCTGGCGCGGCTCCCAGCACTACCAGATGTACGCCGCGGACATCGACGCCGTCGCCCCGCAGTCCGTACACATGCCGCCCCCGCAGCAGATGCGCCCGCCCAAGCCGCAGAGCTGGGGCTCGCAGCTGTGGACCCTGATCCGCCGCTACGTGTCGGTGATCGTGTCCGACAAGGGCTTCATCGGCCTCATGCTGATCCTCCCGGCCGTGCTGGGCATCGTCAGCACCGTGATCCCGGCGGACAGCGGCCTGGGCTTCGGCCCCGAGAAGAACCGCCTGATCAACAAGGACGTCGGCACGATCCTGCTGATCCTCGCGGTCGGCGCCTGCTTCTCCGGCGCCGCCAACTCCGTCCGTGAGCTGATCAAGGAACGGGTCATCTACGAGCGCGAGCGGGCCACCGGCCTGTCCCGCTCGGCGTACCTGATGTCCAAGGTCATCGTCCTCGGCTTCATCACCGCCCTCCAGGGCGTGATCATCGCGGCGATCGGCTTCGGCGCCCGCTCCAAGCTGCCGGCCGAGGGCGTCCTGTTCGAGGACACCCCGGTCATCGAGATGACGATCGTCATCAGCGCGCTCGGCTTCACCTCGATGATGTTCGGCCTGATCATCTCCGCGCTGGTGAAGACCGCAGAGAAGACGATGCCGCTGCTGGTGATGTTCGCGATCGTCCAGGTCGTCTTCACCGGCGTGCTCTTCCAGCTCCACGACAGCCCCGGCATCGAGCAGGTCGCGTGGCTGATGCCGTCGCGCTGGGCGGTGGCCGCGCTCGGCACCACCGCGCAGCTCAACGTCACCATGCCGTGGGACCCGCAGAACCTCGACGGGCTGTGGGACCACTCGGCGGGGCAGTGGATCCTCGACATGAGCGTGCTGCTCGGCATCGGCGTCCTCTGCGGCCTGCTGGTCGTGCGCCTGCTGCGGCGCCACGAGCCCGAGGTCATGCGCAAGTAACGGCACCCGGGCACCGGACACGCCGAAGGGCGGCACCCACGCGGGTGCCGCCCTTTCGCACACTCTCGGACGTCAGGCTCAGTAGGCGCTGTTGACGTTGTCCATGGAGCCGTAGCGGTCGGCCGCGTAGTTGCAGGCGGCGACGATGTTGGCGACCGGGTCGTACTGGTCGTGCTTCGTGCCCGCGACGTGGTAGGCGTCGAAGGTCGGCTTGATGACCTGGAGCAGGCCCTTGGACGGGATGCCGTTGACGGCGTTGATGTCCCAGTTGTTGATCGCGCGCGGGTTGCCGGAGGACTCGCGGATGATGTTGCGGTGGATGCCCTCGTAGGAGCCGGGGATGTCGTGCTTCTTCATGATCGACATCGCCTCACGGATCCACCCGTCGAGATTGTTCGCGTAGACCGGCTTGCGCGCGGCGGCACGGCTCGCGGCCGCACGCGCGTCGGCGCGCTTCTTCGCCTCGGCCTTGGCCTTGGCGTCGGCCGCGGCCTTCGCCTTGGCGGCGGCCTGGGCCTTGGCGTCGGCCTTCGCGCGGGCCTCGGCCACTGCCTTCGCCACCTTGTCGGCGCCGACCTGCTGCTGCGTGATGCTCGAGTGCACTGTCTTGGCCTGGGCGCTGCCGGCGGCTGCCGACCACGCAACCGGGGCTGCGGCGGCCACGGACTTCGTGTCGGCCTCGGCCGACGCGTTGTCGGGGACGAGCGAGAACGTGAGGGCGGCGGCGCCGAGGGCGGCGACACCGGCGATCGAGAACTTGTGGTTCTTGTTCAGGCGGCTATAGCCAGGGGTGCGAGACGCGGACATGCAGACGTACCTCTTCGAATAGCGGAAGCCGCGGAGTCCGCGACGGCAGCCATTGTTAGCGTCCGCAAAATCCTGTGGCAAAGGTGTGACGTACGATCCCCGGTAGTGGACGCGGACCCCCGTGCGGGGGCCTGGCGCGGGGCGATACCCAGCCCAGACGCCCCTTATGCGTCCACTACACCCCTTCGTAAGTGACGTGAGTCCTATGCGCGGGCTCACATCGGGCACGTCACGAACTCACCATGAGTTGCACGTGCGATGCTCAGCGTCACCCCTTCGCGGGATGCCGCCAGGGTGCAGCCGCACCTCGTCGGGCACCCGAGCCACAACGGCTCCACCACCCCACCCCCTCCCGTTCGAC
>NZ_VBVX01000044.1 GCF_005981925.1 Streptomyces albidochromogenes
GGGTGGGCCGGTGGTGGCGGACTGGTGCCAGCCTGGCCAGCCCTGCCAGGTGGTCAGCGGCCAGGACGGTTCGGCTGTGTCGCTGTCGCCCGTGCCGACTGCTGGTGCGCTGTTCGGGTTCGGCGTTGTGGGGTGCGGGGTGTTCACCACTTGAGAAACCCGAGCTGGCGGCCCTGGTCTCCGATGCTGCCAGCCGTGCCGGGGCGTTGTGGGCCGCCCATCGTGGTCTCGGCTGAGCCCAGTTCGACTCGACAGCGGACGGTGGCAATCCCAGACTTCGCCCTCACGCGAGACCTGGGCCGGATGGCTTTATTCATGGGTCGCGGAGTCAGTTGTTCACGGGTTTAGGTTCTGGCTCACATTCCGTGGAGTGATTACGGAGAGTCAGATATTCGGGGCCATGCGATGACGGTCTGGATGGGCACGAAGTCGAGGTGAGGTGAGTTCCAGGGCCCGGTTGTCGCGTCCGGCGCTCATGTGGTTGAGCCAGCGTTCGTACCAGTCGAAGAAGTCGGTGGCGGAGGAGACGTTGGGACCCCAAAACCCGTCGCCGTTACCAGTGAGGACGCGGCCAGTGAGGGGACCGGTCACCGCGATGACGCATACGTCAGTGCAGCCCATCTCGATGACGTGGAGGAAGAGATCGCGTCCGTCGGCCCTGGGGTCTGTGCCGTCGAAGCCGCGGGGTGTCCCCGGTTCTGCGCGCGGATTCATGACCATCAGGGAACACCGTTCCAACGGCATGAGGCCGTAGAACGGCGCCGCGCCTGAGCCGCCGATGTGCGTGAGGAACTGTCGATAGGCGTCGGGCAGGACGATGTCGTGTTCAACCTCAAATGCAGCGATGCGTGCTTCCGCCAGCTTCGGACCGAGGATGAACTTGTGTTGCTCTTCCCCGAAGGAATGGCTGCGCAGGGGCTGGAACGGGATCGCGGCCAGCTTGCGACGCATGCGGGGTATGCGGGGATCCATCGTGCTCTTCTCTCATCCCCGTCACCCTATGGGTGGCCGACGTCAGTTGGCCCCGAGAACCCTCTTCCGCAGCAGAGCGAAGCCGGCCCGGTCGAACATCTGGCGTTTGAGCATCTTGATCCGGTTGACGTGTCCTTGGACGGCGCAGGAGTGCCAGGGCAGGGTGAGGCTGGCGATGACGGCATCGAGATCACGGTCGATGCCTGCGGCGAGGGTGTGGAGGCGGGGAGGTCATCTTGCCGGACGGCGTCGAGCCACTGCGGCAGTCGTTCGCCCTGGCGCTTGGTGAGCATCTGGCCGAAGGACCGGACGTGACCGGTGAAGGCATCGAGTTCGGGGCAGAGGACCAGGACGGCTTTGAGCCGAAGGCGGTCGGTCTCCGTCAGGGACTCGGGCCGGCGGAAGATCCATCCGGCGACGACGCGGGGTGACGGCGGCCGAGCTGTTACGGGGGGCCGGGAGAGAGCCGCTTCTCCCGGAAGTAGGCGGAACGCGCTGGTAGCTGCCCCAGCGGCGTAATTCCCTCCCACGCTGTCCAGGCGTTTGTGCAGCCCTGGTTCCAGCGGTCATCCAGATAGGGTTTGAACGCGTCGAGCTACGACGACCACCCCTGCCACTGCCCGTGGAAGAGGTCCTCCGGTGTGGCTGCGTCGGCGAAGAGCTTCACGGTGCGGGATGTCATGTGGAGCTGGCGGCCGATCGCCCTCCGGCTGTGCCCGGAGGCCAGTAGTTCGTGGACGAGGCCTCGGTAGGTCCACACCGACACCGCCGAGGCGTCAGGGCCCGGCGGGTTGCGTGCTTGGCGCGGGTGCGGTCTGCGAAGCGGTGACCGGTGGGCCAGGGCGAGCCGGTCGGTCCTGGACCTTGTCTGGGTCGGGGGCTGGCTGGGCAGGATTGGGGGCCAACCCGCAGGCAGCTCCGGTGGTCGGCGACGCATCGCTCGGCGGCCTCGCTCAGGTTGTGCTAGAGATGCCACCTGTCACGCCACCTGCACCGCCTGGTGTGCCCCGACGGTGGCGCCTTCGGCGAAGGACGGTGCGCGATAGCGGCAGCCCACCTCAATCCCTGGCCGTTTCGCGAGCCAGGCGGCCAGGCTGGATGCCTCCCGGTCGGGCAGCAGGTCCACCGGCCGCCGGCTTTCGACATCGACCAGTAGAGGGCCGGAACCTGCTGGTCGGGCAAGGCCTCGACCAGCCGTAGCACCGTGCTGCGGCTGACGGGCACTCCGAAGACTCTGTCCAGCTGGGCACCGGCCTGGCCGGCGAGCGCGAGGCCGACCGCGGCCAAGGTCGACGGCAGGCGCTCGGTCCGCCTGCCGTAACGACGGGTCAACCCTGACAGCTGTCCCGCGAAGGTCAGCTGTCCGCACGAGATGACCGGGCAGAGGAATCTGCGGACGCGTAAACAGAGTGCGACCCGCCTGCCTCCGCTGGGCACATCGGCGGGAAAGCGCAGGTAGGAGCTGTGCATCCGCCGTGACCAGCCCCCACAGTCGGGGCAGACGCCCCGATCACCGTGCTTTGGGCTTCTATGTGTACCGCCTCGTGGTTCACATCGATCGCACCGCGACATCGGCGATCGACGGGAACAGCGACTCCTCCAGCCGGAGCACCACTTCTTCCACGAGCCGCACTGTCGGCCACACCGCACCCGGTACGGGCCAATACCGGGCAACTTCCCCAAGGCCGACTCGCCCGAGCCCCGTCACTCAACGTGCGTGTTCCACGGAAAGTGAGCCAGAACCCGGGTTTGGGAGGCGCCCTGATCCACGCTGATGTGCACGAGTTTTGGAGTCGCTGCGGTTCCTGCCAGGGCAGACTCGGGATGCTCCTGGCGTCGAGACCGGCACTCGGGTGCTTGGGGTATGGCGGAGGGGCTGCTACATGGCGCCTGCGGCTCGGCTGGGCGGCCAACGCTGCGACGGACGGACAGGAATGGTGCACCCCGGGGCGTGCGGCAAGCGCGTCACCCTGCCCGGGTCAGCCGTCGGCGCGCCCGCGCCCTGCGCGGCCGTCGCCGCGAACCCGGCTTGGACGACCGAATCGTCAGTGCCCGGTCGTGCCTGCGTAGTGCTGCTGCCCCGGCCTGTGATGAGCAACCCGGCGTTGGTCGCCCTGGCGCCTGCCCGTGTCGCTGTTCGAGGTCGATTACCTGATCGTTGAACACGCGGAAATCTGTGTCGATGGGAGTAGACATTGAGTGGTGGTGTGGTTATGGTTTCTCTCGTAGCTCAGAGAGACAGCAGGGCCTGGCAGAGATGAACTGCCGGGCAGTAGTACCCGCAGTACAGGTAGTTGCAGTGCGCAGGACGGTGCGGTGACGGAGTGTCGAAGCCAGGGTTGTTGCAGGACGGCGACGGGACTGGTGACCGGACCGGGCGGCCCGCAGTGATCAGGGGCGGCCGTGAGCAGTACCGCAGTGGCAGTACCCGTAGTAAGTGCAGTTGGCTGTACCCCGCAGTGAAGTTGGTGAGCGGTACCTCGGTGAAGGCGTCGGCTGCGGGCGCGCGCATCGGGAGGTTCGGCAGTGGGGTTCTAAGCCAGAGCAGACGCAGGACGGGCGACGGGGCTGGCTGCCGAAGTGGCGCTGTGAGAGGCCACCAGCAGTACAAGCAGTTCGCAGTATCAGCAGTAGGCAGTTCCCACTTGGTAAGTGAGTAATCCAGAGGAAGAACGGAGGAACCAGGCACCATCAGGATCGCCCGGGCGAACGTCTTGAGCCCGGGTACCGCAGGACATCGATAGTGAGGTGGTCTCCGGTCAAGCAACCGCGATCCCCGCACCCCCGACAGCAACCAGGTCAGGTCTGCGGAAACAGAAGGCCGGCGCAGCATCAGGGCCGGCAGATGGTGTAGCAGTTCCTTCGGGGCCCGGGTGCCAGTACGGCACCCGGGCCCCTCCACGCGTTCCACAGAGAGGTGCGATGACCGCAGACGACACCTACGGCCGCCTTGATGACGACGACTATCCCGCCTACACCATGGGCCGGGCCGCCGACATGCTCGGCACCACCCAGGGCTTCCTCCGCGCCATCGGAGAACACCGCCTCATCACCCCGCTCCGCTCCGCCGGCGGACACCGCCGCTACTCCCGCTACCAGCTGCGCATCGCCGCCCGCGCCCGCGAACTCGTCGACCAGGGCACCCCCATCGAGGCCGCCTGCCGGATCGTCATCCTCGAAGACCAGCTCGAGGAAGCCCAGCGCACCAACGCCGAATACCGCCGCGCCGCCGCATCAGCGAACCCAACGGCCGCAGCTTGAGCCAGGGCGCGGCTGCTGGCCCTCGGCGGGCCTGCGCGCACTCGGTCCAAGACATGACGTGCACTCATTTCCGATGCTGACAGCATGTGCGGACGTGGACCGCCCGTGGCGACTGTCGTGGTTCGGAAGTCCCCGTTGCCCACGCCTCGGTCCGCGATTGATGGTGGGAGTAGCTCCGTCTCGGTGGCAGCTGATTTGGGGTGTGTGACGACCGTTGACCAGCCCGGGGGTGTTGTGAGGGGCAGTGCTCGGTCGGGATATTCGATGGTCGCCGCTTGTTAATGGTGGTCATAATGCCGCGATGGATCCAGTGATGCTTGAGACCGACCGTCTGGTGCTGCGGGCCTTCACACCTGCCGACGTGGATTCGGTGTACGAAGCCTGCCAGGATGAGGACATCCAGTTCTACACCCCCGTGCCGGTGCCGTACCGGCGTGCGGACGCGGAGAAGCTCGTCGGCGAGAAGCTGCCCGCTCAGTGGGCCGAGGACAGGGACTACACCCTCGGCGCGTTCCGCAAGGACACCGGCGCCCTGGTCGGCTCGTACTGCCTGACCCTCATCAGCCGCGGCGTCTGGGAGCTCGGTTACTGGGCGGTCAAGGAACAGCGCGGCCGCGGGTACTCGGTGGAGGCCGCTCGGGCCCTGTGCGACTGGGGCTGGGACACCCTTGACGTCCACCGCATCGAGTGGTGGGCCATGGCCGGGAACACCGGCTCGCGTGCCGTCGCCGAAAAACTCGGCTTCACCGTCGAAGGGACACTACGCAATCGCGGCATCGCCAACGATGGCAAGCCGCACGACTGGTGGGTGGGCGGACTGCTGAGGCCCTGATGCTCGGTCCGGTGCTTGGCCAGCCGCGTTTGCTCCTCTGCAGGGAAGTTCCCAGCTCGGGCCACACCATTGATCATCGGCAGGCAGCCGTCACGTGGCAGTGGCCGCGCGGGTTCTTCGAGTGTGACCAAGAAGTGGGCCCGTGCGGCCTTGCCCCATCCTGCCTTCTGCGGCGTCTCGCGTGCACATCTCGGCTCCTTGATCGAAGAGTTGGCGGATCTGTGGCTCGCCCGGTGCGAGTCGGAGCTTCGTGAGCGCGTGGTGCCGAGCGGCAGCGGGAGGCCGGTGCCGGCCCGAAGCACGACCTGGTCTTCACCGACCGCCTGCTCGTCACCCTGGTCCATCTACGCACTGGGCTCCCGCACGCCGCGCTCGCCGAGCTGTACGGCATCGCCCGCTCCACGATCTCCCGCGCCATCGGGGAGATCCGCCCGTTGCTGGCCGTGCGCGGCTTCGCAGTCCCCGACCACTCCGGCGTGCGACTTCGGACCCTGGCGGACGTGTTCGCCTACGCCGAGGCGGTGGGGATTCGGTTGAGGATCGATGGCGCCGAGACCCAGGTTCGCCGTCCGAAGGCAGGCAGGCCCGGACGGCGGGCCTTCGTCTCCGGCAAGAAGAAGCAGTGCAGCGCGTCCGGCGAGCCGAGCAGCGCGGGCGGCAGGTAACCGGAGCGGACCTTCAGCTCCCAGCCGTGGGTCTGGACCGCGAGGGCGGCCAGGGCGAGGGTGTCGAGCGGCAGCAGCGTGCGCGGCGCGGGATCGGACCCCGCGGACTCCCGGTGTTCGACAAGCCGGGTGGCGAGCGCCTGCTCGAAGGCGGCCTGATCGTCGTCGAGGAGGACGCGCGCGGCGGTGCCAGGGGCGTCCCGACATTGTGCTCGCCGGGGCCCGCTGTGTTCGGTGGGTGCGGTTTAGCCGCAGCAGTCGCAGTCGGGGCGGCACCCACAGGTGTCGCTCTGCTCGGCACTCGCAGGCGACACCGTTGCGGTCGGGGCCGCGCAGCAGCCCTTGCCCTGCCAGGCGTCGCGGCCTTCCTTGATGGCGATGGCGGCGATGACGAGGGCGGCGATGGGGTCGGCCCAGGACCAGCCGAGGGTCGCGTTGAGGACCAGGCCGACGAGCAGCACGGCGGACAGGTAGGTGCACAACAGGGTCTGCTTGGAGTCGGCGACCGCGCTGGCGGAGCCGAGTTCGCGTCCGGCCCGGCGCTGGGCGGCGGACAGGAACGGCATCACCGCGAGGGAGAGGGTGGCGATGACGATGCCAGGAGCGGAGCGTTCAGCCTCGCCAGTGCCAGTGAGCGCGCGGACAGCGTCGATGCTGACGAACGCCGCGAGTGCGAAGAACGACACCGCGATGATCCGCAGCGTCCGCTTCTCCCGCGCCTCTCGGGTGGCGTGGTCAGAGGCGGAGAACTGCCAGGCGACTGCGGCGGCGGAGGAGACTTCGATGATCGAGTCGAGGCCGAAGCCGATCAGGGCGGTGGAGGAGGCGATCGTCCCGGCGGTGATCGCGGCGACCGCCTCGATGACGTTGTAGGTGATGGTGGCCGCGGCCAGCAGCCGTATTAGCCTGGCGAGGACGTCGCGGCGGGCCGGGGAGGGGCCTATGCCGATGGATATCTCGGCGGTCATCAGCAGCAGCCCTTCTGGTCCGCGTCCGCACACGTCTTGTCGGCTTCGACGGCGACCACGGCGGTGCGCAGGTCGTCCAGCGCGTGACCGAGGCGTTCGTCGGCGAGCTCGTAGCGGGTACGCCGGCCCACCGGCACCGCGACGACAAGGCCGCAGTCGCGCAGGCACGCCAGGTGGTTCGACAGTCGGGTCCGGGAGATCTCCAGGGCGTCGGCCAGGTCGGCGGGGTGGGCCGGCGCCGCGCGCAGGGCGAGGAGAATCCGGCAGCGGATCGGGTCGGCGAGGGCGCGGCCGAACCGCGCCAGCACCTCGATGTCAGCAGCGAGAGTCAGCACACCCACGAAAGTACACGGATCACTGAATTCACGGAAGCCTGAACTGTTGGCCCTCTGCACCTTCACAGCGATCCAACTTCGATGGCAATCGGTCCAGATTCCCTGTCACAGGACAGCCGAGCCTGCCTGATGCTCACGGGTCGGTAACGGCGCTCAGTGGAGTGTCACGCCGTCGACTTTCGCCACACCTCTAGCAAGTGACGGGGGATTCCATCCGGTCCCCCGCGCCACCTGCGTGAGGAGCTCCGTCATGACGTACACCAGCAGCGCCCGGCAGCCCGAGCCCGAGACGCGCTCGACCTGGACAAGGGGTACTGAACAGCCCTTGGACGGCCCGGAATCCAGTGCTGCGAACAATTCCAACGTCGGCCCTATCGCCGCAGCTCAGATCGCCCGCCAGGGTGTCTCCCGGCACGCTGACACCTCTCTCCTTCCCTTTGAGGCATCAGCGAAGGGGAAGAGGTCCACTCCAACGGCCGGGAAGGTACGTGCCGATGTGCTGCGGTTGCTGGGGTGCGTGCGGATAGCGACGGTTCGGCAGATGGCTCAGGTGATCACAAAGGAGGAGGCGGATGGCCGATCGTACGTGCGCAGGGCGATGAAGGAATTGGCGGAGCTCGGGCTGGCGGAGACGAACGGCAAGAACGACAAGCACCAGATTTGGAACCTGACTGTGGCAGGGCAGAAGGCTCTGGCCGAAGGCAGTGAACTGCCACCCCGCCCGAAGGCCGGCACCGGAGCGAAGGTCGTTCGAGCCGGCTTCGCCCCTCACGCTGTCGCGGTGACGGACATGATCCTCGCCTACACCGACACGGTCCTGTCCGGGAGCCGTGAGTGCCTGACCGACTGGCAGGTGGAGGTGAACCACGCCATCAGGGAGACCGGCCTCAGCTTCAACACCGACGCCGTCCTCGCCCTGCCGACCAAAACCAGCGAGGTCCGCCTCTTCGAACTCGGCTACGGCACCACGTCCCAGGCCCGCCTCGCCAAGGAGGTCTGGGACTACGAGCGCTACGCCGGGCACCGCGTCTGGGAAGGCGCCCGCGGCACCATCGGCGGGACGTACCCGTTCGGGCAGCGTCACCGCTACACCCGCTCCAAGACTTTCCCGCGGCTGCACGTCGTCCTGGCCGGCAGGGCGGAACACCTTCTCGACAACCGCCTCCAGGCGCTCACCGCCGACGTCCAGGGCATCACCATCGCGGTGTGGGCGAACACCCTGCCCCGGCTTCAGCGAGGTGAGCCCTGGTACGAGATCGGCGTCGACGACCCGCACCGACGTCGCGACCGCTACTCCGAAGCCGTCGGCCGCTGACCGCCACACGGGTGCTGGGCAAGCCCAAAGGGAGCCAGGGCAAGCCGCCTCGTGCACCGGCTTGACCACCCCCGCCGGAGCGGGTCGGGAGGGGACATCGGCCACGGTCGGCCCCGGCTTCCCGGCGACACCGTGGCCCGCCGATGACCGGTCACCGGCTCGTTCGGGAGTCGCACGGGTCGGTCACGTCGCTGACGTGCTCGTTGACCAATCGGGGGCGGCTTTGTTCATGAGAACGGACAGCAGAGGTTCACGACTTCGGGAGGCACCGCTGTCCGGCGCCGTTCGACTGCGGCAGCAGTACTCGCGCCTCAACCTCCGCGGACCATTGCCGTCCTTCCGGCCATCGAACAAGGTTGTGGGAGCTGAGTGCGATCCTGCATGTATGAACCATCTCGGCGACGCGCACCTGCGCACCTGGACGTTGCGCTTTATGGCCCTTCTCGCAGCCGACACCCGTGAACAGCTTGCCTGGCTGGGCGGGCGCGAGCTGGAGACGAAGGACGTCGTTGAAGAGGTGGAGCTCCTCTGCCGCGTCTGCGAAGGACTCGCGGACCGCGGGGCTTTCGAGACCGAGGGTCTGCGCGGTCTTCGGGCCATCAGCCGTCGCCTAGGCGAAATCGATGCCGTCTGCCGCGTCGGCCTCTGGGCCAACACCCTGGCCACAGATCCGGCGTGGGACGACATCCGTGCTCTCGCCCGCCATTTTCTCCTCACGGCGCTGGGCGACTGGCGTCAGCCACTGCCACGCCCCGTGCGCCCGTAAGCGGGCGACCACTGAGTACGTCAAGGCCGCCTGTGCGGCGCTGACGCAGCTGGCGCCGCACACACGAAAACGCAGGGAACGCCGTGGCGACGTTCGGACGGGTGCCGGCAGGTAGGCCGCCGCACGGCGCCTGCCGGACCCCGGCAGCCGCCTCTCGGGTCGAAGCTCAAGCAGCGTTCGAATTCTCGGTGGGCTCTCGTGCCTCCCAAGCCGTGAACATCTGCTGTCCGTTCTGATGAACAAAGCCACCGCCGACCATCCTTGTCGGCGATCCCGATGGCCGCCTCGGCGATCCGGCGCGCGGTGAGCGAGGGCTTCGGACCCCGGCTCGGCAGCTCCTGCTCGCCCCAGAGCGGGGCGAAACTCACATTCGCGCCGGTCTGCTTCTCAGCCGGCTTGGACGACTCCAGCCGGTTCGCCGACCTGGGCTTCCTCGCGGCCACCCTCATCTCTTTCGCCGTCACCTTCAAAGCTTGCCTCCAAGGCGAGGTGCCCTTCGCGTATACGTGGCAGGCTAAACTCATCCCCATAGTTGAACGTGTTCAACTATGGGTGTGGATCCGCGTCCAGTGAAGGTGGCCATGAGTGAAGTAGACCCGCCGTACAGGGTGGTAGAACCACCGGCCAGCGGTGTCAGCGCGTCCTTCTGGCTTGGCCTGTTCTCGATCGCTGGCGTGGGCTGCTGTCTGACGATCGCCCTCGCGCCTTATGCCGGTGCCGTGGGCGTCCTGCTCGGCCTCAGGGACGTATGGATAACCCGCAGGCACCACATCGGCAGGAACCGTGCCCTTCTCGGTTTGGGCTGCTCAGTCGCAACCTGCCTGTTCTGGATCTGGCTGCTCAATGGCACTGACTGGAGTGAGTCGGGCATCAACTGAGGGCCACGGCGCGCCACCTGCACGAGCACTGGCCACCGGACCACACGAGCAGCTCACCGTCGAGGACCAGGCCGTACAGCAGTTGCTTGGCCGCGGCGAACAGGTCGGGAGAGTGCAGCTGGTGAGCTGGCCGCTCGCGCGGCCAGGGGCGAGGGGGAGCCGCCTCCCCGGCAGTCCGGAGTGCGGCCTCGCCGTTCAACGGCTGCGAGGCTCCGGGCGTCCGACAGCCTCCTGGTGGGATCGCCATGCCCGGCCTGACCTGCACGTCTCTCACGTCGGCGCAACGTTCGGACGGCCCGCAAGGACATCGAGTCCAGCGACCGACTGGGGTGCCGCAGATGGGTCATCGAGCGGACCATGTCCTGGCTGACCGGATACCGCCGACTCAACCACCGCTACGAACGCCCCGCCCGCAGACTTTTCTCGGACTCGCCGCCGCCCTCTGCTGCCACGACCGACTTGCCCGACTCGCACCATAGGGCATCGTTCTAGCCCTGTCCCCGGCTCTCTGGAGAGCCGGAGGGGCGATGCCCTCGACGGTGGACCGCGCAGTCCCTCTCGCGTCACTCAGTCCCCAAGTCCCTTGCCGCTGTGGCCGTCCCGACAATGGGCTGAAGGACGCCATGGACGGCGTGCACTTGGAAACCATCCCGTAAACCATTAGGTTAGGCTGGCCTAAGTGGGGTACGGAGCGTGCCCCAGCGGTCATTTTCTGGGGGAGCCGTGTCTCGTTCGAACAGCACACAGCTCAACGGCTACAGCCACCGACGCACGTTTCAGACGCGTCGGAGCACGGAGCCGCATCGCGAATGGCGGCCCTACGTGATGACCGCGCGACCGCAACCGTGTGTGGCCCCGCTCCATTCACCTACGCGCTACTTCGACTCCGTTGCCGACCCCGACCCGAGGCAGAGCCGTGTCCGTTGAGTTGCCGCCGTCCGCCGCCCCGCGATCCGCCTATCCCGTGGACGTGCTCCCCGTGGCGGTCCGTCACCGTCTGCTGGAGTTGGCGCAGACCCAAGTCCCGGTGTCCGCCTACGTTTACGACGGTGCTGTCGCCGCCGAGCGTGCGCGTGAGTTGCGCAGGGCGCTTCCGGAGTGGGCAGCCGTCTACTACGCCGTGAAGGCGAACTCCTTCCCAGGCATCGTCCAGGCGCTGGCACCGCACGTCGACGGCTTCGAGGTCGCTTCCTGCGCGGAGCTCGAGCTCGCGGTATCGGCCAAACCGGCGGCCCGAGACATTCCAGCCCCGGTGGTCGCCGCCGGTCCTGCGAAATCGGTCCCCGTCCTCACCGCCCTGGTCCTGGCCGGAGCCGAGGCGATCAACGCCGAGAGTTTGCTCGAACTGCACCGGATCAGCCGGATAGCCGTCGGTGAAGGTCTCCGCGCCCGAGTGGCGCTCCGCGTCAATCCCGCGACCATCCCCGTCACCGGGTCGCTCCACATGGGAGGCGTCCCCTCCCAGTTCGGGGTGGCCGAACCCGACGTGCCCGGCGTGCTCCGCGAGGCCCTACGGCTGCCCGGCCTGGACCTGATTGGCTTTCACATCCACGCCGCGTCCAACAACTTGGACGCCGAGGCTCATGCCGCGTATCTGCGCTGGTGCGTGGAGTGGAGCGTGAGGACCGCCCGGGACAACGGGATCGACCTGCGCCATATCGACATCGGCGGCGGCATCGGCGTCGCCTTCGAGGGCGAGAAGCCCTTCGACGTCGCCCGCTTCGGCGAACTGGCCGCGGCTGTCGAGGTCCCGGCCGGCGTGAAGGTCGTGCTGGAACCCGGCCGTTTCCTGGTCGCCGATTGCGGCTGGTACGCGGCTGAGGTGACGGACGTGAAGCACTCGTACGGCGAGGCGTTCGTGGTGCTGCGCGGCGGCATCAACCACTTCCAGCTCCCGACATCCTGGGACATCGTCCACAACATGGCGGTGATGCCCATGGAGGACTGGCCCGAGGAATGTCCCCGCCCTGGCGCCGAAGAGACGCGCGTGACGGTCGTCGGAGAGCTCTGCACTCCGGAGGACACCCTGCTGCGCGATGTCCTGGTGGACCGGGTACGCGCCGGTGACCTGGTGGTCTTCCCGTACGCGGGATCCTACGGCTGGGAGTTCGCCATGCACAGCTTCCTCGGCCACCCCGTCGCCGAGCGCCATCTGCTCTGAGGCACGGCAATCCGCTCAGGCCAACACGGCCCTCGGACCCTCGCCGCCACCCGCTCTCGCTTCCTTGCCCTCCTCCCCACTGGAGCCGTACATCATGACCGTGCATCCCGCCGAACGAACCGATGCCGAACGCACCGCAGCTCAGGCCGACGCCATCCTGGAGCGCCAGCGCACGCGGGAGTCCTCGGCCCGCACGTACGCCCGGTCGTTCCCGATCGTTCCGGCCCGCGCCCAGGGCATGACGGTCGAGGGCACCGACGGCCGCCGCTACCTCGACTGCCTCTCCGGAGCCGGCACCCTGGCACTCGGCCACAACCACCCGGTCGTGCTGGAGGCCATTCAGCGGACCATCAGCAGTGGGGCGCCGCTGCATGTCCTTGACCTGGCCACCCCGGAGAAAGACGAGTTCACCGACGCGCTGTTCGCCACGCTGCCCAGCGGCTTCGCGGACAAGGCCCGCATCCACTTCTGCGGGCCCGCAGGGACCGACGCGGTGGAAGCCGCGTTCAAGCTGATGCAGACCGCCACAGGGCGGCGGGGGCTGCTCGCCTTCACCGGCGCGTACCACGGGATGACGGCGGGTGCCCTGGCCGCTTCCGGCGGTGTCACCACCAAGCAGCCGGTGCCGGGGATCGCCGCAGACGTGACCCGGCTGCCCTACCCGTACCCCTACCGCTGCCCGTTCGGGGTCGGGGGGGAGCGCGGTGCGCGGCTGTCCGCTGTGTACACCGAGCGCCTGCTGGACGACCCGAACGGCGGGGTTGTCCCGCCCGCCGCGATGATCCTCGAAGCCGTACAGGGGGAGGGCGGCGCCGTACCGGCCCCGGATGCCTGGCTGCGCGACATGCGTCGCATCACCGCGGAGCGCGACATCCCGCTGATCGTCGACGAGGTACAGACCGGCGTCGGGCGCACGGGCGCCTTCTGGGCCGTGGAGCACAGCGGAATCGTGCCGGACGCGATGGTGATGTCCAAGGCGATCGGCGGAAGCCTGCCGCTGGCGGTACTCGTCTATCACGAGGACTACGACGGCTGGCTGCCCGGCGCCCACACCGGCACCTTCCGCGGCAACACCCTTGCCATGGCGACCGGCACGGCGACCCTGCGGTACGTCGCCAAGGAGGGCCTGGCAGAGCGGGCGGCCGCTGTCGGCGCCCGGATGACGGCGCGGCTCGAAGGGCTGCGGGCAGGACTCCCCGCGATCGGTGACGTGCGCGGGCGGGGTCTGATGATCGGTGTCGAGCTGGTCGACCCCGGGGCCGAGCCTGACTCCTGCGGCGCCCGGCCGGCCGCCCCGCGGGTGGCCGCGCAGGTGCGCGCCGCATGCCTGGAGCGCGGCCTGATCGTGGAGTTGGGAGGTCGCTACGACTCGACGGTCAGGCTGCTGCCACCTCTGATCATCACCGACGAGCAGGTCGAAGCGGTGCTGGACCGGCTGACCGACGCCATCGCCACGGTGACGGCCCCTCAGGTTCCGGGCGTGCGCGCATGACGGGCGAGATACGTGGCCGGGAAACGGCCACCAGTGGACTCGACGTAGCCCTGAAGCCGCACGTCACGGAGACCGGGCCAGGGCCGATGGACGGCGTTCGTACACGCGGCGGCTTGAGCCTCGCCCCTGAACCCCCCTCGGCGGGTACCAGCCCTCTCGGCGAGGCCGTGGCCGAGCTGCTCCGCGACGCCGTACCGTCGGGCAGCCAAGTCCAGAACACCGCCCTGTCCGGAGGCGCGAAAGGCCCTGGCGCACTGGAGCCGCTGTTGCAGGCCGTGCTGGAGGCCCTGGCCAAGGGTGCCGTGCGGCGCGGCGGGCCCGTTCCCTCCGGAACTCCCGAGGAACTGGCAGCGGAGGTCGCGCGGGTCTTCGCCGCGGCGGACGGCGACGACGCCCTGCACCGGCTGACCGAACTCCTGGCGTACGGCAGCGCCGACCCCGCCGACCCGTCCTGCGCCGCGCATCTCCATTGTCCGCCGCTGGCCGTCGCCGTCGCCGCCGATCTCGCGGTCGCCGCGCTCAACCCCTCCCAGGACTCCTGGGACCAGGCGCCCGCCGCCACCGCTGTGGAGACCCTGCTGCTCCAGGAGTTGGCGCAGCTCGTCGGGTACGACCCGGTGGAGGCGGCCGGAGTGCTCACCTCGGGCGGCACCGAGTCCAACCTCATGGGTCTGATGCTGGCCCGTGACCGGGTACTGGGCCGCGTGACCGAGCGCCAGATCGAGCTGAGCGGAGTACCGGGCACCGGGCCGCGTCCGCGGATCTTCGCCTCCGCCGCCGCGCACTTCTCGGTTCAGCGCTCGGCCGCTCTGCTGGGTCTCGGGGAGGACGCGGTCGTCCCCGTACCGGTCGACCGCGAGCTACGGATGAAGCCCGAGGCGCTGGCGTCGGCTCTCCGCGACTGCGTCGCGCGCGGTGAGCTGCCGGTGGCCGTCGTCGCCACTGCCGGCACCACCGACACCGGTGCGGTCGACCCGCTGCGCACCTGCGCGGCGCTGGCCGCCGAGTACGGCGCCTGGCTGCACGTGGACGCCGCCTACGGCGGCGGCGCACTGCTGTCCGACGAGCTGGCGCCGCTGGTCGGCGGTATCGCGCGGGCCGACTCCGTATCCCTGGACTGGCACAAGCTGGGCTGGCAGCCGGTCGCCGCGGGCATCTTCCTGGTCCGGCGGGCGGAAACCTACGCCTCCCTCGCACGACGGGCCGTGTACCTCAACCCGCAGGACGACGAGGAGGCGGGCTACCCCAGCCTCCTCGGCCTCTCGCTGCGCACCACGCGCCGCGCCGACGCCTTCAAGATCGCCGTCACGCTGCGCACCTTGGGCCGCGATGGCCTGGGCCGACTCGTGGATGCCTGCCACGCCCTGGCGCGTGGCGGTGCGGAGGCCGTACGTGCGCATCCCCGGCTGGA
The DNA here is from genome assembly GCF_005981925.1 of Streptomyces albidochromogenes. Classification (GTDB taxonomy): domain Bacteria; phylum Actinomycetota; class Actinomycetes; order Streptomycetales; family Streptomycetaceae; genus Streptomyces; species Streptomyces albidochromogenes. The sequence continues at coordinate 15,057 of NZ_VBVX01000044.1, forward strand.
GTTGCACGCCGATCCCATCCTGACAGCGTTTCTCTTCCGCTACGTGCCCGAGGGCGCTGACCCCGCGTACACCGACAGAGTGAACGCGGCGCTGCGGCGCAGGCTGCTGCGCGAGGGCCGGGCGGTCGTCGGTCGCACCGAGCTCCCGGGTGAAGGGCCGGGCCGGGTCCGACTGAAGCTGACGCTGCTCAACCCGCACACCACCCCGGCCGAGGTGGAGCGACTGCTGCACACAGTCGCCGCAGCGGGCCAGGCCGAGGAGGACAACCAGTGAACCGGCCCGACGACGCCCGTACGGCGACGCCCATGGTCGAATGGCCCCCACCCGCCGGCGTACGTCCAGAGGGCGCCACACCGGCGTTCTCCGACGGACTGCCGTCCGCACCCGGCGCGCGGGGCGGGGCCGCTGAGGCGACGTCTCACAGGCAACGCTCGATCGGCCCGGACCCGCTCGACGACGCCGACCCACTCCGCGCCGGAGACGCTGCTGCGATGGAGACGCTGCTGCGCGCCTACGTACGGGAGACCGGCACCGACGTGCCCTCGACCGGGCAGGCACTTCTGATCGACCTGCCCGCCAGCCGGCTCACCCTGCGGGTGCCTGTGCGCTACCGGTCGGCCACCGGCTGGCATCGCTTCGGCGCGCCCACCGTGGGCGCAGCCGACGACGGCGACAGCGAGGGCCTCCCGGCCGACGCGGCATTGGTGGCGGCGGCGCTGATCCGGCAGACCACACTGGGTCGCGGTGTGCTCCCGCACCACGGGGGCGACGCCGCCGCCCGGGTGCTCAACTCCGCCCGGCGCACCGCCACGCACATCGCCCACCGGCGCGCCGAGGGCGGGCATCGGCAGGGGCTGACGCCGTTCCTCGACAGCGAGCAGGCGCTGCTTCTGGGCCATCCGTTCCATCCCGCGCCCAAGAGCCGCGAGGAGGCGTCGGAGGCGGAGCTGGAGGCGTACTCGCCCGAGCTGCGTGGCGCTTTCCCGTTGCACTGGTTCGCCGCCCACCCGGACGTCGTCGTGGGCGAGAGCGCGGACGGCCGTTCGCCCGCAGAGCTGCTGCGTCCGCTCGCCACCGGCCTGAACTTGCCCGACGGCATGGTCGCCGTGCCCGCGCATCCCTGGCAGGCCCGGGACGTGCTGTCCCGTCCAGAAGTCGGCGCGCTCGTCGACGCCGGTCTGCTCCGTCCGCTCGGTGCGGCCGGCCCCGACTGGTACCCCACGTCCTCCGTGCGCACCGTGCAGCGTCCGGACGCCGAGGTGATGCTCAAGCTGTCGCTCGGAATGCGGATCACCAATTCCCGGCGGAACAACCTGCGCAGCGAGATGCGCCTCGGCGTGCGGGCCACGCAGTTGCTGGCCGCGGGCCCGGGGGACTGGCTCCGTGCCGAGCATCCGGAGTTCGGCATCCTGCGCGAGTTCGCCTGGGTTTCGGTCGGCACCGACGGTCCGGAAACGGGCCTGGAGACCGCGATCCGTGACAACCCCTTCCGGGGCGGCGGCGACGGCGCGCCCGAAGGGCTGTGCGTGGCGGGGCTGCTGGCCGAGCGGACCGGGCCGGGTGACGGCACTCCGCCGCGGCACCGTGGCTTGCTGTGTGAGGCGGTCGAGCGCGCCGCTCGTGCACTGGGTGTCCCGGTGTCCGAGGCATCGGAGCGTTGGCTGGCCCGCTATCTGGATGTACTGATCGTTCCTCTGATCCGCCTTCAGGCGAAATACGGCATTGCCCTGGAGCCGCATCACCAGAACACCCTGGTGGCCCTCGACGCTCATGGACTGCCCCGCGCGGGCTGGTACCGGGACAGCCAGGGCTACTATCTGGCCGCTTCCCGCGCCGCCGAAATCGAGCGGCTTCTGCCGGGAGCCACGGAGGGCGTCGAGCTCGTGTTCGACGACGCCTTCATCGACGAGCGAGTGGCGTACTACCTCGGCATCAACAACCTGCTCGGCCTCGTCGGAGCGTTCGGCGCGCTCGGACTGGCCGACGAGAGCCACCTGCTGCGCGTACTGCGCACCGCCCTTGAGCGGCTGCGCACGGCCGAGCCCACCGCCAAGGGGTTGCTCGACCTCCTGCTCGACGCACCCGTACTGCGCTGCAAGGGCAACTACCTGACCTGCGTGGACGGACTCGACGAACTCGTCGGCGACGTTCACACCCAGTCCGTCTACATCGATCTCCCCAACCCCCTCACGGAGGCCCAGCGGTGACCGCTCTCTCGACTTCTGACGACCGGAATCTCCTCTACGATCTGGTCGGCGTCGGAATCGGCCCGTTCAACCTGTCCCTGGCCGCGCTGGCGGACGGGGTATCCGGCTTCCGGTCGCTCTTCCTGGATGCCAAGCCGGCGTTCTCCTGGCATCCGGGCCTGCTGATGGAAGGAACGACACTTCAGGTGCCGTTCCTCGCGGACCTGGTGACGATGGCCGACCCGACGAGCCCGTGGTCGTATCTGAACTACCTCCGCTCCCACGAGCGGATGTTCAAGTTCTTCTTCTCCGAGCGCTTCCACATTCCGCGCCGTGAGTACGACCACTACTGCCGCTGGGTCGCCGAGCGGCTGCCCTCCTGCCGCTTCGACGCCCAGGTCACCTCGCTGGAGTGGGACGAGAACGCGGACGCGTTCGCCGTCGTACACCGCTCCGCCTCCGGCGCCGAGACCCGCGTCCTGGCCCGCCAGGTCGTGCTCGGCGTGGGCACCAACCCCGTCGTCCCCGAGCCGCTGCGCCCGCTGCTGACCGACGCCCACGCCGGCCGCGTGCTGCACAGCGCCGACTACCGCACCCACCGAGCCCGGCTCGCCGCCACCGACGACGTCACGGTCATCGGCTCGGGGCAGTCCGGCGCCGAGGTCGCGCTCGACCTGCTCCGCCACCAGGACGGCAACGGGCAGGGCGGCCCGTACGTCCGCTGGCTGGCCCGCACCACGGCCTTCGCGCCGATGGAGTACTCGAAGATCGGCCTGGAGCACTTCACCCCGGACTACATCCGCTACTTCCGCGAGCTCCCCGAGGTAACGCGCGAGCGGCTGGTGCGGGAGCAGTGGCAGCTCTACAAGGGCGTGAGCGAGGAGACGCTGGGGGAGATCTACGACGAGCTGTACGAGCGCACCATCGGCGGCGGCGAACCGCGCGCCACCCTGCAGCCTGGCGCGGAGATCGTCGCGGCGCAGGCCGACGGCGAGGGGTACCTGCTCACCTGCCGCACTCAGCAGCAGGACTCTCTCTTCGAGGTGCGGACTTCCGCCGTCGTCTCCGCAACCGGCTACACCGCTTCCCGTCCGGTGTTCCTGGAGTCGATGGGCGACCTCGTCGACTGGGACGACAGGGGCCGCTACCAGATCGACGGGGAGTACCGGGTCGCGCTCGACCCACGCGTCTCCGGCACGCTCTACGTGCAGAACGCCGAGATGCACACACACGGTGTCGGCGCCCCCGACCTCACCCTCGGCGCCTGGCGCGCCGCGACCATCCTCAACGCCGCCGCAGGACGCAGCGTACTGCCCGTGGCCCCGCGGCAGGCGTTCACGACCTTCGGCGCACCCCAGTCGCCGACATCCGCCGAGCCTGCGACGGCGGTCCCGGACGTGGCTGCGGCGACACCATCCGGTACGCCGCGATGACGGTCGCGCAGAAGACCGCCTCGGCATCGGGTGGCGCGGCGCGCCACGCCAAAACGGTGCTCATATCCGTTATCGGCCTTCACCTGGTGGCCGAGACCGCGCTGACGCCTTTCCTTCCGCAGTTGTTCGAGCGGCTGTACGGCATCGAGGATCCGGGAGCGACCGGGCTGTACATCTGGATCTGCCGCATCGCCGGGCTCGCCGCCCTGCCTCTGTGGGGGCTGGCGGCCCGGCGCTGGCCGCTGCACAAACTGGTGCTGGCCGGGCTGTGCGGGTCCGCCGTTCTCGACCTGCTCCTGGGCATGGCACCCAGCTATGCCGCGTACACGGTGCTGTCGACGCTCATCGTGATGACCAACAGCGCCCTGCTGCTGGCTTATCCCGCCTTCATAGCCGAGCACGGTGACGAGTCGGAGGGTGGCGAGCGGGCCCGGCTGGCCGGCGTATGCACGCTGGTGGTCGTCTTCCATATGTCCGTCGTGGTCTCGACGATGGTGGGCGCCGGAGTCCTCGCGCTTCCGGAACCCCGCATCGGCATCTCGGCGTTCGCGGTCCTGGACGCGCTGCTGGCCGTGCTCACGTACCGCATCCTGGGCAAGCGGCCCGACGTGAAGGCCGCCGAAGCGGTCGCATCCGCCACGGACGGCTCCACGGCCGCCGACGACCGGGACACCGACGGCGCGTCGGTCACGGCGCCCGCATCGCCCGGTCCCACTGTGCGCGGGCCGTCGAGCCGCCTCACCTGGTTCACCATGCTCGCTTATGCCGCGCTGATCGGAGTCACCTTCGACTTCTCGGTCAATGTCGCTCGGCCCTTCTTCACCGAGTTCTCCGACAGCCTCGGCAGCGGTTCGGTTGGGTCCGCCGTGCTGTTCTTCCTGCCGAGCGTCTCCGCGCTGGCCGTGCTTCCCCTGGTACGCCGCTGCCACGACCGGTTTGGTGAGCGACTGCTGCCACTCGCGCTGGCCGTGGGCGCGGCCGGGATGGCCTGGTCGTGGCTGGCCGACTCGCTGCCAGGACTCGCCGGCGGCCGGCTGCTGTACGGCGTCGGGCTCGGCCTCGGCCAGGTCGCCATCGAGCTGCGGATGTTCCGTGCGACCGGCACCAAGGGGCCGGCGTTCACCGCGGTGGAGACGGTCCGGTCCGCCGGTCTGCTGGCCGCGCCGCTGGCCGCCACGGCTGCCGTCTCCTACGACCTGGCGCTGCCGCTCGCCGTCGCCGCGGCGGTGCAGCTCTGCGCCGTCGCCCTGTCCGTGCGGCGCTTTCGAAACGCAGCCCCGGAAGCCGGCGTGCGGCGGACGGGGCGGATTTCGCCCGCCCCGGACGTGCCCGCGGCGGACCGCGACGATGCGCCGAAGCCGCAGGACGGCGTGACGACGAGCACCGATCCCGTACCCGTGCGGCTCAACGCCGGGGACCGCACACCCTCCCTCATGGCCCCAGCCTCCCCCGCGTACTCCGAGGAGAACCACCGATGAACCGCACCACTCGTGACGCCTGGGCCCAGGCCGGCCGACGACTACTCGTCAAGGCCTTGGAGGAGTTCGCGTACGAGGAACTGCTCGTCCCCGGGCCCGACCCGTCGGGCGACACTCCGGACGCGTACCGGCTCGACCTCGCCGACGGAATCCACTGGACCTTCCGGGCAACACGCGGCACCTTCGGCACTTGGCGGCTCGTTCCCGACACCCTTCAGCGGCACCCCGCCCCGGCCGACGGCAGCGTGGCCGGCCCTGAGCAGCTGTTGCTCGACTCCCGCCCGGTCCTCGGCTGGGACGGGCCGACCACCGCCGAGGTACTGCGCGAACTCACGGCCACCCGGCGGGCGGAGGCCGAGGTCATCTCCCGCGCCCTGCCCGCCGCCGAACTGGCCGACCTGAACCACCTCGACCTGGAGGCACATCAGGACGGCCACCCCTGCATGCTGCTCAACAAGGGGCGGCTGGGCTTCTCAGCCTCCGACGCCGCCGCCTACGCCCCCGAGGCCGCCGGTTCCGTGCACCTGCTCTGGGCCGGGGTCCACAACAGCCTCGCCTCCTACTCAGGGGTCCCCGGTCTCGACGTCGACACCCTTCTGGCCGAGGAGCTCGCCGAGGACACACGCAAGCAGTTCGAGGCGACGCTCCAGGAGACTTGCGCCGAAACCGGCTATGCCCCAGCCGATTTCCGCTGGCTGCCGGTACACCCCTTCCACTGGGACGAGGCCGTAGCGACCCTCTTTGCCCCCTACCTCGCCGACGGCCGCATCGTGCCACTCGGCGAAGGCCCGGACCGCTACCGGCCGCTTCAGTCCATCCGCACCCTGGCGAATCTGGACCACCCGCACCGCCGCAACGTGAAGGTGCCGCTGCTCATCCGTAACACCCTTGTGTGGCGCGGCCTTTCCACGAAGCCCACCGAGGCCGCACCCGATGTGAGCGCCTGGCTGCATGCCGTCCGCGACGCCGACCCGTACCTCCGCGACGAGCTGCGCTTCCACCCGCTCGGCGAGGTGGCGGGCGTGGCCGTGCACCACCCGCTGTACGAGTCGGTGAAGGACGCCCCGTACCGCTACCACGAGCTCCTCGGCGCGGTCTGGCGTGAGCCGGTCGCGGCGCTGCTGCGCGACGGCGAGCAGGCCCGCACCATGGCCGCACTGCTCAAGACCGGATCCGACGGCCGCGCCCTTGTGAGGGAACTGGTGGACAGGTCCGGGCTGTCCCCGCATGCATGGCTGGAGCAGTTCTTCCGCGCTCTGCTGCCCGGCCTGCTGCACTACCTCTACCGGTACGGCGTGGCGTACTGCCCGCACGGCGAGAACACGGTCGTTCTCTACGACGCCGCCGACATCCCCATCGGCATCGCGGTCAAGGACTTCGCCGAAGACGTCAACCTGCTGCCCGGCAGTCACCCGGAGTACGCCGGCCTCTCCGAGCGTGCTGACTCGCTGCTGCTGCGCTGGCCCCCCGGCGAGCTGGCCCACTCTCTGCTCAGCGCCGTCTTCGCCGGTCACTTCCGGTTCTTCGCCCCCCTGGCCGCCGAGCATCTCGGCGTACCGGAGCAGGAGTTCTGGGCCATGGTCCGTGCCGAGATCGAGCGCTACCACGCCCGCTTCCCCGAACTGGCTCGCCGGTTCGACGACTTCGGCCTGCTCGCCGCGGAATTCGACCGGGTGGCACTCAACCGTGAACAGCTGCTCGGCGGTGGCTTTCACGACCGCGCCGAGAAGGACGAAGGCTTCGACATAGTCCACGGCACCCTCGCAAACCCCCTCGCCACCGCGACCGCTGTCTCTCAGGAACCGCGGGACCCTCAGGAACTCCAGGAGCAGATATGACCGACTCGCCGTACGAGCGACTGCGCGCCGAAGCAGAGGAGGGGCACGTCGAGGAAGTCATCGTCAGCGTCCCGGACCTCCAGGGCAGGCTCCAGGGCAGTCGCCTGTCCGTGCCCTACTTCCTGGATGAGGCGGCCGAGCAGGGCTTCGGCGCCTGCGTCTATCTCCTCGCGTCCGACGTCGAGATGGGCACCGGATCCGGATACGCCATCGACGCCTGGCAGAGCGGCTTCGGTGACTTCGTCCTCCGCCCCGACCCGGCCACGCTGCGCAGCCTCCCCTGGGACCCGGGCACCGCTCTCGTCCTCGCCGACGCCGTCTGGCCGAGCGGCGAGCCGGTCGACGTAGCCCCGCGTCAGATACTGCGGACCCAGCTCGACCGGCTCGCCGAGCGCGGACTGACCGCCTTCGCGGGCACCGAGCTGGAGTTCCTGATCTTCAACGAGTCGTACCGCCAGGCGTGGGACCGCCGCTACCAGGACCTGGAGACGGCCACCACCTACAACGTCGACTACTCCCTTCAGGGCCTGGCCGAGATCGAGCCGGTGGTCCGCCGCATCCGCCGGGAGATGGTGCGCGCCGGGCTCAACATGGAGACTGCCAGGGGAGAGTGCCACGCCGGCCAGTACGAGATCGTCTTCCGCTACGACGAGGCGATGACGACCTGCGACAACCACGTCGTCTTCAAGAACGGCGCGAAGCAGATCGCCGCACAGGAGGGCGTCGCGCTCACCTTCATGCCCAAGTACGACGAGGGGGAGGGCAACTCCTGCCACATCCACCTGTCGTTGCGCGGCACGGACGGTTCAGCGGTCCTTGCCGACCCGGCGGCGGAGGACGGCATGTCCGAGCTGATGCGCCACTTCGTCGCGGGTCAGCTTGCCTGCCTCGCCGACTTCGCGCTGCTGATGGCGCCGAACATCAACTCGTACAAGCGCCTCCAGCCGGGTGCTTTCGCTCCCACCGGCATCACCTGGGGCCAGGACAATCGCACCTGCCCGGTCCGCGTCGTGGGCTCCGGCCACTCGCTGCGGATCGAGCACCGGGTGCCCGGCGGGGACGCCAACCCGTATCTCGCCGTCGCTGCCGCGGTGGCCGCCGGCCTGTACGGCATCGAGAACGGCCTCGACCTCCCAGCGCCGCACACCGCCAACGCACTGGCCGATCCGTCGGTGCCGCGGCTGCCCGCCACGCTCACCGAGGCCCTGCACCGGTGGGAGAACAGCGATATCGCCGCCAAGGTCTTCGGCGAAGCGGTCGTCGGCCACTACGCGCAGGCCGCCCGCACAGAGCTGGCGGCCTTCGAGACGGCGGTCACCGACTGGGAGCGGGTCCGGGGCTTCGAGCGCCTGTGACGCCCTGAGCATGTGCTACGACTGCGGCCCTGCCCACGGATGTCCGTGGCCAGGGCCGCAGTCATGGTGCGTGGTACCGCTGTTACGAGAGGTTCTTCTTCATCTCGTCCAGGATCTGGCCGGCGCCGGTGTAACCGATGCCGAGCATCCACAGGCTGTCGTCGACCTTGAACGCCTTCTTGTTCTTCACGCCGTCCAGCTTCTTCCACAGCTTGCCGCCGGTGACGCTGGTCTCCTTGGCCTTCGCCGGGTCACCGTAGGTGGAGTAGAAGATGACGTCGGAGTTGCCCTCGCTGATCCGCTCGGGGCTGATGTCGAGGGAGAACCCGGTCTTGTCCACGTTCGCGGGGCGGCCGACCTTCAGGTCCTTGAGGATGCTGCCGACGAACGTGTCGTTCATGTACAGGCGGGTGTCCGCGCCTTCGATGAAACGCACGAACCCGACCTTCGTCCTGGCGGCCTTGTCCGCGCCCCCCAGTGCACCGGTCACCTCGGTGACATGCTTCTCGTAATCGGCGACGACCTTCTTCGCTTCGTCCTTCTTGCCCAGCACATCGGCGTGCAGCTCGAAGTTCTTCCGCCAGTCGGGGCCGGTCGTCTCGGTGAAGACGGTCGGCGCGATCTTCGACAGCTCCTTGTAGCTCTTCTCGTCACGCGCCTTGCTGCTGATGATCAGGTCCGGGTTCAGCCCGTCGATCGCCTCGAGGTTGGGTTCCATGATGAGCCCGACCGCCTTGATTCCCTTGACCTTGTCCTCAGGGAGGTAGGTGGAAATCGGCGCACCCGCTTCGGCGGTGACGGCGCCGACCGGCTTGACGCCGAGGGTGATGGCCGAGTCCAGGGCGTCGGTGTCCAGGACGACCACGCGCTTGGGGCTGTCGGAGACCTCCACCTTGCCCATGGCGGTCGTCACGGTGTGCTTTCCGCCCCCGGCGGCTGACTTGGCGTCTTCCTTCTCGGACCCGCATGCGGTGGCGCTGACGGCGAGCGCGGCAACTACAGCGACAGCTGCGGCGCGACGGGTGATGGATGGGGTCATGAGGGTAAAGCCTTTCGTCGCAAGTGCACTGGTCGACGCGGGGGGTTAACTTAGGTAAAGCTAAGCTTAGGTAATGGTGCAGGCAAGCGCACCGACATCACAACTCGGACTACGCGCCAGTACGGCCGAGCTGGCCATCCCATTGTCGAACGGGCGTCCGCCTGTACGGACGTGAGTGTCAGTCGGTGAGTCAGCGGACCTCTGCCGAAACCGCTGCTGCTGCGGCGGAGGAGTCTTGATGCCAGGGGCTGCCGGGCACGACCAGCGGGCCGCCGGTCACCGGATCCGGCACCACCACCGATGCGAGGCCGAAGACATCCCGCACGAGATCCACCGTGACGATCTCCGTGGGGCGCCCCTGAGCGACGATCCGTCCCGCCTTCATCGCCACCAGGTGATCGGCGTACCGCGCAGCCTGGTTGAGGTCGTGGAGCACCGCCACAACGGTCCTTCCACGCTCGCGATTGAGCTGCCGGACCAAGTCCAGCACCTCCACCTGGTGCGAGATGTCCAGGTAGGTGGTGGGCTCGTCAAGGAGCAGCAGGTCGGTGTCCTGCGCGAGCGCCATGGCGATCCACACGCGCTGCCGCTGACCGCCCGACAGTTCATCGACGGGCCTCGCGGCCAGGGCGGTCACGTCGGTGCGGTCCATGGCATCGGTGACCGCCCGCTCGTCCTCCTCCGACCACTGCTGCCACCAGTGCTGGTGCGGCTGACGACCGCGCGCGACCAGATCGGCCACCGTGATCGCCTCCGGCGCGACCGGAGTCTGCGGAAGCAGCCCGATCGACTGCGCGATCGTACGGGTGGCCATTCGGCTCAGTTCCGTACCGTCCAGCAGGACTGAGCCCCGCCGCGGCTTGAGCAGCCGACCGAGGGCGCGCAGCAGCGTGGACTTACCGCAGGCGTTCGGACCGACGATGACGGTGACGCGGCCGTGCGGAACGTCCAGGTCGAGGCCCTCCACGACTGTGCGTTCCTCGTACGCCAGGGTCAGGTCACGGGCTGTAAGCCTGCTCTCGGTCACGCCACTCCTCCAGTACTGCCGCGGACGCTGCGGTCTTTCACGATGAGCCAGATCAGATACGGCGCGCCGACCGCCGCGGTCAGTACACCCACGGGCAGCTCGACCGGTGCGAAAAGCAGGCGCGCCGGGAGATCGGCGGCCACCACGATCAGTGCACCGAGCAGCGCTGAGCACAGCAGCGGAATCTGAGCCGTGCGGGTCAGCCGACGGGCGATCTGCGGGGCGAGCAGCGCCACGAAGTCCACCGGGCCCGCCGCACCCGTCGCCACCGACGCGAGAAAGACGCCCAGCAGCGCCAGCCCGAGCCGGGTTCGCTGGAGCGGCACGCCCAGTGCAGTTGCCGTGTCGTCGTCGAAGGCGGCGTTCCGCTGTGCCCGTGCCGCCCAGACCACACACGGCGCCAGGGCGAGCAGAGTCCAGCCGAGCGGTGCGGCTTCGTCCCAGCCGCGACCGTTGAGCGAGCCAGTGATCCACACCTGTGCCTGATGGGCCACCAGGTAGTCACCCTTGGTGATGAAGAGATGGACGACGGACCGCAGTGCGATGGCGACGCCGATGCCGATGAGGACGAACCGCGCCGCGTGCAGACCACCGCGCCAGGCGAAGAAGTAGACGAGTGCGGCGGCGATCATTCCGCCGGCGACCGAGAAGTACGGCAGCACGCTGAACGAGCCGACACCGAACGTCAGAGCGCCGATGGTCAAGGCGCTGGCCCCTTGGGATACACCAATGATGTCGGGGCTCGCCAGTGGATTGCGGGCAACGGTCTGGATGAGGGCGCCCCCGACCCCGAAGGCGGCACCGACCATCAGTCCCAGAACGAGCCGCGGCAACCGCAGTTCGCCCACCACGAAGTCGGCAGTCGACGGCTGCCCGGACAACGTGTTCAGCACCTCGGCCGGCGCGACGAACCTCTCACCAAGGCAGAGGTACGCGAGGCAGACAGCCGCCGTCAGCACGGCGAGAACGCACGAGGCGATCGCGGCACGCCTGTGGACGAGGAAGGACGCGCGGCCGCGTCTCACGAGCGAGTATCCGCCTGGGCGCACGGCCGCCGCCTGGCTCTCGATGAGCGAGGCCGTCATGTGCCCACCTCCTTGTGCTCGATGTTGGAGGCCGTCATGCGGACACCGCCTTGCGACGGACCATGGCGATCAGGAACGGCACACCGATCAGGGCGGTCATCACACCCGCCGGCACCTCGCCCGGCGGGAAGACGATCCGGCCGATGACGTCCGACACGAGCAGCATGACCGGACCGAGCAGGGCCGCCATCGGCAGCACCCATCGGTGATCGGTGCCGACAATGGCACGGGCGATATGCGGGACCGCCAAGCCGATGAAGGCGATCGGCCCGGCGGCCGAGACGCCGACGCCGGTGAGCACGGTCGCGCCGATGCCGCCCACGATCCGTACGGTCGCCACGTTCTGACCGAGCCCTTTCGCGACGTCGTCGCCGAGCGCCAGGGCATCGAGCCCTCGCGCCACCGAAAGCACCAGCACCGCGCCCGCCGCGAGGAACGGCCAGATCTGACCCGCCACTTCCGCGCTCCGTCCGGCGATCGAGCCGACCTGCCAGAAGCGGAACTCGTCCAAGGTGGCGGCGTCCGTCGTGAGCAAGCCCTGGATGACGGAGATGAGCAGTGCGTTGACGGCCGCGCCTGCCAGCGCCAGCTTCAGGGGCGATGCCCCGCCCCGCCCGCTGGAGGCGACGGCGTACACGGCCACCGACGCGACTCCGGCACCGACGAACGCGAACCATACGTAGCCGGCGAGGGTGTGCACCCCCGCGAAAGCGATCGCCAGCACCACACCCACCGCGGCACCCTGGCTGATGCCCAGCACACCCGGGTCGCCGATGGGGTTGCGGGTGATCCCCTGAATCACCGTGCCTGCGAGGGCCAGTGCCGCGCCGACCATCACGCCCACGACGGTCCGGGGCACCCGCAGCGACCGTACGATTTCGGCGCTCTCGCTCGTGCCGCCGTGCAGCAAGGCGTCGAAGACCACGCCCGGGGCGATGTGACGGGCCCCGACCGCGAGGCTGAGCAGCACCGCAAGCAGCAGCGCGACAACGGCCGCTGCCGTCCAGCCTGTTCGGCGGCCGACAAGCGCTGCTCTTGGGCTGCTGATGGTGGCGGCTGACATCGCATCCATTCCGACGTGGCGGGTCCTCAGTGATCACGAACTTAGGCGAGCCTAAGTATAGGGGTGGTTGCGGCCACCGCGTAACGGACTGCGACGAATTGCTTGACGGCTCGATCACTGGAGGCCGCACCATGTCCCGCGGGTGCGGGTGCCTCTCCGTCGATGCCGCTGCGGAGGGTTGGCCACAAGGACCCAAGAACTTTGGATTAGGTAAGTCAATCCAGGAGTCGTGATGAGTTCTTCCGCTGCCTGCGCGACCGAGCTGACTACGGCAGAGTGGATCCGTTCGGTACTGACATGTACAGGATCGCTGACCCTCGTAACCGACGGGCACCGTTCTGATCTCGCCGGCCTGTACACCGTCGACGGAAAAGGGAGGTTGACGCTGAGACTGCCAGCGGGCAGTCCCTTGCTTCCACAGGCCACATGCGCATCAGACGACACACCGGCTCCTCTCCTTGAGTTCACCGACATCGCGCCCACAGCAGTCCGTGACCGAGTTCGCGCCAGGGTGTACCTCTCGGGACGGCTGATCCCGAGCGATCCGGAAGGCGCTGCGGGCCGCAGCCACCACCTCGGCCTCACACGCGCCACCCTCGAAACAGCGTCAGCCATCGCGGCTGTCCGCCTCGACGAGCTCGCACTCGCCGCTGCGGAACCCCTGACGGTCCAGGAATCAGCCCTGCTCACGCATTCGACCAATGCTCACCGGAACGTGCTGGCACGACTGAGCCGGCTGGCGCGGCGGTCGTCCCCGCGGAACCGCTGGCAGCCACTCTGCACACCCCACCAGGACAGGACTCACACGGCAGCCCTGCTGCAGTACGACGACCGCACCGTCCCTCTTCACCGGGGCATGATGAAGGGCGGACGACATTGGGTGGCGTTGACATGACCTCACCCGTCCCCAGCGGCGAAGCCGCTCGGCGCCGGAACCATATGACGCCTGCGCGTGCTCAGGTGATCCTGGAGGCTTTGCGAAACGGCGAGACGGTCGCGCGATCAGCGGCTCTGGCCGCCCTCTCCCAGCACACGGCCTGCAGGTACAGACAAAGGGATCAGGCATTTGCCGAGCTGATGCAAGACGCGCAGAGATCGGGACTGCAGGCCCGCGCACGTCGAAGAGAGCGCAAGCGGGCTCCATTCCGGGCCATGCGTTACAGACTGGTCCAAGGAACGGAGCCCTACTCCAAGCCCCAGGCCCATGAGGGTGCGTGAAGGAGTTGTCTTTGGTGCACCCCATGTGTTCGTCGCAGTGGGGCCGGCGACCTGTCCAAGGCGTCGTCGGCCGGACTGGCACGGTCGGAGCGGATCACAGCTCCTGCATTGGCCCACTCATCGCCGCCTGCCAGACCCCGCTCCGCCTGCCTGGCCTCCACGGTCCAAGCCCGCACGGCGAAGGCCGCAGCCGCGCGCCCCGTCGCACGGGCACGCGTGCACCCGGCTGTCCGTGGACGAGGAGGTTCACCGGCTGCTCGACGGTAAGGGGCCGTCGGCACAGGCTGCGGATTGCTTGCCCCGGTGCCGGCCCACTCCTGCCCACCGACCTGTACAGGGTGGCGGATGAACAGGACTGGGCAGACGAGCTCACCAGTTGAGGGCTTTGCCGGCCGTGGTGATCGTGAGGGTGAGCCTGCTTACGGCTGGCTTCCCAGCGGCGTGCCAGTGCCCGAGCTTCTCCTCGGCTGCATCCCAGAGCAGGTCCGGGCCGTCCTGGCGTGTGATTCAGCGGCCACCCTCCCCGTAGAGGGCGGCCCACGAACCGGATTGGACATTGAGACTGGACGATGAAGCGGGACGTCCAGTCCTCCAGGCAGTCGGCTCCGATACTTGCCTCTCGTTCCGTGCCCGTGCCGAGGTCGGGGAGCAGGCCCAGCGGGGGCGGCGACTGCGGGCGGGCGAGCATGAAGCTGACCTGGCCGCTGAGCAGGGGCCCGGACGCTGTGCCGTCGTCGTGGACGGTCAGCCGCGCGAGTTCGGACGCGTTGAGTCAGCCGCCGATGGTGGCCAGGACCAGCCTGCCGGGCCGGGTCTGGCTGCAGGCACCGTCTTCACGCCGCACGTGGCGATGACCCTGTCCTACGGGCCCGTCGGCGTGTCCGAAAATCCCGTTGCCGCAGATGAGCGTCGGTAGAGGCCCTAGTGATGCAGGGCTGTGCGCGCTTTGCTGGCAACCTCCTCGTCGTACTCGATGGAGGTGACGAGTTCCTCGCCCAGGCGCTCGCTGAGGACGGCCGTGGAGTATCCGGTGCCGGTTCCGATCTCGAGGACGCGCATGCCGGACTCGACGTGGAGTTCCTCGAGCATGCGCAGGACGAGAGACGGCAGCGTGCCGGAGCTGGTCGGCTCGCGCACGATCCGGCGTCGATGTCCGCCTGCGTGATGGTGCCCGCGATCTGCGTCACCAGGGACTCGTCCCGGTAACAGCCCTGGAGCCAGCCAGGATCGTCCTGCAACACCGGCTCCCATGCCGAGCGGCCGGACTCGCCAACGTACCGGAAGAAGCCGTCGCGCAGGAAGTCATGGGGCACCCCAGCGTGCGTACGACGTCGATTTCGGATGGGGGAGAGGGGTTCTCAGTACCGCGCCCCCGCCATGGTGGTTCAGTGCTCGCAGAGGGAGAATTCGCGTTCGTAGAGCTGCTCGTTGTGTTCGTCCACGAAGAACTTCCTTTCCTGCATGAGCTCCTCGCGGTACGTCTTGGCCTGCTCCAGCGTCATGGTCGTGGTCTCGGACCAGGGCTGCTGCGGCGGTACGTCCGAGGTCGAGACGATCCGCTGCGTCGGGTCGACGAGGAAGAACGCGAGGATCTTGCGGTGGCCCGGGCGGGTCGGGTCCGCGAGGCGGAAGGCGTCCACGCGGTGCTGGAGGACGTTGGGAAAGGCCAGGCAGCGGCCCTCCGGGGTCGGTACCGCGCCCAGCACCTGGTTCAGGGCGTCCTCGTCTTCGAGGCCGTAGACTTCGCGCAGCCCGGCGTCGTCGTTCTGTTCGTAGTGCGGGTCGTCGAGGGCGCCGCGGAAGCCCAGCCGGCTCTCGGTGATGTTCTCGCTGTCCCAGTAGTAGATGCCGGTCGAGACTATCCGCTCGTTCAGCATGCCCTCGACGTGCCAGGAACCGCCGGCGTACCGGGGCTGGTCCGGGGTGAGGTGTACGGTGGCCAGCTTGACGATGACCTGGAGGCGGCGGCCGCGCAGGTCGATGCGGGCGGAGGCGTCGGGC
>NZ_VBVX01000448.1 GCF_005981925.1 Streptomyces albidochromogenes
ACCCGCATCCCTTGGTCCCCTCCCCCAGCAGCTGTTCGCACCGGACGTGGGAGACGGCTGAGTGGTGCCGGCCCTCAACTGTCCCACCACGGTGGGGCTGTGCTCTGCGCCGAATGCGCATGCGTGGTCGGGGGTGCAGCGACTACGTTGACCGCATGCATCAGATGCTGACTCCTCCGCCGCCCGTCCTCTGACGGCGGCGACTGCGCCGAACCGCCTCAGTACACCTGGGGCGGTCAGCGTGTGCTGCCCATCGACGACGTTGTTCGTGATGCGCAGATCTGATGGAGACAGCAGTGCGATCTTCTACCGCCTTGTCCTTGCGACAGGGCATGTTCTACGTCGCGACAGCGGCGACCGCGTGGGGTACTGGTGGCGCCGTGGCGGCGGTGCTGTACGACATGGGCGGCATCGGCCCCGGCGCGGCGTCGTTCTGGCGGTTCTTGGGAGGGCTGGCGCTGCTGCTGACGCTCCGGGCCCTGTGGAGGCGACGCCGTTCGGCTCCGGGCGACTCGCTGGTGCGGTGCCTCCTCAGAGGCAAGGGCCGGGTCGTGGCCACGGGCTTCGGACTCGCGGTGTACCAGACGGCATACTTCGCCGCGGTCCAGCAGGCCGGATTGACCGTGGCCACCATGGTGACACTCGGCTCCGGTCCGGTACTCGTGGCGGTGGGTTCCAGGCTGCTGCTCGACGAGCGCATCGGCAGGGCGGGTGTGCTCGCTGTGGTGAGCGGCGTACTCGGGTTGGGGCTGCTCATGTGCGGCACCGACCAGAGCACGGGCCCCAACCCGTTGCTCGGCCTCGGATATGCCGTGCTCTCGGCTGTCGGCTATGCCGGTGTCACACTGCTCGGGCGTGCTTCCGGCCGCAGGCGGGAGGGCGGCGCGTTCGACGCGATGGTGGTCGCGTTCGCCATCGGCACCGTGTGTCTCTTCCCGCTGGCGCTTGTCGAGGGTTGGCTGCCCGGCACCGGGCACCTGTTCTGGACAGTGGCATCGATCGGCTACCTCGGTCTGATTCCGACGGCGCTGGCCTACACCCTGTTCTTCGCGGGGCTCAGCGTGGTGAAGGCGACGACTGCTTCCGTCATCGCTCTCGTCGAACCGCTGACCGCAGCGGTCATCGGCGTCGTACTGCTCGGTGATCGTCTGAATCCGGTCGTCGTCACCGGCATGGTGCTCCTGATGGGCGCGGTGCTCTGCCTGTCCGGCCGATCAACTGCGAAGTCGCTCAGCCCGCGATGAAGGGTGCGTGTCCGACCGGGACCTCACTCACCACAAGGTCCGCATGGTGGTCCGCCCGCGCGGCGGCCCACCATGCGGCAGCAGCCCGGGCCGGGTCGCCCGAGGCCGGCGGCCGTGACCAGCTTGGTGAGGTTCCGTTGCGCGCACAGGTGCCCAGCGGGTCAGCGGCTGATGTAGCAGCGGATCGACGTGCCCTCGGGGCCGGTGTGGATGCGTACGAGATCGGCCAGGTAGTGCACCAGCAGCAGTCCGCGGCCGCCCTGCTGGTCCCGCGTGGCCGGGCGGCGTCCGGCGAGCGGATCGCGCAGGTGCCCCTGGTCGCGGACCTCGCACACCATCTGGCCGCCGTCGGACCACACCCGTATGGTGCCCGAACCTCCGCCGTGCACCACGCTGTTGGTGGTCAGCTCGGCCACGATGAGGGCCACGTCCTCCAGGCCGATGCCGGACAGGCCGAACCGTTCGGCCCGTTCGACCGCGAAGTGCCGGGCGCCCGGCAGCCCTTCGGCGTCGAAGGCGAACTCCTCGGTCGCCGCCGAGGGCCCCAGCGGCAGGTTGTAGCGGGCCACGACCCGCTCGGGTGCGTAGGCGGTACTGCGCTGCTCCTGGCCGCCGGAGATGACGACCGGGTGCGTCGCGTACGCGTCGGCGATGACGTGCTCGTCGAGGCGTTCGGCGTCGTACGGGCAGAGAATGGTGACCTCGCGGCCCTGGAACGCCGGGTTGATCAGCGCCTCGTGCTGGGCGCACGCCGGGTACTCCACATTGCTGCGGCCCGCCCAGATCGGCTCGCCGATGATCCGTACCCGCGTATCCCGGTGGGCGTCCGCGAACGCGCGCAGCACCTTGGGGATGATCCGTCCCGGGTTGCGCCCCACTTCGGTCATGTCGAGGAACCGCACGTCCGCGGCGTCGTCGCCCAGGGCCTTCTTGAGGACGCCCAGGTTCGGCCCGGGCACGGCGACCGCCACCGGTTCCCCGGCGCGCAGACCGTCGCGGATGAAGGGCACCGTGCCGTGCAGGTACTCCTTCTCGCCTCTGTAGAACAGCGCGGGATGCACAAAGGGCTCGGTGGTGGGGGCAGTCATCACGCCACCACCTCGACGGTGTTCAGGTCCGGCCAGAACATGTCCAGCACGCGCCGCAAGGCGGCAGGCGGCTCTTCGAGCACGATACGTCGCCCCTCCGGAAGGCCCTGGGCGGCCACCGCCAGAGCAGAGACACCAGCCATGTCGACGAAGGTGATCGCGGAAAGCTCCAAGTGGCACGCCTCTTCGTCGCTCAGGGCAAGCTGGTGCAGAGTCTGTTCCCAGGCGGGGCGTGTGATCAGACTGATCTCGCCGACCGCCTGCCAGCCCGGCCGGTCCGCCAACGGGTGCATGCGCAATGCGCCCGTGGACGGGACCGACGACGCACTGAACGCATCCGTCTCCCCTGAATCGTCCACGCCCTCGCCCCTCGGTCATCCGCTGTCTTCGCCCCAGTATCCCTCACCGGTGAAGTGGGCAGGGTGCGGGGCGACCGCACGACGGAGGCGACCTCGGTGGTCCACCCGCCCGGCTCCGGCATGAGGAACGCGGCTGCCGTACGGCGCGGGCCGCGCCGGGCCCGGCGGGCGGCGGGTTACGCCGGCTCGGCCCGGGGGCCGTCGGCGAGACCGGCGAGCAGCAAGCGCGCCTGCTCGACGGTGGGGGCGATGGCGAAGATCTCCTCCGCGCCGACCAGCGTCAGCAGGTTGTCGAGGCGCTCCGGTACGGCGGCCAGGGCCAAGGCGCCCTCGGCGTCCTGGATGGTCTGCCGGGCCACGAGGAGCGCGCTGAATCCGCGGGAGTCACAGAACGAGATCTCCGCGCAGTCCAGCACCACCCGCCGATAGCCGGCCGCGAGCATTTCCCCGACCGCCTCGGCCAGCAGATCCTCGCAGCCCATGTCCAGCTCGCCGGCCAACGCCAGCACGGCGTCCCGCTCCACCACCGCCGGTGTGATCACCAGCCTCTCCACCGGCATCCCACCACTCCTCTTCCTCAGCACAACCCTGGCCTCCGCGGCCCCGTACGAAACCGCCTCCCGGGCTCTGCCCGGGGGACGGCCCCATCATGTCAGTCATCACGCGGTGACATGCCTTGGCCGTACCTCATGGGCCAGGACGGCTCCACGCCCTTCGCACCGGCGCGGGCTCGTCCGCGCGGTCAGAAACGCGTGGCGGCGTCGGTGTCGGGGTAGAGCGGGAAGATCTGGTCGAGGCCGACGATGCGCAGGATGCGCAGCGTATTGGCGGGTACGGCCGCGAGCGCGATGTCGGCCTGGGCCGCGTGGACGTGGTTGCGGGCGGCGATCAGAGCGGTGATGCCACTGGAGTCGCAGAACGTCATGCCGGCCAGGTCCAGGACGAGGCGCCGGCCGGGCCGGAGGGCGAGCGTGCCGAGCAGGTCGCGCAGCTCGGTGGCGTTGGTGTAGTCGAATTCGCCGGTGATCTCCAGGACGGGGCCGGTCGCGGTGTCTCGGGTGGTGATGGTCAGCGGGCTCATAGCGGGTTCTTCGTCGTCGGGCCGGAGGCGGGTACGCCGAGGGCGAGCAGGGCGGTGTCGTCGTCGAGGCCGTCACCGAAGTCCGCCAGCAGGCCGGTGAGGGCCTGGACGACGGCCTGCGGCGGCTTGCCGGCGTGGCCGGCGACGAAGTCACGCAGGGCCTCGTCCCCGTACAGGGTGGCGCGGTCTTCGCCCGTACGGGCCTCGGTGAGCCCGTCGGTGTAGAGCAGCAGGGTGTCGCCGGGCCCGAGGGTGGTGGTGGCGGTGGCGAAGTGCGGTGCGGGCAGGACGCCGAC
>NZ_VBVX01000449.1 GCF_005981925.1 Streptomyces albidochromogenes
CGGCGGTGAACTCCACCCGGTGCGCCGCGTCCTCCCCGACGATGGCGAGCGCGACGTGATCCGGCGATGCGAGTCCGGCCAGAAGGGCGTTTCCCCATGCGGCCAGTCGTCCTGAGCGAGGTTCGGAAAGCATGCCCCCAGCCTAGGGAACGGACCTACCAACCGGATCACTCGACCGGTGGCGTAGGTTTTCCCCTGGAGCTGTGCCTACAGGCATGCCCGACATTCTCGAGACTGCATGGGGAGACAACGCGCTCATGAGCGATGTACTGGAGCTGGTGGACGTATCCGTGGTCCGCGACGGACGCGCTCTGGTGGAAGACGTCTCCTGGTCGGTCAAGGAGGGCGAGCGCTGGGTGATCCTCGGCCCGAACGGCGCCGGCAAGACCACCCTGCTGAACGTCGCCTCCAGCTACCTCTTCCCGACCACCGGCAGCACCAGGATCCTCGGCGAGACGCTCGGCAGCCCCGGCACCGACGTGTTCGAGCTCCGCCCCCGCATCGGCATGGCCGGCATCGCGCTGGCCGACAAGCTGCCCCGCCGGCAGACCGTTCTCCAGACGGTGCTCACGGCGGCGTACGGCATGACCGCCACCTGGAACGAGGACTACGACGAGGTCGACGAGCAGCGCGCCCGCGCCTTCCTCGACCGCCTCGGGATGACCGCGTACCTGGACCGCAAGTTCGGCACGCTCTCCGAGGGCGAGCGCAAGCGCACCATGATCGCCCGCGCGATGATGACCGACCCCGAGCTGCTGCTCCTCGACGAGCCCGCCGCCGGTCTCGACCTCGGCGGCCGCGAAGACCTCGTCCGCCGCCTCGGCCGCCTCGCCCGCGACCCGTACGCCCCCTCGATGATCATGGTGACGCACCATGTCGAGGAGATCGCCCCCGGCTTCACCCACGTCCTGATGATCCGCCAGGGCAAGGTCCTCGCCGCGGGCCCCGTGGAGACCGAACTGACCTCCCGCAACCTCTCCTTGTGCTTCGGCCTGCCGCTCGTCGTCGAGCGCAGGTCCGACCGCTGGACCGCCCAGGGCCTGCCGCTCGGCTGACCCTCCGGGGCCCCGCCCGCACCCTGTCGGCGAAGACCGCCCGCACCTACCATGACCATGTGGACATCGACGCATGGGTGTGGTGGCTGATCGGCGCCGTCGGGCTGGGAATCCCGCTCGTGGTGACCGCGATGCCCGAGTTGGGAATGCTGTCGGCGGGCGCGGTCGCCGGAGCCCTGACCGCGAGCCTGGGCGGCGGAATCGTCGCCCAGGTCCTGGTCTTCGCCGCGGTCTCGGTCGCGCTGATCGCGGTCGTACGTCCGATAGCCGCCCGCCATCGCTCCGAGCGGCCCCAACACCGCACCGGCATCGATGCCCTGAAGGGGCGTCAGGCCGTCGTGCTCGAACGGGTCGACGCCGGCGGCGGCCGGATCAAACTCGCGGGCGAGGTGTGGTCCGCGCGGTCCCTCGACGCGGAACAGAGCTTCGAACCGGGCCGGCAGGTGGACGTCGTCGAGATCGACGGAGCGACGGCCGTGGTGATGTAACCGGCCAGGTGAGCCGAACACCCCGCACACCGGCCCGCGTTCTGGGAAGATTGATCATCAGATCGTCCGCGCGCGACCAGGCCGGTCTCCCGAGAAGCACGACACGAAGGGCACGGGAAACGCGATGTCATCCGTCATCATCGTCCTGATCATTCTGGTGGTGCTGGTCTTCATCGCCCTGATCAAAACGATCCAGGTCATCCCGCAGGCCAGCGCAGCCATCGTGGAGCGCTTCGGCCGCTACACGCGCACCCTCAACGCCGGCCTGAACATCGTCGTCCCGTTCATCGACTCGATCCGCAACCGGATCGACCTGCGCGAACAGGTCGTGCCCTTCCCGCCCCAGCCGGTGATCACCCAGGACAACCTCGTCGTCAACATCGACACCGTCATCTACTACCAGGTCACCGACGCCCGAGCCGCGACGTACGAAGTCGCCAGCTACATCCAGGCGATCGAGCAGCTCACCGTCACCACGCTGCGCAACATCATCGGCGGCATGGACCTGGAGCGGACCCTGACCTCCCGCGAGGAGATCAACGCGGCGCTGCGCGGCGTCCTCGACGAGGCCACCGGCAAGTGGGGCATCCGCGTCAACCGCGTCGAGCTCAAGGCCATCGAGCCGCCCACCTCCATCCAGGACTCGATGGAGAAGCAGATGCGCGCCGACCGCGACAAGCGCGCCGCGATCCTCACCGCCGAGGGCATCAGGCAGTCCGCGATCCTCACCGCCGAGGGCGAGAAGCAGTCCGCGATCCTGCGCGCCGAGGGCGAGGCCAAGGCGTCCGCCCTGCGCGCCGAGGGCGAGGCGCAGGCCATCCGTACGGTCTTCGAGTCCATCCACGCCGGCGACCCGGACCAGAAGCTCCTGTCGTACCAGTACCTCCAGATGCTCCCGAAGATCGCCGAGGGCGACGCCAACAAGCTCTGGATCGTCCCCAGCGAGATCGGCGACGCCCTCAAGGGCCTCAGCGGCGCCTTCGGCAACTTCAGCGGTGGCGGCCCCGGCTTCAACACCGGCCAGGAGCGCCGCCAGGAACCCCCCATCGACTGACCCCCTTCGACGGAGCCGGGCCCGCCTTCGTGCATGATCGGTGCTCCAAGCAACGATCACGCACGAAGGGCACACCGTGACCATCTGGGAGATGCTCGCCGTCTTCGCCGCGGGCGTCAGCGCCGGGACCATCAACACCATCGTCGGGTCCGGAACCCTGATCACCTTCCCGGTCCTGCTCGCCACCGGCCTCCCGCCGGTCACCGCGACCGTCTCGAACGCCCTCGGCCTCATCCCCGGCGCCATCAGCGGCGCCATCGGCTACCGCAAGGAACTCACCGGCCAGCGCCGCCGCATCCTGCGCCTCGGCTCGGCA
This sequence comes from Streptomyces albidochromogenes, assembly GCF_005981925.1. Lineage (GTDB taxonomy): Bacteria > Actinomycetota > Actinomycetes > Streptomycetales > Streptomycetaceae > Streptomyces > Streptomyces albidochromogenes. Next base: position 2,914 of record NZ_VBVX01000449.1, read on the forward strand.
GCCGCCGTCGGAGGCTTCTGCGGAGCGGTACTGCTCCTCGCCCTGCCCCCGACCGCCTTCGAGACCATCGTCCCGGTCCTGGTCGGCCTCGCCCTGGTCCTCGTCGTCCTGCAGCCCCGCATCACCGCGGCGGTCAAGCGCCGCCGCGAGCGCCTCGGCTCCGACAGTCACCCCGACCCCGACGGCGGCCCGCTCCTCATCACCGGCCTCCTGCTCGCCAGCGTGTACGGCGGCTACTTCACCGCCGCCCAGGGCATCATCTATCTCGCCCTCATGGGCATGCTGCTCACCGACACCCTGCAACGCGTCAACGCCACCAAGAACGTCCTCGCGGCGATCGTCAACACCATCGCCGCGACGTTCTTCCTCTTCGCCGCGGACTTCGACTGGACCGCTGTCGCCCTCATCGCCGTCGGCTCCACCCTCGGCGGCCAGCTCGGCGCCAAGATCGGCCGACGCCTGCCGCCGACCGCGCTGCGCGTCCTGATCGTGGCCGTCGGCACCGTCGCGATCGTCCAGCTCCTTCTGCGCTGAGGCGGCGCACAGAGGCCCGCCGCCCGAGAAGCCCCGAAGGGCTCCCCGGGAAGGCGGGCCAGGTACGGCGGGTACGAACTCCTTACGCGGGCTGCGCCAGCCACTGCGGCAGCGCGGAGCGCTCATCGGCTCCCAGCGCCAGCAGCATCGCGTCGGCGGGCGACGGCACGAACGGACGGTGCAGCAGCGGCATCCCCGCCTCTTCCGGCGTACGGTCCGCCTTGCGGTGGTTGTCCTCCGCGCACGACGCCACCGTGTTCAGCCAGCCGTCCCCGCCGCCCTGAGCCTTCGGCACCACATGGTCGACGGTGGTGGCGCGCCGCCCGCAGTAGGCGCACCGGTGCTGGTCCCGTATCAGCACACCACGCCTCGACCACGGCGCGTGTCTTCGGAAGGGCACCCGGACGTACCGGCACAGCCTGATCACCTGGGGGACCGGAAGGTCCACGGCGGCCGCACGCATCCGCAGGCCGGGGTGTGCCTGTTCGACGACGGCCTTGTCCGTCAGGACAAGCACCACCGCCCGGTTCAACGTCACCGTAGACAGCGGCTCGAAGCTCGCGTTCAGTACCAGCGTGTCCCGCAT
>NZ_VBVX01000450.1 GCF_005981925.1 Streptomyces albidochromogenes
ACCCTCGGCCCCACCCGCACCGACGGCCTCCAGCTCGCCCGCGCCCAGCTCACCCGCGCCCGTCTCGCCCACGGCGCCCGTCTCACCCGCGGCCGTCTCGCCCACGCCCGCCCCGGGCGCGGCATCGTCAACGCCACCGGCAACGCCGTCGGCGACTTCGTCGGTCACGGCCGGTTCGTCCGGGCTCGTCGCGGCAGCCATCGGAGGCGCTTCCTTCCCGCTCAGCCCGCGGCCACGTCGGCGGAGTCGGCGGCCGCGCGCTCCGCCGCCTCGACGACGTTGACCAGCAACTGGGCGCGGGTCATCGGGCCGACGCCGCCCGGGTTGGGGGCGACCCAGCCGGCGACCTCCGCGACTCCCGGGTGGACGTCGCCGACGATCTTGCCGTCCTCGTCACGGCTGACGCCGACGTCGAGCACGGCCGCGCCCGGCTTGACGTCCTCGGGCTTGATGAGATGCGGCACACCGGCCGCGGCGATGATGATGTCCGCCTGCCTGAGGTGCGCGGACAGGTCGCGCGTACCGGTGTGGCACTGCGTCACCGTGGCGTTCTCCGACTTGCGGGTCAGGACCAGCGGCATCGGACGGCCGATGGTGATGCCGCGGCCGACGACGACGACGTTCGCGCCCTTGATCTCCACGTCGTGGTGACGGAGGAGCTGGACGATGCCGTACGGCGTGCAGGGCAGCGGGCCGGGCTCGCCGATCACGAGCCGACCGAGGCTCATCGGGTGCAGGCCGTCGGCGTCCTTCGCCGGGTCCATCAGCTCCAGGACGCGGTTGGTGTCGATGCCCTTGGGGAGCGGCAGTTGGACGATGTAACCCGTGCACTCCGGGTTCTCGTTGAGCTCGCGCACCACCGCCTCGATCTCCTCCTGGGAGGCGGTCGCGGGCAGTTCGCGCTGGATCGACGCGATGCCGACCTGGGCGCAGTCGCGGTGCTTGCCCGCGACGTACCATTTGCTGCCCGGGTCGTCACCGACCAGCAGGGTGCCGAGCCCGGGGACGACGCCCTTGGACTTCAGCGCCGCCACGCGGGCGGTCAGGTCGGACTTGATCGCGGCTGCGGTGGCCTTGCCATCGAGAATCTGGGCAGTCATGACCCCATCCTCGCGGATGGACCCGCCCTGGTTCCAATCAGGCCGCCCTGGCCGAGGTTGCACTTGCACAACACATGTGGGGCTCGACTGGACAAAGAGACGAGTGTCCTACAACGATGATCGGCGCAGTGCCGCGGACAGCGGCGGGGGGGCACCGCTGGTTTTTCTTGTGACGTTCCTCCGCTCGGGCCGCGACGTCCCCAGCACTTCCAACGGAGGAACACCGCCATGAGTTTCGGCGACCCGAACAACCCGTACGGCCAGCAGCCCCAGCAGCCCCCGCAGGGCCAGCCCGGCTACGGCTACCCGCAGCAGGCCCCCCAGGGCGTGCCGCCGCAGCAGGGTTACGGCTACCCGCAGCAGGGCGCCCAGCAGCCGGGCCAGCCCTACGGCGCGTACCCGCAGCAGCAGCCGGGCATGATGCAGGCCAACAGCGGCTACATCAACGTGCCGGGCCTGGGCACCGTTCAGGTCGCTTCGATGGGTCGCCGCCTCGGCGCGCGTGCGCTCGACGGTGTCGTGATCGGCATCCTGTACTTCATCTTCAGCGCCATCGGCGTCGCGGGCGCCATGGGCGCGGCGGAGAGCGCCGAGGACTGCGGCACCTACATGGACCCCGGCTACGAGGCCTGTGTGAACGAGGCCAGCGCCGGCATCATCGCCATCGCCTTCGGCAGCCTCCTCGTCTTCGGCCTCATCACGCTGCTCTACGAGTGGCTGATGGTCGCCTTCGTCGGCGCCACCCTCGGCAAGATGGTGCTGGGCGTGAAGGTCATCAAGGAGAACACCGGCCAGAACCCGGGTCTCGGCGGCGGCTTCATCCGCTGGATCATCCCGATGGTCGGCGCGTTCGTCTGCATCGGCCAGCTCCTGGTCTACCTCTCCCCGTTCTTCGACAACTCCGGGAAGCTGCAGGGCTGGCACGACCGTGCCGCCGGCACCCTGGTGATCAAGAAGTAGTACGCGCTCAGCACATGCGGAAGGCCGCAACCCCCTCGGGTTGCGGCCTTCCGCATGTCACGGACGGGACGCGTCAGTGGAAGAAGTGGCGCGTACCCGTGAAGTACATCGTCGCGCCCGCCTGCTTCGCGGCCTCGACGACCTGCTCGTCGCGGACCGAACCACCGGGCTGGACCACGGCCTTGACGCCGGCGTTCAGCAGGATCTCCAGTCCGTCGGGGAACGGGAAGAACGCGTCGGAGGCGGCGTACGCGCCCCTCGCGCGCTCCTCGCCCGCGCGCTCCACCGCGAGCTTCGCGGAGTCGACGCGGTTGACCTGCCCCATGCCGACGCCCACCGACGCGCCGCCCTTGGCGAGCAGGATCGCGTTGGACTTCACGGCGCGGCAGGCCCGCCAGGCGAAGGCCAGTTCGGCGAGTTCGCCGTCGGACAGGGCCTCGCCCGTGGCGAGCGTCCAGGTCGACGGGTCGTCGCCCTCGGCCTGGAGCCGGTCGGTGACCTGGAGCAGCGCACCGCCGTCGATCGCCTTGATCTCGACCTCGTCGGACGGGGCGTCGGGGCAGACGAGCACGCGGATGTTCTTCTTGCGGGCCAGCACCTCGACCGCGCCGTCCTCGTACGCCGGGGCGACGATGACCTCGGTGAAGATCCCGGCGACCTGCTCGGCCATCTCCACGGACACCGGGCGGTTGACGGCGATCACGCCGCCGAAGGCCGACAGCGGGTCGCAGGCGTGCGCCTTGCGGTGCGCCTCGGCGACGTCCGCGCCGACGGCGATGCCGCACGGGTTGGCGTGCTTGATGATCGCGACGCACGGCTCGGTCTGGTCGTACGCGGCGCGCCGCGCGGCCTCCGTGTCCGTGAAGTTGTTGTACGACATCTCCTTGCCGTGCAGCTGCTCCGCCTCGGCGAGGCCGCCCGTGCCGGAGGTGTAGAGGGCCGCCGGCTGGTGCGGGTTCTCGCCGTACCGCAGCACGTTCTTGCGCGCGTACGTCGAACCGAGGAAGTCGGGGAAGCCGCTGTCGTCGGCCGCCGCGTAGTCGGCGGCGAACCAGGACGCGACCGCGACGTCGTACGCCGCCGTGTGCTGGAAGGCTTCGGCGGCGAGGCGCTTGCGCGTCGTCAGGTCGAAGCCGCCGCCCTTGACGGCGTCGAGGACGTCGGCGTACCGCTCGGGGCTGGTGACGACCGCCACGGAGGGGTGGTTCTTGGCGGCGGCGCGGACCATCGAGGGGCCGCCGATGTCGATCTGCTCGACGCACTCGTCGGCGGTGGCGCCGGACGCGACGGTCTCCTTGAACGGGTAGAGGTTGACGACCACCAGGTCGAACGGCTCCACCCCCAGCTCCTCCAGCTGCGCGCGGTGCGCGTCGAGCCGCAGGTCGGCGAGGATTCCGGCGTGCACGCGCGGGTGCAGCGTCTTGACCCGGCCGTCGAGGCACTCGGGGAAGCCGGTGAGCTCCTCGACCTTGGTGACCGGGACGCCGGCCGCGGCGATCTTCCCGGCGGTGGAGCCGGTGGAGACGAGGGTGACGCCCGCCTCGTGCAGGCCGCGGGCCAGCTCTTCGAGGCCCGTCTTGTCGTAGACGCTGACCAACGCGCGGCGGATGGGCCGCTTCGTACCTTCGGCGGTCACTGGATAACTACCTTTCGTCCCTCAATGTGAAAGCCGTTACGGGCCAGGCGCCCCACGACATCGACGAGCAGCCGTCGCTCGACTTCCTTGATGCGCTCATGAAGAGCGGCTTCATCGTCCTCGGCCCGGATCTCGACCACGCCCTGCGCGATGATCGGGCCGGTGTCGACACCGTCGTCGACGAAGTGGACCGTGCATCCGGTGACCTTCGCGCCGTACGCGAGAGCGTCGCGTACGCCGTGGGCGCCGGGAAAGCTGGGGAGCAGGGCGGGGTGGGTGTTCACGCAGCGGCCCCCGAAGCGCGCGAGGAACTC
>NZ_VBVX01000451.1 GCF_005981925.1 Streptomyces albidochromogenes
GAGGCGGCGCCGACCGCGGTGACGACGGTGGCCATTACGTCCAGCGCATGCCGATCTTGGTCAGTTGCTCGATTCGTTCGGGTGCCAGCGTCGTGGCCCTGCTCCGCTGGTTCCCGATCCAGGCCCCCAGCTTGAGCTCCCGTACCTCGTGGTCCTCGCCACTACTTTCGTTCCCACTCCCGCCGCCGCCGATGATGATCGTCTCGATGTGCTTGCGTGGTACCCGCAGGTGTCCTTCGCGTTCGTAGTACTGCCGGGCGGCGGCGAGGTGCAGCGCCCACTTCTGTGCCTGGCTGGTCCGCAGGGGCGGTTTCTCGCCGTCGGTGGCGGGTGTGATGCCGAGGACGTGTTCACACATCCACTGCTGCACGGCCGTCAGCTTGTCCCAGCCGAGCCGGACCGACCGCACCCACCCGCCGAGGTCTTCTTTCTGGTGTACGGCGACGCCCGGCTCGGTCGGCAGTTCACCGCCGGCCTCCTGCAGATGGAGGCGGGTGAGGTGGAAGCAGCGTTGCCATTCCACCGACCAGGCCGGGCACCAGGACGGGTCGATGTCCTCCAGCTGTTCGCGCCGCCCGTTCGACAGCGCTCCGGCCGACGACTGGACCGGCAGCCCCTGGGTACGCCGCTGCTCGATCTCGGCGGCCTTGCGGGCGGCGGCCCGGGCGTTCTTGAGCCAGATGCCTACTCGATAGCCCTGGTAGGTGGCGTCCAGCGGGGCGAGGAGGTGCCCGTGTTCGCCAGCCCACCCGCGCGCGGCGGCGAGCCCTTCTTCCCATGCGATGTCGTAGCGGGACCAGACCATGCCGAGCTTTTCCAGCTGGGCGATGCGGTCGGCGTCCATGTCGCCGCGGGCGTGGAACCTCCTGGTGTCGGCCACCCATTGCCCGAGGGGGAAGTTCGCCAGCGAGGCTGGCCATACGGCCGCGTCCTCGTGTTCCTCGCCCGGCTGGTCCTGCGGCCCGGCCGGGACGCGGTAGGTGAACGGGACGCGCAGGTCGCCGTGCTCGCGGGCGTAGATGACGGCGGCTTCTACGCCGCGCCTCCAGTGGGCGTGTTCGGGGTTGAGGACGCGGAGGTTGATGAACGCGGCCAGCTGCGCGGGGTCGCGTGGCGTGGAGAACTTCAGCAGTTCCCGGGCCGGGACTGACAGCTCACGGTCGCTTCGGTCGCTGCCGGCTGCTTCGTCTTCCTGGGGCCAGCTGCGGGTCTGTACGCCCCGCACGCGGCTCTGGGCCTGCTGTTCGGCCAGCTGCTCCACCACGCGAGTGTCGTGGGCTCTGAGAGCTTCCAGGAGCTTGGCGAGCCCGCCGTACGCCCTGCTGGTGAGCATGTTGTCCGCTGTCTCGCCCGGCCCGAGCAGCACCGGTACCACGAGCGAGGCCATCTTCCCCTCGCCCGGCTGCATCCGCAGCGCACGCCCCACCGCCTGGACGAGGTCGGGCATGGAGCCGCGGACATCCGCCCAGTACACGGAGTCGCAGTTCTTCGTGTCGATGCCTTCCCCGAGAACTCTCACGGAACCCAGGTATGCCTTCTCCACAACGGTGCCGTCCGTCGCGATCCCGGCGGCGAACTCACCGAGAACGCGCCTACGGTGGAGCGGTTTGTGCTCCCCGCACAGCCAGTCGGCCCACACCGTCTTCGGGTACAGCTCCGGATCGCTGACGTGCAGCCGTTTGGCGACATCCGGCAGGCCGGCCGCGAACGCCTCGGCCTCCTTCACCACATGGTGGAAGACCAGAGTGCGGCGGAAGCCTTCCTCGGCGGACGCTTTCACCAGCGCGGTCTGCAGAGCGGCGAGTCGCGCCCCGCGGACTTCGTCCGTACGCCCTTCGGCGCCCAGGAGCTGCGCGGCTTGGAGCTGGGTGTCGGTGACGTCCACGCATACGACTCGGTAGGGGGCACAGATCCCCCGGTCGATGGCCTGCGAGAGCGTGAGCGTGAAGCAGCGGCTGCCGAAGGCCCCGTCGGAGTCGTCTTCCATGCTCGCCACCAGCTCCCCCGGCGCGCCAGCAAGACCCTCCTCGTCCCCGAGCTGCCACAGCCGGGGCGTGGCCGTCATGTATAGCCGACGCAGGGAGGGAATCTTCTGGTTGTCGTGAACGACTGCCCACGGCTTGCCGATCCGGCCCGACGTCCGATGGGCTTCGTCCACGACGATCAGGTCCCAAGCCGCAAGGCCGGCGGCGTGCGCCCGCTCGAGCGTGCCGAGCCCGAGGCTGGCGTACGTGGCGTACACGGTGACCTTCTCCAGGCCCCGCGTCCACTCCACCAGCTCGCCCACGTCCGTGGTGTTGGGGAAGGACACCTCCTCGCCCCGTAGCGAGGACACACCGATCATCGGCCCCCGGCGGCCCCCCTCGCGCCACGCGGCCTCGGTCTGCGCCAGCAGGTCCAGCGAGGGCACGAGCACCAGCACACGGCCCGCGTGGAGCTCCTGCGCGCTGCGGACCGCTACCCGGGTCTTCCCGGACCCGGTCGCCATGATCACCTGAGTCCGCAGCCCTCGCTCGGGCACAAGCGCTCTTGCAGGCAATTCCAGGGCGCGCAGAACCGCGTCAACGGCTTCTCGCTGGGCGGCCTCGCGCTGATCAGCGCGGCCTGTGCTCGACATATCCGCCTGCCTTCTCCGGGGTGCCGCCCGGTCGATTTGAACGGCGAGAAACGAGAACTCCCCACGTCGGGAAGCTACAAGACCAAGGACTCGACCGATGCCGGTCGGCTGACCGCCCTCCTCGCCAGGGCACCGTTGCGAGCTCCCGGAGGGGACATTGACAAGCCTCCACACCGGTCAGCGATGACATGCCCCGAGTCCAAACTATATCCGATTCCAAAAATGAAGCACACGGGACGCAGAGGTTCCCTCATATCCGAGGGGAAACCTGCCCCACCTTTCGCACCCGGCCCCTCCCACCTAACCCCGCCGCATCCCACCTCATCACCCGTGGCAAAATGCCGACATGACAATCACAGCCCGAAAGGGCCATGCCGCGTAGGCGGCCGGGCGCACTGCGCGCCCCTCAACCCAAGCTCTACGCATTGCACCAGCCCTACCGGATCGACCGGTTGTCGCCGCGGACATCCGCCACCGTGCGCCGGGTCGAGCGGGAGATCTGCACCGAAGACGTGTGGCCCGGCGCCACCGAGACAGCCCTGTACTGGTGCCGGCGGTTCCTCGCCCGGCCAGGCCGGTATCTCGAGATCCCCTACGCCGTGTGCCCGTGCCCTTCCGACAGCCTGGAAGACGTGGCCGAGGCCAGGGACATGCTGGGGCAGGTTGTGGTACTGCTCCCTGCCCCGGCGCGCCGGGAACTCGAGGCACTTCTTGCTGTGCTCGACGCGGAACTGTGGCGCCGGACCCTCCCGGATCCGTTCGCGTTCCGCGATCCCCGGCGAAGGGGCGGCTGGTGGCATCACAGGCTTCGAGGAGACCGGCCATTCGGATGAGACCAGAGCCCAGGCATACTGACCGGTTATGGACAGGCGCAGCGCACAGCGTTGGACCTTGATGGTCGACGGGGAGAGGTTCGATGTCACCGAGCGTCCTGACGAGTTGGGCACCTATGACTTCACCTGGCTGTCAGGTCCTCACTTGTGCCGTGCAGCCGGCCGCAGCCTTGAGTGAGCCGGAACTGCAGGCGTCAGCCCGGGACTTCCTGAAACAGGTGGACCCAACAACCGGACACATCGAGTAACCACCCGCCGTTCCTACAGCCAGCTGGCCCGCGGCAGCGGGCCCCAACGGTTCTGGAGGCGCAGCCGGAAGAACCGTTGGGGCGGGGGAGCGAAGCGGACCCGCCCGAGCGAACGCGAAGCGCTCGCTCGCTTCGGCCGAGCTGAGCGAGGCTCAGGTGCCAAGCGAAGCGCGGCACCTGACGGCCCGAAGGGCCAGCCACCGGCGAAGCCGGTGGCACCAAGGCCGCGAAGCGGCCGCCCCGCTGAGCGAAGCGAGGCGTTTCCCCTGCACAGCGCGCAGCGCTGTGGGACCC
>NZ_VBVX01000452.1 GCF_005981925.1 Streptomyces albidochromogenes
GGTGGGGTGGCCGGACATGGCCGGGGACACGGCTCTGACGATCAGGGTGCCGGAGGCCGATCCGCTCGTCAGGACCGGGATCGCGGCCCATGTGACCGTCCTCTACCCCTTCCTGCACGAGAGCCGGATGGACGGCGCGGTCCACCGCGAACTCCTGGACCTGTTCCGCTCGCACGACGCCTTCGAGCTGACGTTCACCGGGTTCGGGCGGTACCCGGGCGTCCTCTACCTCGACCCGACGCCCGCCGATCCGGTGCGGGCGCTCACCAAGGAACTCACCGCGCGCTGGCCCGAAGCGGTCCCGTACCGGGGCCTGTTCGGCGAGGGCCTCGACCCGCATCTGACGGTCGCCAACCACGAGGGCCCCGCGACCTGGGAGCGCGCGTACGACGCCCTGGAGGCTCAGTGCGCTCCCGCCCTGCCGGTGACCTCGCGCGTCGAGGCGGTGCACCTGATCGTCCGGGAGGGCGACCGCTGGCGCGACCGTACGGCGTACCGGCTGGGGCCAGGGGTGCTGAGGGTTACGACGCGCTCTGCTCCAGGACCACGGACCGGGTGAGGTTGCGGGGCCTGTCGGGGTCGTAGCCCCGGGCCTCGGCGAGCGCCACCGCCAGGCGCTGCGCGCGGATCAGGTCGGCCAGCGGGTCCAGGGCGCCGGCGGCGCCGGTCCGGGACTCGGCGGTCGTCGTGCCGCCGACGCGGGCGATGTCGTCGGTGAGGCCGTCCGGCGGTGTGCCGAAGATCCACGCCACGCGGCCGGGGCCGGTGATGCTGATCGGTCCGTGCCGGTACTCCATCGCCGGGTACGCCTCGGTCCAGGCCCCCGCCGCCTCGCGCATCTTGAGCCCGGCCTCCAGGGCGAGTCCGTACGTCCAGCCGGTGCCGAGAAAGGTGAACTGCTCGGCGCCGAGCACGTCGGCGGGCAGCGGTGCGGCGAGCGCCCGCGCGGCGTCCTCGACGGCCTCGGAGAGGGGGCGCACCCCGGGCGGAAGCGCGCCTTCCGTCTCCAGGTGGGCGCGCAGCAGGGCGAGGGCGGTGGTGGCGAAGCGGGTCTGCACCACCGACTCCTCGTCGGCGAAGTCCAGTACGGCGACGGCGTCCGCCGCGTCCATGACGGGTGTGCCGGGGTCGGCGGTGATGGCGCCGGTGGGCACCGCGCCCCGCACACGGCGCAGGACCTCCAGCACCTCTGTCGTGGTGCCGGAGCGGGTGATCGCCAGGACGCGGTCGTAGCCGGCGCGGCAGGGGAACTCGGAGGCGGCGAAGGCGTCCGTCTCCCCGTGGCCGCCGCTCTCGCGCAGTACGGCGTACGCCTGGGCCATGAACCAGGAGGTGCCGCAGCCGACGACGGCGACGCGCTCGCCTCGGCGGGGCAGGGCGTCCGTGTGGGCGGAAAGCGTCCTGGCGGCCTGGGCCCATGTGGCAGGTTGAGAGGTGATCTCGGCGGCGGTGCGGGAGGCGGACGGACCGGCGGTGGGCATGTAGGGGCTCCCATATGATTGAAGCTGCTCGAAGGGCGGGCTCTCCAAGCAGATTCGAGCGTTGCCCGCCGTGGGCGAGTATCCACCAAGCCGAACCCGCAGTCCATGTCGTGAAGGAGTCCGACCGCATGTCGAAACACGAGCGGTGGAGCGCACTGCTGGAACTGCTGGCCGCCGAGGGCAGGCTGGAGGTCGAGGAGGCCGCGAGCACCCTGGAGGTCTCGGCCGCGACCATCCGCCGGGACCTGGACGAGCTGGCGGAGCAGCAGATGCTCGTACGGACGCGGGGCGGGGCGATCGCGCACGGCGTCTCGTACGAGCTGCCCCTGCGCTACAAGTCCTCGCGCCACGCGTCGGAGAAGCAGCGGATCGCGGCGGCCGCGGCGGAGCTGGTCGCCGACGGGGACGTGGTCGGGCTCAACGGCGGCACGACGACGACGGAGGTGGCGCGGGCGCTGGCGCTGCGGGCGTCCGCGGCCGGTTCGGGCGCCGGGGGCGCGGGACCGGCGCTGACGGTGGTCACCAACGCGCTCAACATCGCGGGGGAGCTGGCCGTACGGCCGCAGATCAAGATCGTGGTCACCGGCGGGGTGGCGCGGCCCCAGACGTTCGAGCTGGTCGGGCCGTTGACCACGGGCGTGCTGCACGAGGTCGTGCTGGACGTCGTGGTGCTGGGCGTCGACGGGGTGGACCCGGATCTGGGGGTGATGGCGCACCAGGAGGACGAGGCGAGCGTCAGCCGGCTGTTCGCGGAGCGGGCGCACCGGGTGATCGTGGTGACGGACTCGTCGAAGATGGGGAAGCGGGCGTTCGCCCGGATCTGCGGGCTGGACCGGATCGACGTGGTGGTCACCGATTCGGGGATCTCGGCGGAGGCGGTGGAGCGGCTCACCGATGCGGGGATCAAAGTGATCGCCGTGTGAGACGGGGCGCCGCCCCGGCCCCGTTCCACGCCCGTCCGCCCCCGCGGACCGGCGCGGGGCCGGTCCGCGGGGGCGGTCCGGGCGGGGGTCACGACGCGGCTGTCGCCATCGAGAAGATGTGGATGTTGGCGTTCGCCGGCAGGACCACGAACTCCACCGTCTTCTCCGGGTCCAGCGGCACCGCGTGCGCGAAGACGCTGTACTTCACCGTGGCGTTGCCGTATCCGTCCTGGCGGTTGCGGCCGTCCGTCGACTTGACCAGCGTCGCGCCGTGCGCCGTCACCGGGTCGAACGACCAGTTGGGGAAGCCGAACGCGCCCGTACTGGAGGACCCGTCGGTGTAGTGGACGGTCGCGCTGCCCGTCGCCGCGCTGGTGACGCCCGAGCCGAGGAACACCAGCCTGGCGCCCTTGCCGCTCAGGGCGATCGCCTGCCCGCCGCTCGCCACGTTGTCCTTCGTCCCGGCCGGCACGTCCGGCCAGGTCAGTTTCGCCCCGAGGGCCTCGACGGCGGCTCCGGGCGTCAGGCCCACCGCGGCCAGCTTCTGCGCGGAGAAGCTGTTGCCCTCGCCGTCGTAGTCGCCCGCCTTCGTCGCGGACTCGTCGGTGATCGCCACGTTGTTGTACGCCGCCGCCAGGTTCGGCTGCGGGGTGCCGGACCGCTCCGACCGGGTGCCGGTGGCCGTGCCCTCGCCGTCGCCGCCCGTGTACGTCGCGGTCGCCCGGAACGTACGGATCACGAACCCGGGCCGTTTCTCCGGCACCTGGATCCGGAAGGTCGCGGCGGCCGTGGCGCCGGGTGCCAGCGAGCCGTCGACGGCCCGTACGGACGGCTGGACCGCCCATCCGACCGGTCCGGCGAACGACACCCGCAACGCGCGCATGCGCTGCGGGCCGGCGTTCTTGACGCTCACCTTCACCGTCGAGACGGCCGGGCCGTCGAGGTCCACGGGCGAGATGATCACCTCCGTCCCGGCCGCCGCGCTCGCGGCCCGCGGCCCGGCCGCGGACGCCGGGTGGGCCGGGACGAGCAGCACCGCGCCCGCCACCGCGGCGGCCAGTGCCCGCAAAGGGGTGATCAGTCGTGCTGAGGCCGGTACAGAGGCTGATCTCATGGTCTGCTCCTTCGGCGGTGCGTCCGGCGGCTCAGGAAACGGGGGGCATCTCGGTCATGCGGGAGTCCAGGCCGGAGCGCAGGTTGACCCAGGCGCCGCGCGTGAAGTCCGGTATCGCGACCGGCCGGCCCTTGGCGGCCAGCGACATGACGCTCAGTGGCACCGGCGAGCACCAGGCCGCCGAGTCGTACACGTCGATGTCCGGCACGA
>NZ_VBVX01000453.1 GCF_005981925.1 Streptomyces albidochromogenes
GAGATTTGTATAAGAGACAGGTCTGTGGCCATGTGAGGCGTGAGGCCCGTGTGGTGCGGGTCGTAGGTGTGCGGCGGGGCGTGTTCGGCGGTGCCCCGGGCTCCGGTACCGCCGGGGACCGTCCCCGCGCCCGGTGGGAGCCCCGTGCCGGCGTCCGGGTGCGGTAGACCCGCCGGGCCGTGGCCGGCGTCCGCCCCCGTGTGGGTGAGGCCGCCGGGGGCGTAGCCGGCGCTGCCCGCTCCAACGTGGGGGCCGCCCGGGCCGTACGCGGCACCTGCTGCCGGGTGCGGTCCGCCCCCGGGGCCGTAGCCGGTGCCCGCCGGGGGGAGTCCCGCGGACTCGTAGCCCGTGGCTGTGCCGTCGTGGGCGGGGAACGGCCCGGGGCCGGCCGGGTGCCGGGCCGAGTTGTCCAGGTGCCCCGGGGGTGCCTTCGCCGGTTCGGGCGCTTCGGCCGCCGTCCTCGCCCTCGCCCGCGCCGTCTCGCGCTGGGCCTTCAGGCGGGCCAGTACGCCCAGTACGAAGATCGTCAGTACGCCGAGGATCATCAGCTCGCCGATGAGCAGGCCCCAGAACAGCCCGTACCCCGACAGCTGGTCCGGCGGTGTGTCCGGCCACGCCGCCGGGATGTCGTGCGGCGCGCCCATCAGGTGGCGCAGGGCCAGCGGCGTACGGGCGAAGGTGACACCGTCCGGCCACGCGCCGTGGGCGAACAGGCCCGCCAGGCCCGTCGCCAGCCACGCGAGGATCATCAGGCCGAGCAGGAACGCCAGCAGGCCGACCAGCAGGGAGTCGGGGATGCCGCGCTCGCCCTGCCGGTCGTGGTGCTGTCCGTGGTGGTGCTGTCCCATCTCAGGCGACCGTCGATTCCGAGGAAGAGGACTCGTTCATCTGTTGCTCGATGAGCGCCGCCCTCTGCTCCGCCTCCCACTCCGCGGCTCGCAGGTCGTCCGAGATCATCTCCGCCGAGGTCTCCGTCATCGCGCGGTCCGTGAAGACGAGGGGCCGTTCCGCTTCGGTGATCAGGTGCTTGACGACCTGGACGTTGCCGTTCACGTCCCATACGGCGATGCCCGGCGTCAGCGTCGGGATGATCTCGACCGCCCAGCGCGGCAGGCCGAGCACCCGCCCGGTCGCCCGTGCCTCGTCCGCCTTCTGGGCGTAGATCGTCCGGGTCGATGCCATCTTCAGAATCGCCGCCGCCTCTCTCGCCGCCGCCCCGTCCACCACGTCGGAGAGGTGGTGGACGACCGCCACGAAGGACAGGCCCAGGCGGCGGCCGAACTTCAGCAGGCGCTGGAAGAGCTGCGCCACGAAGGGGGAGTTGATGATGTGCCACGCCTCCTCCACAAGGAAGATGCGCTTCTTGCGGTCCGGCCGGATCCAGGTGTGTTCCAGCCATACGCCGACGATCGCCATCAGGATCGGCATCGCGATCGAGTTCCGGTCGATGTGCGACAGGTCGAAGACGATCAGCGGCGCGTCCAGGTCGATGCCGACCGTCGTCGGGCCGTCGAACATGCCCCGCAGGTCACCGTCGACGAGGCGGTCCAGGACGAGGGCGACGTCCAGGCCCCAGGCCCGTACGTCGTCCAGGTCGACATTCATGGCCTCGGCCGACTCCGGTTCCGGGTGGCGCAGTTGCTCGACGATGTCCGTCAGGACCGGCTGCCGGTCGACGATCGTCTCGTTCACGTACGCGTGGGCGACCTTGAGCGCGAAGCCGGACCGCTCGTCGAGGCCGTGCCCCATCGCGACCTCGATGATCGTACGGAGCAGGGCGAGCTGCCCCGTGGTCGTGATCGACGGGTCGAGGGGGTTGAGGCGGATGCCGTCGTTGAGGGCCGCCGTCGGGTCGAGCCGGATGGGAGTTATCCCCAGCTCCTGGGCGATCAGGTTCCACTCGCCGACCCCGTCCTCGCCCTGTGCGTCGAGGACGACGACCTGCCGGTCCTTGAAGCGCAGCTGACGCAGTACGTACGTCTTCTCCAGCGCCGACTTGCCGTTGCCGGACTCGCCGAGGACCAGCCAGTGCGGCGCGGGAAGCTGCTGCCCGTACAGCTGGAAGGGGTCGTAGATGTACCCCTTGCCGCTGTAGACCTCGCGGCCGATGATCACGCCCGAGTCGCCGAGGCCCGGCGCCGCGGTCGGCAGGTAGACCGCCTGGGCCTGGCCCGTCGACGTACGGACGGGAAGTCTGGTCGTCTCGACCTTTCCGAAGAGGAAGCTGGTGAAGGCATCCGTGACGGCGGACAGCGGATCTCGCATGGCGGGTCTGCCCTCTCGGCTAACGACGGATACCGGTGGCGAACGGCAGGGTGTTGACGAACGCCCGGTGGTGCTCGCGGTCGCACCACTCCAGCTTCAGATACGACTTCCCGGCCGAGGCCCTGATGGTCCGCTTGTCGCGGGCCAGCGCCTCGGGTGAACGCGACGACACAGTGATGTACCCGACCAGGTTGACCCCGGCCGCGCCGCTGGCGAGATCTTCACCCCGCTGGTCGAGCCGGCCGTGCGCGGCGATGTCACGCGGGTCGACGGTGCGGTTCATCTTGGCCTGACGGCTGGCTTCCGCCTCGTCGTTGGTCTTCTCCGTCAGCATCCGCTCGATGGCGATCTCGGTGGGTTCGAGGTCCATGGTCACGGCGACCGTACGGATCACGTCCGGGGTGTGGACGAGCAGCGGGGCGAGGAAGTTGACGCCGACGGGCGTCATCGGCCACTCCTTCACCCAGGCGGTGGCGTGGCACCAGGGCGCGCGGGTGGACGACTCACGCGTCTTGGCCTGGAGGTACGTCGCCTCCATGGCGTCCAGCTCGGCCGGCCAGGCGTTGCGCTTCGTCATGGCCTGGATGTGGTCGATGGGGTGGTCGGGGTCGTACATCGAGTGCACGAGGGACGCGAGGCGGCCCTGGCCGAGGGGCTGGCGCACCCGGATGTCGGCCTCAGCGAGCCGCGCGCAGATATCGGTGAGCTCACGCGCCATGACGACGGCGAGGCCGGAGTCGCGGTCGAGCCTGCGGCCGCCGTGCGGGCGGGCGGCGCGGGCCATGGCGTTGGCCTCGGCGGCGAGCTCGCGGGAGTAGTGCATGCAGGCGACGAGGTAGGCGCGGTGCT
Organism: Streptomyces albidochromogenes; assembly: GCF_005981925.1. Taxonomy (GTDB): domain Bacteria; phylum Actinomycetota; class Actinomycetes; order Streptomycetales; family Streptomycetaceae; genus Streptomyces; species Streptomyces albidochromogenes. The sequence continues at coordinate 3,115 of NZ_VBVX01000453.1, forward strand.
GCTCGCTGGACGTCGAGACCATGGACTGGAGCTGGTCGTACGAGTCCTTCAGCCAGCCGGGGGCGTGCCCGTCGCCGCGCTGGGCGACGTCCTTGGCGTGGGCGTCGGGGTCGGCGGGGAGGGTGCGGGCGAGCATCTGGAGGCGGGTCACGAAGCCGTCGCCGTTGGCGACGTGCTTGAGCAGCGTGCCGAAACGGTCCACCAGGGCTTCCTGGTCCTCGCTGTCGCGCAGACCGACGCCCGGGCCCTCGATCTCGATGGCCGCGGTCACCGTCCGGCGGTCGGCGTGCAGGAGTACCGCGATCTCGTCGGGGCCGAAGGGCGCGGCGAGCCAGTTGATACGGCCGATACCGGGCGGCGGGCCGACCTCGACCTCACGGCCGTCGCCGCGCACGCCGGCTTCCATGGCGCCGCTGCGGTACGTCGTGCCGTTGCGCAGGGTTCGCTTGTAACTGCGGTTGATCTCGAACCACTTGTAGAAGGTGCGGTGCTTGTACGGGACGTACACCGCCATCAGGGCCAGCATCGGGAAGCCCATGAGCAGCACGATCCGCAGGGACAGGACGGGGACCAGCAGCCCGCTCATCATGCCGAGGAACGCGCCGGCGATGATCAGCGCGATCTCGCCGGTCTCGCGGTTCTTGCCGACGATCGCGTTCGGCCGGGCGCGGCCGATGAGATACGTGCGGCGCGGCGTGATCGGTGGGGACTGCGTCGTCAACGCCCTGCACCTCCTGTGCTGTTGTTGCCGGTGCCCGTGTTTCCGGTACCGCGGTTCGTGTGGGTGCTGTTGCTACGGGGTGACGGGGCGGCGGAGGGGATGGTGCCGCCC
>NZ_VBVX01000454.1 GCF_005981925.1 Streptomyces albidochromogenes
GGGTGTGGCCCGGTCCGTGGCCCGTCACGTCGTCGTGGGGGCCCGGGGCGCCCGGGGCGGGGCCGTCCGGGCCGAAGCCGGGCGGAAGCGGGCCGATCTGGTCGAACACCTCCACCGGCTCGTCCGCGGGCCCCGCATCGGGCAGCATCTCCACGGCCGCCGTCAGCGCCTTGCGCGCGCCCGTCGCCGTACGGAACCTGGCCTGCGGGTCGGGCTGCAGCATCGCGGCGACGACCTGCCACAGCGGCTCCGGAATGCCCTGCGGGGCGCCCGGTGTGCCGTACGTGGCGAAGTGCTCCACCAGGGCCTGGGCGTCCGGTTTCTGACCCTGCAGCAGGTACAGGGCGACCAGGCCGACGGCGAACAGGTCGGCCGGGAAGTCCGGCTCGGCGCCCGTCAGCTGCTCGGGCGCGAAATAGCCGGGCGTGCCCACCACGTAGTCGGTCTCGGTGAGCCGGGGCTCGCCCTTGCGCATCGAGATGCCGAAGTCGGACAGCCGCAGGTGCGGCCGCCCGGTGCCGGTGGCCTCCAGCAGGATGTTGGCCGGTTTGATGTCGCGGTGCACGACACCCTCGGCGTGGACGGCGGTCAGGCCGGCGAGGAGCTGGTCGAGCAGCGTGCACACGAAACGCGGCGGCAGCGGGCCGTAGTCCCCGATCAGGTGGGCCAGCGAGCCCCCGCTGACCAGATCCATGGTGAACAGCACCTTGTCGTCGTCGGCGGCCCAGCTGGCCGGGGCGAGGACATGGGGATGGTCGATCCGTACGGCCTGTTCGCGCACGAACCGCAGCAGCGTGTGCGCGTCGCTCTGCTGGAGCACCTTGGCCGCGACGTACCGGCGGCGCCGGTGGTCCCAGGCCCGCCAGACCGCGCCCACGCCGCCGCGTCCGATCGGGTCGACCAGCTCGTACCGCCCGGCGAAGATCTCACCCATGCGCTGTGCCCGCTCCCCGGTCCGCAGTGCTTCAGCTCTGGTGCGCCTCGTAGTGGGCGACCGCGTCGGCGGTGCGGCCCGCTCCGTACACCCGCAGGAATTCCGCCAGTTCGGGATGCGTGGGGGCGAGCGTGTCCGCCGCGTCCATGATGTCGCCGGCCGCCGCCACCGAGCGCAGCAGTGACTGGATCTCGCGCACCACGCGCCGCACGGTCGGCGCGCCCGAACTGGCCGTCGTCTGACTGGTGTTGCTGAGCACGGAACCGCCCTGGGACTTCTTGATCTCTTCCATCCGGTCGGTGGCCTCGGCAGCGCTGACGCTGCCGTCGGCGACCTGCCCGGCCAGGTCCTGCAAAGCCTGTACGCGCTGCACCACGGCCGGGTTTCCGATCTTCGCGCGCTGGCCGCTCATCAGCTGCGAGAGCATGGGCGCGGACAGGCCGAGCACCGCGGCAAGTCTGGCCTGATTCAGGCCCAGGTCGTCGATCAGCCGACGGAAGAGCGCCCCCAGCGGCTCCCCGTACCAACTGCGCTGAAGCTCTCTGGCTCTGGCCGTCGACTCCTGCTGCGCTGCGTCCATTGCGTCTCCCCTTCGCTGCTGCGAACCTCGCCGAGCATCTTACGGAGCGTGGTCGCGGACCGGGAGTCCCAATCCTTTTGCAGGATCGGGGGGGACACCCGGTACTCTGTTCTGCGGCGGTGGCCACGGCGCGGTCCGGCCGGTCGCCTCCACCCGTTCCCGGGGCCTTAGCTCAGTTGGTAGAGCGCTGCCTTTGCAAGGCAGATGTCAGGAGTTCGAATCTCCTAGGCTCCACAGCACAGATGCCCCTCTGGCCTGTTTCCACAGGTCACAGGGGCATCTTTCGTTTACGGCCGCCGGGCGTCACAGAGCGGCGTCGCGGGCGAGCAGCGCCGCCTGCACCCGGTTCTCGCAGCCCAGCTTCGCCAGGATCCGGCTGACGTACGTCTTCACCGTGGCCTCGCTCATGTGCAGCCGTCTGCCCGCGTCCGCGTTGGACAGGCCCTCGCCGAGCAGCGCGAGGACGTCACGCTCCCGCCCGCTCAGCGCCGTGACCAGGCGCCGCGCCTCCTCCGCGCGGGCCGGGGCCCGGCCCGAGGCCAGCTGCTCGACCACGTGCCGGGTCGCCCCCGGGGACAGATAGGCGTCCCCGGCCGCGGCGGCCCGTACCGCCCGGATCAGCTCGGCCGGCGCGGAATCCTTCAGCAGGAAGCCCGCGCCGCCGCTCTCCAGGGCCCGCAGCACGTTCTCGCGCTCCCCGAACGTCGTCAGGACGATCACGCGCGCCGACGGCACCGCCCTGCCCAGCTCGGCGAGGGCGGTCAGCCCGTCCATCACCGGCATCTGCAGGTCGAGCAGTACGACGTCCGGCGCGTGGACGCGCGCCAGCTCGACGGCCTCACGGCCGTTCGCCCCCTCCGCGACCACCTCGATGGCCCGGTCCGAGGTGAGGATCATGCGTATCCCCGCCCGGATGAGGGGCTCGTCGTCCGCGATCACAACCCTGATGTGCGGAACCGTCACACTCACTCCCACAGCTGCCGCTCATCTAGTGCACGACGTCGTACGACTTCTTCTCGATCAGCTTGCCGTCCCGGAAGCAGAAGCGGAACACCGGCTCCGCCGCCAGGCTCTCGCCGAACTCCGACGACGCGAGGACCAGGCACTCGGACCCCTCGGGCCGCGCGGGCCCCTTGTCCTTGAGGCCCGACGTCATGAAGGAATCACCGTTCGGCAGGCTCTCGCGGACCTCCTTCTCCGCCGTGCCGACCTTCACCGCCTCGTAGTCACCCGGCTCGATCATGCCCCGCTCCGCCGACCCGGCCAGGAAGAACAGCCCGAACCCGCCCGCCACCAGCAGCAGCACCAGGGCCCCCACCGCGATGCCGCAGCCCAGGACGACCCCGCTGCTCCTGCTCCCGCGCCCACCACTCATCGCCAGCTCCCTCTGCACAACGGTCCAGTCCATGACCTGACCACCGTTGCCGAGAGGGACCGCCTGCGACTGCTGCCGGAAGTCGTCCTCCACGTCGACCAAAGGCGCCGCGCCCGTACCCGGTGCCAGGCCGTCGGCGCCGTACGGCAGGACGCCCGCGACCCGGAAACCCCCGCCGTCGGTACGGCCCGCGTGCACCATGCCGCCGACCAGCCGGGCCCGCTCCCGCAGCCCGGTCAGGCCCTGCCCGCCGCTGACGACGTCGCCCGGGTCCGCCGGGGCCGGGCCGTTCGCGATCTCCACCACCAGCGAGTCCGGCTCGTACCGCAGCTCGACGGTGATCGCCGCGCCCGGTGCGTGCTTGTACGCGTTGGTCAGCGCCTCCTGCACGATCCTGTACGCCGCGTGGTCCGCGGCCGCCGCCAGCGGCCGCCGGCTGCCCGCGCACCGCAGCTCGACGGCGTTGCCGGCCGCCCGCGCCGCCGCGACCAGGCCCTCGATGCCCGCGGCGCCCCGCGCCGCCGGACGCGGGTCCTCGGCCGGCGGCAGGCCCGGGGCGGCGGCCGCGTCGTCGCGCTCCACCCCGTCCCGCAGGATCCCGACGACCTCGCGCAGCTCGTGCATCGCGGCCACCGAGGCGTCACGCAGGACGCCGACGCCCTCGCGCTGGCGCTCCGTCAGCGCCGGGTCGACCTCCAGGGCGCCCGTGTGCACGGAGATCAGCGCCAACTGGTGACCCAGGCTGTCGTGCATGTCCTGGGCGATCCGCTGCCGCTCGCGCAGCCGCGCCTGCCCGGCCACCATGGCGCGCTCGCGCAGCAGTTGGGCGTTGTGCTCCTGGAGGGCGTGCAGCAGGGTGCGCCGCTGCGTCCAGTAGCGGCTGGCCAGGCCGGGGACGACCGTCGTCGCGAGGAAGTACAGGGTGCTGAACATGATCAGCGACAGCGGGGAGAAGCGCGGCAGCTCGGAGGCCGCGCCGACGACGATGTTCAGGACGCACGACGCGGTGAACGCCGCCAGTACCTTCCCCGCCCCCGGGATC
>NZ_VBVX01000455.1 GCF_005981925.1 Streptomyces albidochromogenes
GCGCCGCGCACCGGATTCGTCGGGGACCGGCCGCCCACCTACGACGCCGAGCCGACGGCCCTGCCCGCCGCCGACCCGCACGAGCTCGGCGCGCTCGTCGCCGACACCGTGCTCGACGGCGCCCGGTACGGCACGTACACCCTGCGCGCCGCCTCCGTGCGCGGCGACTCCGCCCGCTACCGCGGCGAACCCCGCCGCGACTCCCTGCTCACCGCCCGCTTCGGTCGCGGCGAGGACGCGCTCGTCCTGGTCGCGGTGGCCGGCGGGGCCCGCGCCGCCGAGAGCGCGCACCTGGCCGCCGCCGACGCCTGCCGATGGATCGGCGAGGCCGTCGGCCGCAGCCACACCCGGCTCGCCGACGACATAAGGGCGGGCCGCCGGGGCGACCTCAAGTCCGGTCTGCACCGCCTCACCGACCGCGGCTACGGCAGGCTGCGCGCCCGCGCGTCCGAACTCGGCCTCAGCCCCGAGGAGTACACGGTGAGTCTGCGCTGCCTGCTCCTGCCCGCCGACCCGCGGTGCCGCACCCGGGTCTTCTTCGGCATCGGTGGCGGCGGCCTGTTCCGGCTGCGCGGCGGCGTCTGGCAGGACATCGAGCCCTCCGTGCCCGAGCCCGCCGCCGTCACCGGCGCGCCCGTCGTCGGTTTCGGCTCGCCCCCGGCCCACCTGGGCGACGGCCCCGGCTCGGTCCCGTCCGAGACCCCCGAGGGCGACCGCCTCACCATGGACCTCGGCATCCCGACGCCGCCGTCCCCGTACGTCGCGAGCGCCCCGCCGCCCGCCGAGCCCTTTCGCTTCCGGGCGTCCGTCGCCCGCCCGGGTGACACCCTGCTGCTGTGCGGCGGCGGGCTCGCCGACCCGCTGCGCGGCGAGCCCGCGCTCGCCGAGGAACTGGCCGAACGCTGGGCCGGAGCCGAACCGCCCGGCCTCGCCGAATACCTCGCGGACACCTGCCTGAGGGTGAAGGGGTACGCCGACGACCGTACGGCGGTGGCGGTCTGGGAGGCGTAACGGTGCCCCGCGTGGGTTGATGGACTCGGCACCGCACGGCGCAGCCCCGTGCGCGACCGGCCGACCGTCTCCCGAAAGGCGTGCGCATCCCATGGCCAAGCAGAAGGTGGCGGAGCAGTTCGTCGACATCCTCGTCAAGGCCGGGGTGCAACGCCTCTACGGTGTCGTCGGCGACAGCCTCAACCCCGTCGTCGACGCGATCCGCCGCACCCCGGGCATCGACTGGATCCAGGTCAGGCACGAGGAGGTCGCAGCCTTCGCCGCCGGCGCGGAGGCGCAGATCACCGGCAGCCTCGCCGCCTGCGCGGGTTCCTGCGGCCCCGGCAACCTGCACCTGATCAACGGCCTGTACGACGCGCACCGCTCCATGGCCCCGGTCCTCGCCCTCGCCTCGCAGATCCCGTCCGGCGAGATCGGGCTCGGATACTTCCAGGAGACCCACCCCGACCAGCTGTTCCGCGAGTGCAGCCACTACTGCGAGCTGATCTCCAGCCCCCGGCAGATGCCGCGCGTGCTCCAGACCGCCATCCAGAACGCCGTCGGCCGCAGCGGCGTCAGCGTGGTGGCCCTGCCCGGCGACATCGCGTCCGAGACGGTGTCCGAACGCGCGGGTGAGCACGCGCTCGTCACGTCGCGCCCCGTCGTACGCCCCGGGGAGGCGGAGCTGGAGAAGCTCGCCCGCATGGTCGACGAGGCCAAGCGCGTCACGCTCTTCTGCGGAAGCGGCACGGCGGGCGCCCACGCGCAGGTGATGCAGTTCGCGGAGCGCGTGAAGTCCCCCGTGGGGCACGCGCTGCGCGGCAAGCAGTGGATCCAGTACGACAATCCGTACGACGTCGGCATGAGCGGACTGCTCGGCTACGGCGCGGCGTACGAGGCCACCCACGAGTGCGACCTGCTGATCCTGCTGGGCACCGACTTCCCGTACTACGACTTCCTGCCCCACGACGGGGACGTGAAGATCGTGCAGGTCGACGTGCGGCCCGAACGCCTCGGCCGCCGCTCCAAGCTGGACCTCGCCGTCTGGGGCGACGTACGCGAGACCCTGACGTGTCTGACGCCGCGCGTGAAGGCGAAGCCGGACCGCAGGTTCCTCGACCGGATGCTGAAGAAGCACGCCGACGCGCTCGAAGGGGTGGTGAAGGCGTACACCCGCAAGGTCGACAAGCGGGTGCCGATCCACCCCGAGTACGTTGCCTCCGTCCTCGACGAACTGGCCGACGACGACGCCGTGTTCACGGTCGACACGGGCATGAACAACGTCTGGGCCGCCCGCTACATCACTCCCAACGGGCGCCGCAGCATCATCGGCTCCTTCACCCACGGTTCGATGGCCAATGCCATGCCGCAGGCGATCGGCGCCCAGTTCACGGACCGGGACCGCCAGGTGATCGCGATGTCCGGCGACGGCGGCTTCAGCATGCTGATGGGCGACTTCCTCACCCTCGTGCAGCACGGCCTGCCGGTGAAGGTCGTCGTCTTCAACAACTCCTCCCTCGGCATGGTGGAGCTGGAGATGCTGGTCGACGGCCTGCCGTCGTTCGGTACGGCGAACAGGAACCCGGACTTCGCGGCGGTCGCCCGCGCCTGCGGGGCGTACGGCGTACGGGTGGAGAAGCCGAAGCAGCTGGCCGGGGCCCTCAAGGACGCGTTCAAGCACAAGGGCCCGGCCCTCGTGGACGTCGTCACCGACCCGAACGCCCTGTCGATCCCGCCCAAGATCCGCGCCGAGATGGTCAGCGGCTTCGCCCTGTCGGCGAGCAAGATCGTGCTGGACGGCGGCGTGGGGCGGATGCTCCAGATGGCCCGCTCGAACCTGCGCAACGTGCCGAGGCCGTAGCTCCGTACGAGTGGAATGCGAAGCCGGGGCGGGCCGGACGCGGCGTGTCGCGGAAGGTCTCACCGCAAGCGACTGCTAATCACCCCAGCCAGCGAAAGGGCCTGTGACGCGCATGTTCCCGCGCTTGTCTTTCCCTCGCCGCGTCCGTCGCGGCCGTATCTCCGCCGCCGTCGCGGCCGCCGTCGTCATCGCCACGCCCGCCGCGATCGCCGGCCTCCCGGACGCGGTCACCTCGGTGATGGGCGCCACGGGCGGCCCGGACGCCGGGAAGGCCCCCCGGGCCGAGGCGGGCGCCCCGGCGCCCGGCACCCCGATCAGGGCAGGGCTGCTGAGGCTGGAGTTCGGCGCGGCGGGGCACGGCGTCGCCGTCGCGCCCGTCGCCGGCGCCGCCCGGCCGGCCCCGGGCGCGGTCGCCCTCACCGCCCGCGAGGGCAGCCGGTTCGTGCACGGCGGCGGGAAGCCGCTGGGGGGCAAGGTGCTCCTCGACGGCGGCGTACGGCTGTCGAAGGGCGACCGGTCCGTCGTCATCGTCAAGGACCTCGCCGTCGACCTGCGGACGCACGTCGTCACCGCGACGGTGGGCGGGGGCAGGCCCGGCGCGCGGCTCGGCGTACTGCGCGACACCACGACCCGGCTCCTGCCGCGCGCCACGCGGCAGGACGCGAACATCGCGATCGGCGGGCGGCTCGTGGTCGACGGGGCGGCGGGGGAGCGGATCGACGCGGCGCTGGGAGCACCGGTGTTCGGCGGAGCCGGTACGGGGGGCGCGACCGGCGTCGACGCGACGTTCGAGGCCGGCGCGGACCTGGACGTCGACCTCGCCCGCGCGCTGGGCCTGGACGACGAACTGGGCCTGGAGCCCCGCCCCGCCCGGTAGGCCAGGAGCGCGCGGGCGCAGGTCACGTACGGCGAATCCGGCAGCCGGCACTCCTCGGATCGGCCGATCCCGGCCGATCGGCGGGCATCCGCGCAGATCCGGAAATTCCCCCAACACCGGTTAATTGACTAATGGACACTGGCTCTTATACACATCTCCGAGCCCACCAGACTAGCCCTCAACCCGTATGCCGCCTTCTAC
>NZ_VBVX01000456.1 GCF_005981925.1 Streptomyces albidochromogenes
GCGGTGTCGGGCAGCTCGGCGGGCCGGGGGTCGGCGACGGCGAAGTCGAAGGCGGAGGTGAGGTCGCCGCAGATCGCGCGCCGCCACGGCGAGATGTTGGGTTCGTGGACTCCGAAGCGGCGTTCCATGAAGCGGATGATCGAGGTGTGGTCGAAGACCTCGGAGCAGACGTAACCGCCGGTGCTCCAGGGGGAGACGACGAGCATCGGGACGCGCGGGCCGAGGCCGTAGTTGCCCGCCGCGTACGAGGTGCCGCCCGCGTACTGCTCGGTGGTGGTGTCGACGGTGGACTTGCCCTGGGCGGCGGAGGCGGGCGGGTACGGCGGCACGATGTGGTCGAAGAAGCCGTCGTTCTCGTCGTACGTGATGAACAGGGCCGTGCGGCTCCACACCTCGGGGTTGGAGGTCAGCGCGTCGAGCACCTGCGCGATGTACCAGGCGCCGTAGTTGGAGGGGAAGTTGGAGTGCTCGGTGAAGGCCTCCGGAGCGGCGATCCAGGAGATCTGCGGCAGCTTGCCGGCCCGGACGTCGGCCTTGAGGTCGTCGAGGTAGCCGTCGCCGTTCTTGACGCTGGTGCCGGTGCGGGCCTTGTCGTAGAGCGGGTCGCCGGGCCTGGCGTTGCGGTACTGGTTGAAGTAGAGCAGCGAGTTGTCGCCGTAGTTGCCCCGGTAGGCGTCATTGATCCAGCCCCAGTGCCCGGCGGCGTCCAGGCCGTCGCCGGTGTCCTGGTAGATCTTCCAGGAGACGCCGGCCTTCTCCAGCCGCTCGGGGTACGTCGTCCAGCCGTACCCCGACTCCTCGTTGCCGAGCACCGGTCCGCCGCCGGCGCCGTCGTTCCCGGTGTACCCCGTCCACATGTAGTAGCGGTTCGGGTCGGTGGCCCCGATGAACGAGCAGTGGTACGCGTCGCACACCGTGAACTTGTCGGCGAGCGCGTAGTGGAAGGGGATGTCCTCCCGCGTCAGGTACGCCATCGTCGTCGGCGTCTTGGCGGGCACCCACTGGTCGTACTTGCCCTTGTTGAGCGCCTTGTGGCCGCCGGCCCAGTCGTGGTTGAGGCCCTGGAGGAACTGCATGCCCAGATCGTCGGCGGTGGGGTGGAACGGCAGGGTCACCTTGTTGCCGGTGTCCGCCTGGTGCCAGACCGGCTTGCCGCTCGGCAGTGTCACCGGGCGCGGGTCCCCGAAGCCCCGTACGCCCTTCATCGCACCGAAGTAGTGGTCGAAGGAACGGTTCTCCTGCATCAGTACGACGATGTGGTCGACGTCCTGGATCGTGCCGGAGACACGGTTGGCCGCGATGGCGGCGGCGCGGTCGATGCTGCTCGACAGGGCGGCGAAGCCCGCGGTCGCGCCGGCTATCTGGAGGAAGCGGCGCCTATTGAGTTCTGGCATGAGTGGGGGGCCTCTTGGGGTGTGAGGAGACAGAAGCGAACAGAATGTTCCAAGAGGACACAGCAGAAGGGAAGAGGCAGGGAAGCGGCGATGACGCCGCCGTGAAAAGTCGCGGTATACGTCGCCAACGCGGCCGCCTGTGCGGCCGCGAGGCACACCGGGGCCGCAGCCCCCGGGTGCGCGGGCCGGGGCGCGCCGGCCGTCAGGCCGACGCGCGCTTCCTCGGGGTGGCCTTCTTGGCGGTGGTCTTCTTCGCCGCCTGCGCCTGCTTCTGCCCGGCGGCCTGCTTCCCGGACGCCGGGGCAGCCTTCTTCGCGCCGGGTGTCGCCGCGGGCGCCGTCTTCTTCGCCGCGGCCGTCTTCTTCGCCGCCGGCTTCTTCTTCGCCTCCGCGGGGGAGGCCGCCGCCTTGCCCTTCTTGCCCGGCGCCATCCGCGTGACCTCGGCGACCTCTTCGCCCTCGTCCTCGCCGCGCGACTCCTTCGCCGCCCGCACGCTCTTCTCCAGCGCCGCCATCAGGTCGATCACCTGGCCGCCGCCGGCCGCCGGCGCGGCCTCGGCGGGAAGCTCGCCACCGGACGCCTTGGCGGCGATCATCTCCTCGACGGCCTCGCGGTAGTCGTCATGGAGGGTGTCGAGGTCGACCTCGCCGAGCGTGTTCATCAGCGCGTCCGCCAGGTCCAGTTCGGCGTCGCGCACCGTCACGTCCGTCTCCGGCGCGACCCCTTCGGGCGCCCGTACCTCGTCGGGCCAGAGCAGGCCGTGCATCACGATGGCGTCGTCCACAACCCGCAGCATGCCGAGCCGCTCACGGCCGCGCAGCGCGAACTTGGCGACGGCCACCTTGTCACTGCGCTTGAGCGCCTCGCGCAGCAGGACGTACGGCTTGGCGGCCGGGGCGCCGCTCGCGGACAGGTAGTACGCCGAGTCCATCTGCAGGGGGTCGATCCTGGCGGCCGGCACGAAGGCGACGATCTCGATCGTCTTGGCCGTGGGCAGCGGCAGTGCGGCCAGGTCGTCGTCCGTGATCGGCATGATCCCGCCGCCCGGCTCCTCGTACCCCTTGCCGATCTCGGACGCCGGGATCTCCTCGCCGTCCAGTTCGCAGACCTTCCGGTAGCGGATCCGGCCACCGTCGGCCGTGTGGATCTGGCGGAACGAGATGGAGTGGTGCTCGGTGGCGTTGACCAGCTTGATCGGGATGCTGACCAGGCCGAAGGAGATGGCGCCGTTCCAGATGGATCGCACGTTTCGCCCCCTTGAGACGCTTTTAGCCGTAAATGCGTGAGAGTGTCATCGTATGTCGCCTATCACAGAGGTGGAGGGGCGGCGCCTGGCGCTCAGCAATCTGGACAAGGTCCTCTATCCCGCCACCGGGACCACCAAGGGCGAGGTGCTGCACTACTACGCCACGACCGCGGACGCGTTCCTCCCGCATCTGCGCGACCGGCCCATCTCGTTCCTGCGCTATCCGGACGGTCCCGACGGACAGCTGTTCTTCACCAAGAATCCGCCGCAGGGTACGCCCGACTGGGTGCGGACGGTGGAGGTGTCCCGCACCGAGGGCCGGCCGGCGCGCCAGGTGATCGTCCAGGACCTGCCGACGCTGATCTGGGCGGCGAACCTGGTGGTGGAGTTCCACACGCCGCAATGGCTCGACCCGGAGCCCGGCGTCGCCGACCGCCTGGTCCTGGACCTCGATCCCGGCGCGCCCGCGGGCGTCGCCGAGTGCTGCGTGGTCGCGCTGTGGCTGCGCGAGCGGCTCGCGGCGGACGGCATCGAGTCGTACGCGAAGACCTCGGGCTCCAAGGGGCTGCATCTGCTGGCCGCGCTGGAGCCGACGCCCTCCGAGGAGGTCTCGGCGTACGCGAAACGGCTGGCGCTGGAGGCGCAGGAGGCGCTCGGGGAGCTGGTCGTGCACCGGATGACGCGGGCGCTGCGGCCGGGGAAGGTCTTCGTCGACTTCAGCCAGAACGCCGCCGCGAAGACGACGGCGGCGCCGTACACACTCCGCGCGAAGACCGAGCCGACCGTGTCCGCGCCGGTGACCTGGGACGAGGTGGACACCGGGCGCGAGGCCCCGGGGCGGCTCGTCTTCCGGGCGGCGGACATCGGCGTACGGCTGGAGCGGTACGGCGACCTGCTGGCCCCGCTGGTCGATCCGGAGCACGCCCATCCGCTGCCGGGGGCGTGAGAGTCGTGGCAGCGGTCGTGCCGCCGGTCCAGGTGATGCGGCCCCGGACGGCGGCGGAGATCCCGGCGGCGGACGGGCTGCCGGGCGGGGTCCAGTACAGCGTCAAGCTGGACGGGTTCCGGTGCGTGGCGTTCGCGCGGGGCGCGGCCCCGCCCGTTCTCCAGTCCCGTTCGGGGCGCGACATGAGGCCCGACTTCCCGGACGTCGCCGCCGCGATCGGAGCGCTGCCGGACGGTCTGGTGCTCGACGGCGAGGTGTGCGCGTGGGCGGCCGGGGCCTTCGCCTTCCACCAGCTGATGCGGCCGCACGCCGCGCGGGTGGCGGACGGGGTGGTGGCTG
>NZ_VBVX01000457.1 GCF_005981925.1 Streptomyces albidochromogenes
GGGGTGGCGCTCGTGCCGCGTTCGGCGCTGCGCGGGATGGAGCTGAAGGACACGGTGGTACGCCCGGTCTCGGGCCCGGCGGCGACCCGGCGGGTGTTCGCGGCGGTCCGCCGGGGGGCGGAGCACCATCCGTTGATCCGGCCGGTACTTGACGCCCTGGCCGCGTCGGCGGCGGGGCTCTCCACCTCCGGCTGACGACGGCCCGGCCCGGGGGGCTACCGGCTCATCCCGGGCGGGCGACCGGCTCATGTCGGCGCTCCTGGCGCGGAGTTGGCGGAAACGTCCAGCGCGTGCGTACGCGGCCACATTGGCCGCGCGCGAGGGCGGTCGCCGCCGTACCGCCGCGGCACTCTCGCTCCGGCCTCAGGACCGGCTGACGCCTCCCGCCCGGCCGCTGACGGCCGGCGGCTGTTCGGACGCCGGGCCCGGCGCCTCGTCCGCGACCGGCAGCCGGGGCTCGGCGGCCCGCGCCTCGGGGGGCTGGGCCACGGCGGCCCGGGCCTCCGGGGCCTTCGGCCCGTCCGGGGTCTGTTCCCCCTCCTGCCCGGGTGGCGGCCCCTGCTGCTGCGCCGCCCGCTCCAGGAACCGCAGCAGCTCCACGGGGAACGGCAGGACCAGGGTCGAGTTCTTCTCGGCCGCCACCGCCACCACCGTCTGCAGCAGGCGCAGTTGCAGCGCCGCCGGCTGGTCGGACATGACGCCCGCCGCCTCCGCCAGCTTCTTCGACGCCTGGAGCTCCGCGTCCGCGTTGATGACCCGGGCCCGCCGCTCGCGGTCGGCCTCGGCCTGGCGGGCCATGGACCGCTTCATCGTCTCCGGCAGCGACACGTCCTTGATCTCGACGCGGTCGATCGACACGCCCCACCCGACGGCGGGGCTGTCGAGCATCAGCTCCAGACCCTGGTTGAGCTTCTCCCGGTTCGACAGCAGGTCGTCGAGGTCGCTCTTGCCGATGATCGAGCGCAGCGAGGTCTGCGCCATCTGCGAGACCGCGAACCGGTAGTCCTCGACCCGCACCACGGCGTCGGCGGCGTCCATCACCTTGAAGTAGATGACGGCGTCCACCCGGACCGTGACGTTGTCGCGGGTGATGCCGTCCTGCGCGGGCACCGGCATCGTCACGATCTGCATGTTCACTTTCCGCAGCCGGTCCACCCCGGGAACGATCATGGTGAATCCGGGGCCCCGGATGTCCTTGCGCAGGCGCCCGAGGCGGAACACCACGCCCCGTTCGTACTGCCGTACCACGCGCGCCGCAGCCGCCACGTACACCACGGCGGCCGCTGCCGTGGCCGCCCCGGCTGCCAGAAGCTCGTCGAGCATCACGACCCCCAATGGGTCCGAGCCGCATCTTGATTGTCACGATACGCCCGGCTTCACACCCGGTCGAGAAGCGGACCGGAGACGGTAATTGAACATGAGATCCGTTTTCATGTAGCGTTCTCCGTGTCCCGCACCCCGGACCGCACCCCAGGAGGACCACCATGGCCGTACCCAAGCGGAAGATGTCCCGCAGCAACACCCGCCACCGGCGCGCCCAGTGGAAGGCCACCACGCCGCAGCTCGTCCCCGTCACCGTGGACGGTTCGGTGTACCGCGTGCCGCAGCGGCTGGCCAAGGCGTACGAGCGCGGCCTCCTGCGCCCCGAGGGCTGACCGGCGTGAGTGCCCCGACCGCCCCCGGCCGGCTGCCCGTCACGGTGCTCTCCGGATTCCTCGGCGCCGGCAAGACGACGCTGCTCAACCACGTCCTGGGCAACCGGGACGGCCTGCGTGTCGCCGTGATCGTCAATGACATGAGCGAGGTCAACATCGACGCCGCCCTCGTACGGGGCGGCGCGGCCGCGCTCTCGCGCACCGAGGAGCGCCTGGTCGAGATGACCAACGGGTGCATCTGCTGCACCCTGCGCGACGATCTGCTCGAAGAGGTGGGCCGGCTGGCCGGGGAGGGCCGCTTCGACTACCTGCTCATCGAGTCGAGTGGCATCTCCGAACCCATGCCGGTCGCCGCCACGTTCGCGTTCCCGCGCGACGACGGGGCGACGCTGGGCGACCTGGCCCGCCTCGACACCATGGTCACCGTCGTGGACGCCGCGGGCTTCCTGCCCGAGCTGACCGGCGGGGACGGGCTCGCCGAACGCGGCCTCGACCAGTACGAGGACGACGACCGCACCGTCAGCGATCTGCTCGTGGACCAGATCGAGTTCGCCGACGTCATCGTGCTCAACAAGCTCGACCTCGTCGGCGCCGGGACCGCCCGGCGGCTGCGGGCGGCCCTCTCCCGCCTCAACCCGGCGGCCAGGATTCTCACCGCCACCCACGGCCGCGTCTCCCCCGCCGACGTCCTGGGCACCGGACTGTTCGACCTGGAGCGCGCCCAGGAGGCGCCGGGGTGGGTGCGGGAGCTGAACGGCGACCACGTGCCGGAGACCGAGGAGTACGGCATCTCCAGCACGGTGTTCCGCGCCGACCGCCCCTTCCACGCCGGACGGCTGTGGGACTTCGTCACCGACGGCCTCGACAGCGGCGCGTACGGGCAGATCCTGCGGTCCAAGGGCTTCTTCCGGCTGGCCACCCGGCCCCGCGTGACCGGCCTGTGGTCGCAGGCCGGCGCGGTGGCCCGCTTCGAGCCCTCGGGGGTGACCGGCGCGGACACCGAGCAGGGCCAGGAGCTCGTCTTCATCGGTACGGGGCTGCAAGCCGAAGCGCTGCACAGCGCGCTGACGGCCTGCCTCGGATCGGCGGACGGCGAGGACGCCCGGGCGGACGACCCGTTCCCCGCGTGGGAGACGTCCGGCATCGACGACGCGTGCGCGCACGAGCCCGCGCCGGCGGGAGCGTGACCGAAGCGGCCCCGGCGGCCGGTGTCCGATTCCTTCAAGATCGGACACCGGCCGCCCTCCTACGGTGAGGGCATGACTCCACGACTTGACGCCCTGGGCATCGTGGCCGCCGACATGGCCGCCTCCCTCGCTTTCTACCGGCTGCTCGGCCTGGACGTGCCCGCCGAGGCCGACACCGCCCCGCACGCCGAGACGACGCTGCCCGGCGGGCTGCGCGTCCTGTTCGACACCGAGGAGACCGTGCGCTCCTTCGACCCGCACTGGACCAGGCCCGAGGGCGGCGACCGGGTCGGGCTCGCCTTCCGCTGCGACAGCCCGGCCGAGGTCGACGCGGTGTACGACACGCTGATCGCCGCCGGGCACCGCGGGCACCTCAAGCCCTGGGACGCGTTCTGGGGGCAGCGTTACGCGGTGGTGCTGGACCCCGACGGCTGCGGCGTCTCGCTGTTCGCCGACAGGGACGCCGTGTAGGCGCCCAGCGTCGTACCGGCCAGGTCACGCACCTCGCGCGAGAGGTGCGCCTGGTCGGCGCAGCCCGCGGCGAGGGCCGCCTCGGCGTACGGCGCCCCGGCGCGCACCAGCGCGAGCGCCCGCTGGAGCCGCAGGATCCTGGCCAGCGTCTTGGGTCCGTACCCGAAGGCGTGCAGGCAGCGGCGGTGCAGGTGCCGGGCACTGAGCCCGGCCGCCTCCGCGGCCTCGGCGACGGCGGCGCCCGCGTCCAGCCGGCGGGCGACGGCCCGCAGCACCGGGTCGGGCCGCGGTGCTTCCGCCGCGTGCCGCAGCGCCAGGTCCTCCAGGGCGGTGGCCGGATCGGGTGCGCCGCCGACCCGGCCGGCCAGGGCCCGGACCCTGGCGGCGGGCCACAGGTCGGCGAGCTCCACGCGCTGGTCGCGCAGCTCGTGCGCGGGTACGCCGAGGAACGCGGGGGCCGCGCCGGGGGCGAAGCGCACACCGTCGTAGCGGGCGTCCGCGCCGGCGGGCGTCTCGCCCGGCGGGTGGGCGCGGGTGTCGGGGCCGGCGACGTACAGCGTGCCGTTGGTCCACAGCAGGTCCATGCAGCCGTCGGGG
>NZ_VBVX01000045.1 GCF_005981925.1 Streptomyces albidochromogenes
GGGCGCCTGACGTCCGTACGTTCCGACAAGACGGCGGCAAGATGTTGCGCCGGTGAGCCCGGGCGTGGTCACATGGATACCGAGACCTGGTTAGGTCTACCTAACCACGCCTGCTCAACCGGAGCCCGCGACGACGCCCACCACCCCCCGCCGGTACTTGTCGCTCTCCGCGCCGGGGACCGGCAGCAGCGCGGCCACGTCCGCGTGCTGGAGGGCCTCGACGTCGGCCTCGGCCGTCCCGAGGTCGAGCCCCAGCTCGACCAGCCGCACGGCACCCACGTACTCCCGGGCGGGATCGATCAGCAGCCCGGGCTTGTACGTGCCGAACGTCACAGTCGCGTCGGCCCGCACGCACTCCCCGCGGACCTCCCCGCTGTCCGCCTCCACCCCGCTCGGCAGGTCCACGGCGACGACGACCGCCCCCGAGTCCCGCGCGGCCCGTGCCAGCGGAACGGCGGCGTCCCGCAGGCCGCCCCGGCCGCCGATCCCGGTGATCCCGTCGACCACGAGGTCGGCCCGCGCGAGCACCCCGAGGGCGTCACCGGCGACCCGGCCCCCGGCCGCCCGCAGCGCCGCGAGGCCGCCCGCGTGCACCCGCCCGGCGTCCAGCAGCACCGCCGAGACGCCCGCGCCGCGCCGGGCCAGCCGCGCGCCCGCGTACAGCGCGTCGCCGCCGTTGTCCCCGCTGCCGACCAGCAGCACGACCCGTGAGCCGTACACCCGCCCCAGCAGCCCCGCGCACACCACGGCGAGTCCGGCCGCGGCCCGCTGCATGAGAGCGCCCTCGGGGAGCCGGGCCATCAGCTCCCGCTCGGCGGTCCGGACGGTCTCCACGCCATACGCGGCACGCATCGGCTGCTCCACCTCACCCTTCGGCAATGACGACCGCGGAGGCGACCCCCGCGTCATGACTCAGCGACACGTGCCAGGACCGCACCCCGAGCGCCTCCGCCCGGGCCAGCACGGTCCCGCTCACCCGCAGCCGCGGCCGGCCGCTGTCCTCGACGTACACCTCCGCGTCCGTCCAGTGCAGCCCGGCCGGCGCGCCCAGCGCCTTCGCCAGGGCCTCCTTCGCGGCGAACCGCGCGGCGAGCGAGGCCATGCCGCGCCGGTCGCCGCTCGGCAGGTACAGCTCGCTGTCCAGGAACAGCCGGCGCGCCATCTGCGGCGTGCGCTCCATCGACGCCCCGAAGCGCTCGATCTCGGCGACGTCGATTCCCACCCCGATGATCATTCGCTCACTCCACCGTCACGGACTTCGCCAGGTTCCGGGGCTGGTCGACCTCGTTGCCCCGGGCCGTGGCCAGCTCGCACGCGAAGACCTGGAGCGGCACGGTGGACACCAGCGGCTGGAGGAGCACCGGCGTGGCCGGGATCCGGATCAGGTGGTCGGCGTACGGGACGACCGCCTCGTCGCCCTCCTCCGCGATCACGATGGTCCGCGCCCCCCGGGCCCGGATCTCCTGGATGTTCGACACGATCTTGTCGTGCAGGACGGACCGCCCGCGGGGCGACGGCACGATCACCACCACCGGCAGGTCCTTGTCGATGAGCGCGATGGGCCCGTGCTTGAGCTCGCCCGCGGCGAACCCCTCCGCATGCATGTACGCGAGCTCCTTCAGCTTGAGCGCCCCTTCCAGGGCCACCGGGTACCCCACGTGCCGGCCCAGGAACAGCACCGTGTTCTTGTCCGCCAGCGACCGGGCCAGCTCCCGTACCGGCTCCATGGTCTCCAGGACCCGCTCCACCCCGTCCGAGATGGCCGACAGTTCGCGTACGACGTCCCGTACCTCGTCGCCCCACTTCGACCCGCGCACCTGCGCCAGGTACAGCGCGACGAGATAGCAGGCGATCAGCTGCGTGAGGAACGCCTTGGTGGAGGCGACGGCGACTTCCGGGCCTGCGTGCGTGTAGAGCACCGCGTCCGACTCGCGCGGAATGGTCGAACCGTTGGTGTTGCACACGGCCAGCACCTTCGCGCCCTGCTCCCGCGCGTGCCGCAGCGCCATCAGCGTGTCCATGGTCTCGCCGGACTGCGAGATCGCGATCACCAGCGTCCGGTCGTCCAGGATCGGGTCGCGGTAGCGGAACTCGCTCGCCAGCTCCGTCTCGCAGGGAATGCGCGTCCAGTGCTCGATGGCCAGCTTCGCGATCATGCCGGCGTGGAAGGCGGTGCCGCACGCCACCACCACGATCTTGTCGATCTCCCGCAGCACGGAGTCGGGGATCCGCACCTCGTCCAGCGTCAGGGACCCGGCCGGATCGATCCGCCCCAGCAGCGTGTCGGCGACCGCCTTCGGCTGCTCGGCGATCTCCTTCAGCATGAAGTAGTCGTAGCCGCCCTTCTCGGCGGCGGAGGAGTCCCAGTCGATGTGGTACGACCGCGCCTCGCCGGGGGCGCCGTGGAAGTCGGTGACCGCCACCGACACCCCGGCCGCCCCGCCGCCGTCGCCGTCCCGCCGCAGTTCGACCACCTGGTCCTGCCCCAGCTCGATCGCCGAGCGCGTGTACGCGATGAAGGCGGCGACGTCGGAGGCGAGGAATGCCTCCCCCTCGCCGAGGCCCACCACCAGCGGCGAGTTCCGCCGCGCCCCCACCACCACGTCGGGCTCGTCCGCGTGCACGGCGACCAGCGTGAACGCACCGTCGAGCCGCCGGCACACCAGCCGCATCGACTCCGCCAGGTCCCCGCACGAGGAGAAGGACTCGGCGAGCAGGTGCGCCACCACCTCCGTGTCGGTCTCCGACACCAGCGCGTGGCCGCGCTCGGCCAGCTCGGCCCGCAGCTCGGCGAAGTTCTCGATGATCCCGTTGTGCACGACGGCGACGCGTCCCGCGTTGTCCAGGTGCGGGTGCGCGTTGGTGTCGGTGGGACCGCCGTGGGTGGCCCACCGGGTGTGTCCGATGCCCGTGGCTCCGGCCGGCAGCGGCCGCCCCACGAGCTCCTTCTCCAGGTTGACGAGCTTGCCCGCCTTCTTCGCCGCGGCCAGCCCGCCGTCGGCGAGGACGGCCACACCCGCCGAGTCGTAACCCCGGTACTCCAGCCGCTTCAGTCCCGCGACGACAACATCAAGCGCCGACTGCCCGCCGACGTACCCCACGATTCCGCACATGTCCGCACCCTACGGCCGACGCCCCCACGTGACCGAGCACACCACCCACGACGTCCCCCCAGACCCGACAATGTTGATGTGATCACTTCGCCGCCACGAAGCTCCCCGCGTCGGCCTGACGCCTCGCCGTACCTGGACCTCACCAGGGCGGAGTGGAGCGCGCTGCGCGAGAAGACCCCACTGCCCCTCACGGCGGAGGAGCTCGAACAGCTGCGCGGCCTGGGCGACGTCATCGACCTCGACGAGGTGCGGGACGTCTACCTCCCGCTGTCCCGCCTGCTCAACCTGTACGTGCAGGCGACCTCCGGTCTGCGCGGCGCCTTGAACACCTTCCTGGGCGACGGCGGCGACGGCCACGGCTCCCAGCGCGGCACCCCCTTCGTCATAGGGGTCGCCGGCAGCGTCGCCGTGGGCAAGTCGACCGTCGCCCGCCTCCTCCAGGCGCTGCTGGCCCGCTGGCCGGAGCACCCGCGCGTGGAGCTGCTGACCACCGACGGCTTCCTCTACCCCATGGAGGAGCTGAAGCGGCGCGGCCTGACGGGCCGCAAGGGCTTCCCCGAGTCGTACGACCGGCGCGCCCTCACCCGCTTCGTCGCCGACATCAAGGCCGGCAAGGACGAGGTCACGGCGCCCGTCTACTCCCACCTGATCTACGACATCGTGCCGGGCGAGCGCCTCACGATCCGCCGCCCGGACATCCTGATCGTCGAGGGCCTGAACGTCCTGCAGCCCGCGCTGCCCGGCAAGGACGGCCGCACCCGCGTCGGTCTCGCCGACTACTTCGACTTCAGCGTGTACGTCGACGCCCGCGCCGAGGACATCGAGAGCTGGTACCTGGGCCGCTTCCGCAAGCTGCGCGCGACGGCGTTCCAGGACCCCTCGTCGTACTTCAGGAAGTACACCCAGGTCTCCGAGGAGGAGGCCCTGGAGTACGCCCGTACGATGTGGCGGACCATCAACAAGCCCAACCTGCTGGAGAACGTGGCGCCCACGCGCGGCCGCGCCACGCTGGTGGTGCGCAAGGGCCCCGACCACAAGGTCCAGCGCCTGTCGCTCCGCAAACTCTGAGGAGTACGCCCCGTGCTGCACCTGCGCCTGATCGTCCCCGCCGACCGCACCGACGAGGTCGTGAGAACGGTGGAGCGCACGACCGGCACGACGCACCTCGCCGTGGTCCCCGGGGCGGCCCGCGACCCGGCGGGCGACCTCGTGATGTGCGACGTGGCGCGCGAGGCAGGCGACGACCTCATCTCCGCCCTGCGCGCCCTCGGCATCGACGAGTGCGGTTCGATCGCCGTCGAGAACATCGACCTGTCGCTGTCCGAGCGCGCCGACCGGGCGGAGAAGGCAGCGCCGGGCGAGGGCGCGGACGCGGTGCTGTGGGAGCAGCTGACGGACGCGACCCACGAGGAGTCGACGCTCTCCGTCACCTACATCGCGTTCCTGTCGCTGGCGACGATGATCGCGGCCTGCGGAGTGGTGCTCGACAACGCGATCCTGATCGTGGGCGCCATGGCGGTGGGTCCGGAGTTCGGCCCGCTGGCCGGCTTCTGCACGGCGCTGGTGCGGCGCGCGCCGAAGCTGGCGTGGCGCTCGTTCACCGCGCTGATCGTGGGCTTCGCGGTGGCCATGGCGGTCACCGTCGTCTTCAGCCTCTTCATGGACGCGACGGGCCTGTTCACCGAGGCGAAACTGGACGCCGAGCGCCCGAACACCGGCTTCGTCTACGCCCCCGACTGGTTCTCGTTCGTCGTGGCGGTACTGGCCGGCGCCGCCGGGATGCTGTCCCTCACGTCGGCGAAGTCCGGCGCCCTCGTGGGGGTGGCCATCTCGGTGACGACGGTCCCGGCCGCGGCCAACGCGGCGGTGGCGCTGAGCTACGGCGACGTGGGCCAGACCTGGGGCTCCTCCGAGCAGCTCCTGCTGAACCTGCTCGGCATCGTCGTCGCCGGTACGCTCACGCTGCTCGCCCAGAAGTTCTTCTGGGCCAGGCAGCGCGAGCGCACCGTACGCGACAGCGCCTGAGAGGCGCGCACCAGCCGAGGGCGGACCAACCGGGCGCGGACTAACCGAGCGCGGACTAACCGAGCGCGGACTTCACCACGTCGGCGAGCCGCCCCGCGACCGCCTTCGCCTGCTCGATGTCGGCCGCCTCGACCATGACCCGCACCAGCGGCTCGGTCCCCGAGGGACGCAGCAGCACCCGGCCCGTGGCGCCCAGTTCGCGCTCGGCGTCGGCGACGGCCGTCGCCAGCTCGGCGGAGGTGGTGACGCGCGACTTGTCGACGTCCGGCACATTGACGAGGATCTGCGGCAGCCTGCTCATGACCCCGGCGAGGTCCGCGAGCGTACGCCCGGTGGCCGCCACCCGCGCGGCCAGCATCAGACCGGTCAGGGTGCCGTCGCCGGTGGTGGCGTGGTCCAGCACGATCACGTGCCCGGACTGCTCGCCGCCCAGCGCGTACCCCTCGGCCTTCATCGACTCCAGTACGTACCGGTCGCCGACGGCGGTCTGTACGAGCTCGATGCCCTCGCGCTCCATGGCCAGTTTGAAGCCGAGGTTCGACATGACGGTGCCGACCACGGTGTTCTTGCGCAGCTGACCGGCCTCGCGCATGGCGAGGGCGAGCACGGCGAGGATCTGGTCGCCGTCGACCTCGCGGCCCTCGGCGTCCACGGCCAGGCACCGGTCGGCGTCGCCGTCGTGCGCGATGCCGAGATCGGCGCCGTGCTCGACGACGGCGGCCTGGAGCATCTCCAGATGCGTGGAGCCGCACCCGTCGTTGATGTTCAGCCCGTCCGGGTCGGCGCCGATCGTGACGATCTCGGCGCCGGCCCGGGCGAAGGCCTCGGGGGAGACGCGCGAGGCGGCGCCGTGCGCCTCGTCGAGGACGACCTTGATCCCGTCGAGCCGGTTCGGCAGGACACCGATCAGGTGGGCGATGTACCGGTCGAAGCCCGCGTCGTAGTCGGTGACCCGGCCGACGCCCGCGCCGGTCGGCCGCGCCCAGGGCTCTCCGGTGCGGTGCTGCTCGTACACGGCCTCGATCCGGTGCTCCAGCTCGTCGGCCAGCTTGTGCCCGCCGCGCGCGAAGAACTTGACACCGTTGTCCGGCATGGCGTTGTGGCTCGCGGAGAGCATGACGCCGAGATCGGCCCCGAGCGCCCCGGTCAGGTACGCGACCGCGGGCGTGGGCAGTACGCCCACCCGCCGCACGTCGACGCCCGCGCTGGCCAGACCCGCCACGACGGCGGCCTCCAGAAACTCCCCCGACGCACGCGGGTCGCGTCCGACCACGGCGGTCGGCCGATGCCCCTCAAAGGTGCCCGCCTCGGCGAGCACATGCGCCGCAGCGACCGACAGACCGAGCGCCAGCTCGGCCGTCAGGTCCGCGTTGGCGACGCCGCGCACACCGTCAGTGCCGAAGAGTCGTCCCACTGGTGTCCTCCGAAAATGCTCCGAAAATGCAAGGTGGCTACAAAGCGATAAACGAACGCCCCGGCAGCACACGAGGTGCCGCCGGGGCGAACGTCTGATGCAGGCGAGCAGGCGGATTAGCGCTTGCTGTACTGCGGTGCCTTACGGGCCTTCTTGAGACCGGCCTTCTTGCGCTCGACCGCACGGTCGTCGCGGGAGAGGAAGCCGGCCTTCTTCAGCGTGGCGCGGTTGTTGTCCACGTCGGCCTCGTTCAGCGCGCGGGCGACACCGAGACGGAGCGCACCGGCCTGACCGGAGACACCGCCACCCGCGATGCGGGCGATGACGTCGTAGCGGCCGTCGAGCTCGAGCACCTTGAAGGGCTCGTTGACTTCCTGCTGGTGGACCTTGTTCGGGAAGTAGTCCTCGAGCGTACGCCCGTTGATCTTCCACTTGCCGGTGCCCGGAACGATCCGGACGCGGGCGATGGCGTTCTTGCGACGGCCCAGGCCGGCCGCCGGCTGCGGGTCACCGAAGCGGCCCGCGAGGGACTCGCTGGTGTACTCGCCCTCGACGGGAACCTCGGACTCGAAGGTGGTCACCTCGGCGAAGGTCTCTTCGGCCTCGGAACCCTCGACGGGCGTCTCAACAGTGGTCTCGGCCACGATTCTCCTCAGATTTCTTTCGTTCTTAGGGGGTGTGGCCGGAACTACTGCGCGACCTGGGTGATCTCGAACGGCACCGGCTGCTGGGCAGCGTGCGGGTGCTCGGGACCTGCGTAGACCTTCAGCTTGGAAAGCATCTGACGCCCCAGGGTGTTCTTGGGGATCATGCCCTTGATGGCCTTCTCGACGGCCTTCTCGGGGTTCTTCGCCAGGAGCTCGTCGTAGCGCACCGAACGGAGACCGCCCGGGAAACCGGAGTGGCGGTACGCCATCTTCTGGGTCTTCTTGTTGCCGGACAGGTGAACCTTGTCGGCGTTGACAATGATGACGAAGTCACCCATGTCCATGTGCGGGGCGTAAATCGCCTTGTGCTTGCCCCGCAGGAGGTTGGCGGCAGTCGTCGCCAGACGGCCCAGGACGATGTCCTGCGCGTCGATGATGTGCCACTGGCGCGTGACATCGCCGGGCTTGGGGCTGTACGTACGCACGGTCGTAGCCTTCGCTTCTTCAGTGAGTGGGTCCTGACAAGGCCACTGGGACGATCACGACAGCCTTGGCCGCATTCGGGGACGCAACCCGTCTGCCTGCCGCTGGTCATCGGCCCTGTGGACCGGCGTAAGGGCCCCTCGCGTGAGAACGACCAAGCCAATACGCATAACGAACTGGAAGCTTACCCGCCTGCCCCCGTACGGGTCAAAACGGCCCGGCGGGGGCCCGCCGGTACCCCCCTCGGGCCATCCGGCCGCCTACCTCGCCCGGTCCACCCGGCGCTCGTCCCACACCGGCTCCGCCGTCTCCCGTACGACCCCGTCCGACCCGAAGACCAGGTACCGGTCGAAGGACTTCGCGAACCACCGGTCGTGGGTGACGGCGAGGACCGTCCCGTCGTACGCGTCCAGCCCCTCCTGGAGCGCCTCGGCGGACTCCAGGTCGAGGTTGTCCGTCGGCTCGTCCAGCAGCAGCGCGGTCGTCCCCTCCAGCTCCATCAGCAGGATCTGGAACCGGGCCTGCTGCCCGCCCGACAGCCGGTCGAACGCCTGGTCCCCCTGGCGCTCCAGCTCGTACCGCCGCAGGGCGCCCATGGCTCCGCCCCGGTCCTTGGAGTGCTCGGACCACAGGATGTCGACGAGCGTGCGCCCGACCAGCTCGGGATGCGCGTGCGTCTGCGCGAAGTGCCCGGCCACCACCCGCGCGCCCAGCTTCCACTCCCCCGTGTGCCGGACGTCCTCCCCCGCGAGCAGCCGCAGGAAGTGCGACTTGCCGGAGCCGTTCGACCCGAGCACGGCGACCCGCTCCCCGTAGTACACCTCCAGGTCGAACGGCTTCATCAGCCCGGTGAGCTCCAGCCCCTCGCACACCACGGCCCGCACGCCGGTGCGCCCGCCCCGCAGCCGCATCCGGATGTCCTGCTTGCGCGGCGGCTCCGGCGGGGGCCCCGCCTCCTCGAACTTCTCGAACCGCGTCCGCATGGCCCGGTACCGCGAAGCCATGTCGGGGCTGCTCGCGGCCTGCCCGCGCAGCCGCAGCACCAGCGCCTTCAGCCGCGCGCGCTCCTCCTCCCACCGGCGCAGGAGCTCCTCGAAGCGCGCGAACCGCTCGGCCCGCGCCTCGTGGAAGGTGGCGAACCCGGCGCCGTGCACCCACGCGTCGGCGCCGGTCGGCCCCGGCTCCAGGCTCACGATCTTCTCGGCGGCCCGGGAGAGGAGCTCGCGGTCGTGGGAGACGAAGAAGACCGTCTTGCGGGTCTCCTTCAGCCGCTCCTCCAGCCACCGCTTGCCCGGCACGTCCAGATAGTTGTCCGGCTCGTCCAGCAGCAGCACCTCGTCGGGCCCCCGCAGCAGCGCCTCCAGCACGAGCCGCTTCTGCTCACCGCCGCTCAGCGTGCGCACCTCGCGGAACTGCGCCTTGTCGTACCCGATCCCCAGCGCCGCCATGGAGCACATGTCCCAGACGGTCTCGGCGTCGTACCCGCCGACCTCCGCCCAGTCGGACAGCGCCTGCGCGTAGGCCATCTGCGCCTTCTCGTCGTCCACGGTCAGGAGACCGTGCTCGGCCCGGTCGACGGCGGCGGCCGCGGCCCGGATCCGGTCCGGGGACACCGAGACCAGCAGGTCCCGCACCGTCCGCTCGTCCTGTACGGACCCCACGAACTGGCCCATCACCCCGAGACCGCCGCTCACCGTGACCGTCCCGCCGTGCGGCTGGAGCTCCCGGGAGATCAGGCGCAGCAGGGTCGTCTTGCCCGCCCCGTTGGGCCCGACCAGGGCCACGACGGCGCCCTCGCCCACCCGGAAGGAGACGTCGCCGAGCAACGGCCGCCCGTCCGGCAGGTAGTACTCGACGTGTGCGGCCTCAAGATGTCCCATGCACCGCATTCTCGCCGCCGTCCGCCGCATCACCCAACCGGATTAGGATGCGCGGCATGAGCTTTGGGCAAGGGGGGCCCTCCTGGGGTGGCCCCGAGGGACAGCAGAGCCCTCAGGATCCGTACGGAACACACTCGACGTCCGACACACCGGACTGGGCGGCGCTCGCCGACGCCTCCGCCGCCCGCGCCCGCCGCAGGCGCTGGATGTACATCGGCGGCGGCGTACTGGCGACCGCCGTGGTCGGCGCCATCGTCGCCACCGCCGTCGTCACCACGAACAGCAACGACCCGGGCAACGGCACCACCACCTCCGCGAGCGGGCTGCCGACCCCCGAGACGCTGCCGACCGGGTCCGCGCAGCCGGGCCCCTCGTTCTCGTCCCAGGCACCGCCGCCCCCGCCGAACCCGAGGGACTTCATCTCCAGCGCGCAGAAGGACAAGCTGCCGCTGAGCGCCGACTCCCTCTTCCCCGGCAAGAAGCTGAAGTTCGGCGACCGCGCGTACGCCAAGGGCGCCACGAACAGCACGACCACCTGCTCCGCCGGCGCCCAGGGCGCGCTGGGCGCCGTACTGACCAGCAACGGCTGCGACCAGCTCATCCGCGCCACGTACTCCACGAACGGCGTCGCCGTCACCGTCGGCGTGGCCGTCTTCGACACCGCCGCCCAGGCGTCTAAGGCCAAGGAGCAGGCGAGCGGCGGCCTCGCCTCCCTCCCCGGCGCCGGCGTCCCGACCTTCTGCCGGGCCGGCGCGATCTGCCGCAAGACCACCAACGCCTACGGCCGCTACGCCTACTTCACGGTGGGCGGCTTCACCAGCGGCAGGAACGTCGTCACGACCGACAAGGGCGTCTACACGGCCGGCGACGACCTGGCGGAGTTCACGTTCCGCCAGATCCACCAGCGCGGCAAGGTCCAGGCGTCAGCAGCAGCCGCCGCCGGCTCCTGAGCCGGGCAGGGTCCGCATGGCGCGGGCCTGCCGGGCCCGCTCCGCCAGCAACGCGTCGGCGGGGTAGCCGACTTCCTCCAGGGTGAGGCCGTGCGGGCGTACGACATGGACCGACGAGTCCCGTACGCCCGCGGCCAGCACCTTCCCCGGCCAGTCCGCGTCCCGGTGCCCGTCACCGACGAACAGCATCGCGCCGACCAGCGAGCGCACCATGTTGTGGCAGAAGGCGTCGGCGCGCACGGTCGCGGTGATGATCCCGTCCGCCCCGCGCTCCCAGCTCAGCTGCTGGAGGGTGCGGATGGTCGTCGCGCCCTCGCGCCTCTTGCAGTACGCCGCGAAGTCGTGCTCGCCGACCAGCCGCTCGGCCGCCCGGTTCATGGCATCGACGTCCAACGGCCAGTCGTGCCACAGGACATGCCCGCGCAGCAGCGGGTCGACGCCCCCCGGGTCGTCCGTCACGCGGTACGCGTACCGCCGCCAGACGGCCGCGAACCGGGCGTTGAACCCGGCGGGGGCCTCGGCGACCTTCCAGACCCGTACGTCGTGCGGCAGCCGCCCCGCGAGCCGCCGCAGCAGCTTGTCGTGGTGCTCGGCCCAGACGTCCTCGGGCAGATCGACGTGCGCGACCTGGCCGCGCGCGTGCACGCCCGAGTCCGTACGCCCGGCGACCGTCAGCTCGTACGTCCGCGAGGACCGCGTCACGGTCCGCAGCGCGCTCTCCAGCTCGCCCTGGACCGTGCGCCGCTCGGTCTGCTTCGCCCAGCCGGAGAAGTCCTTGCCGTCGTACGAGAGATCCAGCCGGACCCGCACGAACCCCGGCGCCGCACCCTCAATGTCCTCGCTCACCAGCGCATCCTCTCAAAGCAGCAAAACGGAGCGGGCCCGCACCGCCCCGAAGGGTGATGCGGGCCCGCCCAGTGGAGTCAGAACGCTCAGGCGTCCTTGGACTCGCCCTCGGCAGCCTCGGCGGCCGGAGCGTCGTCCTGAGCAGCCTCGTCCTTCTTGGCTGCGTCTTCCTTCACCGCGCGCTTCGTCGCGGCCTCGGCCTCACCGGTGGCCTCCTGGGCCACGGTCAGGGCCTCGACCAGCTCGATGACCGCCATCGGGGCGTTGTCGCCACGACGGTTGCCGATCTTCGTGATGCGGGTGTAACCACCGGGGCGGTTCTCGTACCGCGGGGCGATCTCGGTGAAGAGCGTGTGAACGACGCTCTTGTCCGTGATCGTCTGCAGCACCAGGCGACGGTTGTGGATGTCGCCCTTCTTCGCCTTGGTGACCAGACGCTCGGCGACGGGGCGCAGGCGGCGGGCCTTGGCCTCGGTCGTCGTGATGCGGCCGTGCTCGAACAGCGACTTCGCCAGGTTGGCGAGAAGCAGACGCTCGTGCGCGGCGCTGCCGCCCAGACGGGCACCCTTTGCGGGACGCGGCATGGTGTTTCTCCTCGTGTCTGCACCGGCCGTATCAGGTACCGGTGTCAGTTACCGGCGAGCTGCTGCCCGCCGGAAGTTTCTAGTACTGCTCGGTCTCGACGAAACCGGCGTCCGCGTCGTCGTCGGCGCCGAAGGCGTCGGCGGCGGCGGTCGGGTCGAATCCGGGCGGGCTGTCCTTGAGGGCCAGGCCCATGCCGGCCAGCTTCGCCTTGACCTCGTCGATCGACTTCGCACCGAAGTTGCGGATGTCGAGCAGGTCGGCCTCGGAGCGCGCCACGAGCTCACCCACGGAGTGGATGCCCTCACGCTTGAGGCAGTTGTACGAACGAACGGTGAGCTCGAGCTCCTCGATCGGCAGCGCCAGGTCGGCGGCGAGGGCGGCGTCCGTGGGGGACGGGCCCATGTCGATGCCCTCGGCGTCGATGTTGAGCTCGCGCGCCAGACCGAACAGCTCGACCAGGGTCTTACCGGCGGACGCCATGGCGTCGCGCGGGCGCATGGCCTGCTTGGTCTCGACGTCGACGATCAGCTTGTCGAAGTCGGTGCGCTGCTCGACACGGGTCGCCTCGACCTTGTACGTGACCTTGAGCACCGGCGAGTAGATGGAGTCGACCGGGATACGGCCGATCTCCTGGCCCACCTGCTTGTTCTGGACGGCGGAGACGTAGCCGCGACCGCGCTCGACGGTCAGCTCCATCTCCAGCTTGCCCTTGCCGTTGAGCGTGGCGAGCACCAGGTCGGGGTTGTGCACCTCGACGCCGGCCGGCGGGGCGATGTCAGCGGCGGTGACCAGGCCCGGGCCCTGCTTGCGCAGGTACATCACGACGGGCTCGTCGTGCTCGCTGGAAACCACCAGCTGCTTGATGTTCAGGATGAGGTCGGTGACGTCCTCCTTGACACCCGGCACGGTGGTGAACTCGTGCAAGACGCCGTCGATCCGGATGCTGGTGACAGCGGCACCGGGGATCGAGGAGAGGAGCGTACGGCGAAGGGAGTTACCGAGGGTGTAACCGAAGCCCGGCTCGAGGGGCTCGATCACGAACCGCGAGCGGTACTCGTCGACGACCTCTTCGGTCAGCGACGGACGCTGAGCGATAAGCATGAGAAATGCCTCCAGTCTTGGCACCCACTATTTGATGCCAACTACTACAAGGGTACGGGCGGCACGGCCCGAAGGACCGTACCGCCCGAGTACAACGCGGTCGGAGTGAAGGTCGGTCTTCACTCGTCACGCACTGCAACAACCTGAATCAGACGCGGCGACGCTTGGGCGGCCGGCATCCGTTGTGCGGGGTGGGGGTGACGTCCTGGATCGAGCCGACCTCGAGGCCGGTGGCCTGGAGGGAGCGGATCGCGGTCTCACGGCCGGAGCCGGGACCCTTGACGAAGACGTCGACCTTGCGCATGCCGTGCTCCTGCGCGCGGCGGGCGGCCGACTCGGCGGCCATCTGCGCGGCGAAGGGGGTGGACTTGCGCGAGCCCTTGAAGCCGACGTGGCCGGCGGAGGCCCAGGAGATCACGTTGCCCGTGGGGTCGGTGATCGAGACGATCGTGTTGTTGAACGTGCTCTTGATGTGGGCGTGCCCGTGAGCGACGTTCTTCTTTTCCTTGCGGCGCACCTTCTTGGCGGCGCCCTGACGACCCTTGGGGGGCATCTATATCTCCTACGGGAGGTGGTCGGTCCTACAGCGAAGACCGCTGATGAGCGTCCGGCTGAGGACTACTTCTTGCCCGGCTTCTTCTTACCGGCGATGGCGCGACGCGGACCCTTGCGGGTACGAGCGTTGGTGCTGGTGCGCTGACCGTGGACCGGCAGGCCGCGACGGTGACGCAGACCCTGGTAGCAGCCGATCTCGACCTTGCGGCGGATGTCGGCCTGCACCTCGCGACGGAGGTCACCCTCGGTCTTGAAGTTCACGTCGACGTACTCGCGGATCTTGACGAGGTCTTCCTCGCCGAGGTCGCGAACGCGCGTGTCGGGGTTCACGCCGGTGGCGGCGAGGGTCTCCTTGGCACGGGTGCGACCGATGCCGAAGACGTAGGTAAGGGCGACCTCGATACGCTTTTCGCGCGGGAGGTCAACGCCTTCAAGGCGTGCCATGCATGGCTCCTGTTTGCTCGGAGGTCTTCCGCAGAACCGTTCCGTGGCCGCCGACCCCTCTCATCTCAAGAGAGCGGTACGTTCCAGGTCCCCGGCCTCCGCCGGAGGTGTCAGCACCCGTGGGTACTGGGTTCTGCGTAATTACGTTTCTTACGTGCGTCGCGCGAAGTTCTGCGAGATGCAGGGGGTCGTGCGTCAGCCCTGGCGCTGCTTGTGGCGCAGGTTGTCGCAGATGACCATGACCCGGCCGTGACGGCGGATCACCTTGCACTTGTCGCAGATCTTCTTGACGCTCGGCTTGACCTTCATGGGATGTGAGGTTCTCCGGGTCAGTGCCACCACCCCGTGAGACACGGGGCGCGGGCAAGATCTACTTGTACCGGTAGACGATCCGGCCACGCGTCAGGTCGTACGGAGACAGCTCCACCACGACCCGGTCATCCGGGAGGATGCGGATGTAGTGCATACGCATCTTGCCGCTGATGTGCGCTAGGACTTTGTGACCGTTCTGAAGTTCCACCTTGAACATTGCGTTCGGGAGGGACTCGATCACGGTGCCCTCGATTTCGATGGCACCTTGCTTCTTGGCCACGCTTCGCCCTTCGAATCGGCTACCTTGATCGACTCACGAGCCCGTATGCAGGCATACGGGTACACGCGAGCCGACGAGTCAGTCTACGTCAGGCACCCGGAAAAGACGAATCCGGCAAGTGTGCCCAACAGTCAAGATCATTACGCTGTTCGGGCGGCTCGGCTCAGCCCAGCGGATCGGGGGCCGCCGTGATCCCGTACTCCGCCAGCTTCGCCTTGCCGCCGTCGACGGCGGTCAGGACCAGCGGTCCCTCCTCCGTCAGCGCGACCGAGTGCTCCCAGTGCGAGGACCAGGTGCCGTCGGTGGTGACGACGGTCCAGTTGTCCTCCAGGACATCCGTCTGCGCCGTGCCGAGGCTCACCATCGGCTCGATCGCCAGGCAGAAGCCGGGGACCAGCTTCGGGCCCTTGCCGCGCTTGCGCGTGACGTAGTTCAGCAGGTGCGGGTCCATGTGCATCTCGGAGCCGATGCCGTGGCCGCCGTAGTCCTCGATGATCCCGTACTTGCCGGTCGCCGGACGCGGCTGGCGGCGGATGTACGACTCGATCGCCTTGGAGATGTCGACCAGCCGGTTGCCCAGCTTCATCGCGGCGAGGCCGGCCCACATCGACTCCTCGGTCACCCGGGAGAGCTCGATCAGCTCGGGCGCGTGCCCGGTGCCGACGAAGGCGGTGTACGCCGCGTCGCCGTGCCAGCCGTCGACGATCGCGCCGGCGTCGATCGAGATGATGTCGCCGTCCTTCAGGACCGTCTTCTCGTCCGGGATGCCGTGGACGACGACCTCGTTGACCGAGGTGCAGATGGTGGCGGGGAAGCCGCCGTACCCGAGGAAGTTCGACTTCGCGCCGTGCTCGGCGAGCACCTTGCGGGACACCTCGTCCAGATCCCTGGTGGTGGCGCCCGGAACGGCCGCCTCCCGGGTGGCCGCGTGGACGGCGGCGACGACCAGCCCCGCCTCGCGCATCTTCGCGATCTGCCCCGGGGTCTTGATCTCCACCATGTGTGTGCCTTCCACCTTCGCTGTCACTGCCTACCACGTACTGCGTACCACGCGCTTGTGCGCTCAACAGTACGGCCGCGGCGCCTCTCGGACACCGCGGCCGCAACCGTCGTACTGCTTGCTCGATCAGCCCTCGGCGGAGGACTTCTTCAGGGCTTCCATCGCGCGCTTGGTCACTTCTTCGACCTTGCCCAGCGCGGAGATGGTGACCACCAGGCCCTGAGCCTTGTAGTGGTCGATGATCGGCTCGGTCTCGCTGTGGTAGACCTCCAGCCGGCGGCGCACCGTTTCCTCGGTGTCGTCGCCGCGCTGGTACAGCTCGCCGCCACAGACGTCGCATACGCCGTCCTGCTCGGGCGGGCTGTACGTCACGTGGAAGACGTGGCTGGAGTCCTTGCGGCAGGTACGGCGGCCCGCGATGCGCTTGACGACCTCGTCCTCGGGGACTTCCAGGTCCAGCACGCCGTCGAGCTGCTGTCCCTCGGCCTTCAGGGACTCGTCGAGCGCCACGGCCTGCGACACGTTCCGCGGGAAGCCGTCCAGCAGGAACCCGCCCTCGGCGTCGGCCTGGGCCATGCGGTCCTTGGCCATCCCGATGGTGACCTCGTCCGGCACCAGGTTGCCGGCGTCCATGAACGCCTTCGCCTGCTTGCCCAGCTCCGTGCCCTGGCTGATGTTGGCGCGGAAGAGGTCGCCCGTGGAGATGTGCGGGATCTGCAGGTTCTTGGCAAGGAACGCGGCCTGCGTTCCCTTGCCCGCACCGGGCGGCCCGACGAGGACGATTCGCATCAGCGGAGGAACCCTTCGTAATTGCGCTGCTGGAGCTGGCTCTCGATCTGCTTCACGGTCTCCAGACCCACACCCACGATGATCAGGATGCTTGTTCCACCGAAGGGGAAGTCCGCGTTCGCGCCGAAGCCCGCCAACGCCATCGTCGGCACAAGAGCGATCAGACCCAGATACAGCGAGCCCGGCCACGTGATCCGGTTGAGCACGTAGCTCAGGTACTCGGCGGTAGGCCGACCTGCCCGGATACCCGGGATGAAGCCACCATACTTCTTCATGTTGTCGGCGACTTCCTCGGGGTTGAACGAGATCGCCACATAGAAGAAGGCGAAGAACACGATCAACAGGAAGTACGTGGCGATGTAGATGGGCTTGCCGTCCACGAAGTTCGCCTGAATCCACGTGCCCCAGCTGGAGTTCGCCCCGCCACCGCTGAACTGGACGATCAGCATGGGGATGTAGAGCAGGGACGAGGCGAAGATGACCGGGATCACACCGGCCTGGTTCACCTTGAGCGGGATGTACGTGGACGTACCGCCGTAGGACTTGCGGCCGATCATGCGCTTCGCGTACTGGACGGGGATCCTGCGCTGCGCCTGCTCGACGAAGACCACGAGCCCCACCATGGCGAAGCCGACCAGGATCACGATGCCGAACTCGATCCAGCCGTCGGCCAGTTCTCCGGACTTCTTGATGGCCCACAGCGCGCCCGGGAAGCCGGCGGCGATCGAGATGAACATCAGGATCGACATGCCGTTGCCGATGCCGCGGTCGGTGACGAGCTCACCGAGCCACATGACGGCCGCGGTGCCCGCGGTCATCGTGATCACCATGGTGATCGTCACGAAGATCGACTTGTCGGGGACGATCTGGCCGGCGACAGGGCAGCCCTGGAAGATCGCGCCGTTGCGGGCGGTGGCCACGAGGCCGGTGCCCTGCAGCACGGCCAGGGCGACCGTCAGATAACGCGTGTACTGCGTGATCTTGGCCGTACCGGACTGTCCCTCCTTCTTGAGGGCCTCCAGTCGCGGGATGACCACGGTCAGCAGCTGCAGGATGATGCTCGCCGTGATGTACGGCATGATGCCGAGCGCGAAGATCGTGATCTGCAGCAGGGCGCCACCGCTGAACAGGTTGACGAGCCCGAAGAGCCCGCCCGTCTGCGCCTGGTCGACACAGGTCTGAACGTTCTTGTAGTTGACGCCTGGAACCGGAACATGGGCCCCGAGCCGGTACAGCACGATGATGCCCAGTGTGAAGAGCAGCTTCTTGCGCAGGTCGGGCGTCTTGAACGCCCGGGCGAACGCGGTGAGCACGGTGCCTCCTGCGACCCCCGCGCTACTGCGTCAGAGGTGACGGTATTGAGGATCGACGAATCCGACGGAACAACGAGTTGCGACTAGTACACAAATACAAGCAGTCAAAAGCCGTGCGGGCGCACCGCACGGAAGTTAACGGTGCACGCCACCATACCGGCGACCATGCCCCCCTTGGAACGACCAACCGGGGATGCCCCTTTTGGGAGGCATCCCCGGTCGGTGTTCAAGCCATCGGGCTCGTCTCTCAGACGAGCTCGGTGACGGTGCCGCCAGCGGCAGCGATCTTCTCCTTGGCGGAGGCGGAAGCGGCGTCAACCGTCACCGTCAGCGCCACGGAGACCTCGCCGGCGCCGAGCACCTTGACGAGCTGGTTCTTACGCACCGCACCCTTGGCGACCAGGTCGGCCACCGT
This sequence comes from Streptomyces albidochromogenes, assembly GCF_005981925.1. Lineage (GTDB taxonomy): Bacteria > Actinomycetota > Actinomycetes > Streptomycetales > Streptomycetaceae > Streptomyces > Streptomyces albidochromogenes. The sequence continues at coordinate 18,153 of NZ_VBVX01000045.1, forward strand.
GACCTCTCCACCCTGCGGGTAGAGCTCGGCGAGCTTGTCCAGGTTCACGACCTGGTACTCGGTGCGGAACGGGTTCTTGAAGCCCTTGAGCTTCGGGAGACGCATGTGGAGGGGCATCTGCCCGCCCTCGAAGCGCTCCGGAACCTGGTAACGGGCCTTGGTGCCCTTGGTACCACGACCTGCGGTCTTACCCTTGGACGCCTCACCACGACCCACACGGGTCTTGGCGGTCTTGGCGCCCGGGGCGGGCCGGAGGTTGTGGACCTTCAGCGGGTTGTTCTCCGCCATGTCAGTCGACCTCCTCAACCGTCACGAGGTGGCGGACGGTGTGAACCATTCCGCGGAACTCGGGGCGGTCCTCCTTGACAACCACGTCGTTCAGGCGCTTGAGCCCGAGCGAACGCAGGGTGTCGCGGTGGTTCTGCTTGCTGCCGATGTACGACTTCGTCTGCGTGATCTGGAGACGGGCCATTACGCACCCGCTCCCGCACGCGCACGGAGCAGGGCCGCGGGGGCCACGTCCTCGAGGGGCAGACCACGGCGAGCCGCGATCTCCTCGGGACGCTGCAGGCCCTTGAGGGCCGTCACAGTCGCGTGGACGATGTTGATGGGGTTCGACGAGCCGAGCGACTTCGACAGGATGTCGTGAACGCCGGCGCACTCGAGCACGGCACGCACCGGGCCACCGGCGATAACGCCGGTACCGGGGGAAGCCGGCTTGAGCAGGACGACGCCCGCAGCCTTCTCGCCCTGAATCGGGTGAGGGATGGTGCCCTGGATGCGCGGAACCTTGAAGAAGCTCTTCTTGGCCTCTTCAACGCCCTTGGCAATGGCCGCGGGAACTTCCTTGGCCTTGCCGTATCCGACGCCTACAGTGCCGTCACCGTCGCCCACCACGACCAGCGCGGTGAAGCTAAAGCGGCGACCACCCTTGACAACCTTGGCGACACGGTTGATCGCGACAACGCGCTCAACGTAAGCGGTCTTCTCGGCGGCAGCGCCACCGTCGCGACCCTTCCGGTCCCGCCGCTCGCCGCCACCGGCACCGCTTCCGCGGCGCTGGGGTCCAGCCATTGGATTTACCTCTCTCTGTTACGTCCGTTAGTCCCGGAACCGGGGCTTAGAACTTCAGCCCGGCTTCGCGGGCGGCGTCAGCCAGAGCGGCAATGCGCCCGGCGTACCTGTTGCCACCACGGTCGAACACGACGGCCTCGACGCCGGCAGCCTTGGCACGCTCGGCGACAAGCGCGCCGACCTGCTGGGCCTGGGCGCTCTTGTCGGCCTCGCCACCGCGGATCGAGGCGTCCAGGGTCGACGCCGACGCGAGCGTGTGGCCCGCGATGTCGTCGATGACCTGAGCAACGATGTTGCGGTTGGAGCGCGTCACGACCAGGCGAGGACGCTCCGGCGTACCGGAGACGTGCTTGCGGACGCGGATGTGGCGGCGCTTGATGGCAGCGCGCTTGTACGCGTCACCCTTGGCGATCTTTACACCGTATGCCATGGCTTACTTACCCGCCTTTCCAACCTTGCGGCGGATAACCTCGCCGGCGTACTTGACGCCCTTGGCCTTGTACGGGTCGGGCTTCCGCAGCTTGCGGATGTTAGCGGCGACCTCGCCGACCTTCTGCTTGTCGATGCCCTCGACGCTGAGCTTCGTGGGCGACTCGACCTTGAAGGTGATGCCCTCGGGGGCCTCAACGACGATCGGGTGGCTGTAGCCCAGGGCGAACTCCAGGTTGGAGCCCTTCGCCTGGACGCGGTAACCGACACCGCTGATCTCGAGCGCCTTGGTGTAACCCGTGGTCACGCCGGTGATCATGTTCGCCACCAGCGTGCGGGACAGGCCGTGGAGGGCCTTGTTCTGACGCTCGTCGTTCGGGCGGGTGACGCTGAGCACGCCGTCCTCACCCTTGGTGACCTCGATCGGCGCGGCGACGGTGTGCGTGAGGGAACCCTTGGGGCCCTTCACCGCGACCGTGCGGCCATCGATGGTGACGTCCACACCGGCGGGAACCTGGATGGGGAGCTTGCCGATTCGCGACATTAGCTTTTCCTCCGTTCCCGACTACCAGACGTAGGCGAGGACTTCCCCACCTACGCCCTTCTTGCCTGCCTGCTGGCCGGTCAGGAGACCGTGGGACGTGGAGATGATCGCCACGCCCAGGCCGCCGAGAACCTTCGGCAGGTTGGTGGACTTCGCGTACACGCGCAGACCCGGCTTCGAAATCCGCTTGATGCCCGCGATGGAGCGCTCACGGTTCGGGCCGAACTTCAGCTCGAGGACGAGGGACTTGCCGACCTCGGCGTCCTCGACCTTCCAGCCGGTGATGAAGCCCTCCTGCTGGAGGATCTCCGCGATGTGCGACTTGATCTTGCTGTGCGGCATAGCCACGGTGTCGTGGTACGCCGAGTTCGCGTTACGCAGACGAGTCAGCATGTCCGCGATCGGATCAGTCATGGTCATGAATTGGCCTTCGGCCTCTCTCGCCGGGGTTTCCTGTATGCGCCATCCCTCTCCCCACTCAGTGGCGGGACGGGTGCGGTGCGGGGACCTACGGCGTAGTAAGTCGGTCAGGGCGGCAGGCGCCCAACCCCGCAAGCCTACGGCATGCGGTGTCGGGCTCCTGCCGACCAGATACTTACCGAGAGCCTCTGGAAATCCGTACGCCCGAAGGGCAGTACTGGACTACCAGGAGCTCTTGGTCACGCCCGGCAGCTCGCCACGGTGAGCCATCTCACGAAGGCACACGCGGCACAGGCCGAACTTGCGGTAGACGGAGTGCGGCCGGCCGCAGCGCTGGCAACGCGTGTACGCGCGCACAGCGAACTTCGGCTTGCGGGCCGCCTTAGCGATCAGGGCCTTCTTCGCCACGGTCAGTTCTCCTTGAACGGGAAGCCGAGGTGACGAAGGAGGGCACGACCCTCGTCGTCGTTGGTCGCCGTGGTGACCACGGTGATGTCCATGCCCCGGACCCGGTCGATCTTGTCCTGGTCGATCTCGTGGAACATGACCTGCTCCGTGAGACCGAACGTGTAGTTGCCACGGCCGTCGAACTGCTTCGGCGACAGACCACGGAAGTCACGGATACGCGGCAGCGCGAGCGACAGCGTACGGTCCAGGAACTCCCACATGCGGTCACCGCGGAGGGTGACGTGGCAGCCGATCGGCTGACCCTCGCGCAGCTTGAACTGCGCGATGGACTTCCGGGCCTTGGTGACGGCCGGCTTCTGGCCGGTGATCGTGGTGAGGTCGCGAATCGCGCCGTCGATCAGCTTGGAGTCGCGGGCGGCGTCGCCCACACCCATGTTGACCACGATCTTGACGAGACCGGGGATCTGCATGACGTTCTCGTACGAGAACTCCTCACGCAGCTTGCCCGCGATCTCCTCGCGGTAGCGCAGCTTCAGACGCGGCGCGGTGGTGGTAGTCATCAGATGTCCTCACCAGTCCGCTTGGCAACGCGGATCTTGTTGCCCTCGTCGTCAAAGCGGTAGCCGACGCGAGTAACGACCTTCTTGCCGTCCTTCTCAACAACCAGCTGCACGTTGCTGACGTGGACCGGGGCCTCGGTCGTCACGATGCCACCGGTCTGCGAACCGCGAGCGGTCTGACCGGCCTTGGTGTGCTTCTTGACCCGGTTGACACCCTCGACGAGGACGCGGTTCTCGCGGGGGAAGGCCACGATGACCTTGCCCTGCTTGCCCTTGTCCTTACCGGTGATGACCTGAACCAGGTCGCCCTTCTTGATCTTCATGCTTACAGCACCTCCGGCGCGAGCGAGATGATCTTCATGAACTTCTTCTCGCGCAGCTCACGGCCCACCGGGCCGAAGATACGGGTGCCACGAGGGTCGCCGTCGTTCTTGAGAATGACAGCGGCGTTCTCGTCGAAGCGGATGTACGAGCCGTCCTGGCGGCGGCGCTCCTTGACGGTGCGAACGATGACAGCCTTGACGACGTCACCCTTCTTCACGTTGCCGCCGGGGATCGCGTCCTTGACGGTGGCGACGATGACGTCGCCGATGCCCGCGTAGCGGCGACCCGAGCCACCGAGAACACGGATGGTGAGAATTTCCTTCGCACCCGTGTTGTCGGCGACGCGCAGTCGCGACTCCTGCTGGATCACGTCTATCTCCTGATCGTCTGCCGGTTCCCGGCAGGGGCTTCATCGCTGAAGCCCCTGCCGAGCCTGGCGGAACTACTTAGAAGGAAACCCCTCTAAGGCGTGTCTATCGGAATTCCCTTGCGGGAATTGCCTACTTGGCCTTCTCGAGGATCTCGACGATGCGCCAGCGCTTGCTCGCCGACAGCGGACGCGTCTCCATGATGAGGACGCGGTCGCCGACGCCGGCGGCGTTGGACTCGTCGTGAGCCTTGAGCTTGTTCGTACGGCGGATGACCTTGCCGTACAGGGCGTGCTTGACGCGATCCTCGACAGCGACGACGACAGTCTTGTCCATCTTGTCGCTGACGACGAGACCCTCACGGGTCTTGCGGAATCCGCGCTGCTCAGTCGTCTCAGTCACATTCTTCTCGCTCATCAGGCGCTCTCCACCGTCTCGATGCCCAGCTCGCGCTCGCGCATCAGGGTGTAGATCCGGGCGATGTCCTTACGGACGGACTTGAGCCGGCCGTGGTTCTCGAGCTGTCCGGTCGCCGCCTGGAAGCGGAGGTTGAACAGTTCTTCCTTGGCCTCACGGAGCTTCGCGACGAGGTCCTCGTCGTTGAGCTCGCGCAGCTCGGTCGCCTTGGTACCGGCCGCCATCACGACTCACCTGCCTCGCGCCGAACAATCCGGCACTTCATCGGAAGCTTGTGAGCAGCGCGGGTGAGCGCCTCACGAGCAATCTTCTCGTTCGGGTAGGACAGCTCGAACATGACCCGGCCCGGGTGCACGTTCGCGATCCACCACTCGGGAGAACCCTTACCGGAACCCATGCGGGTCTCGGCAGGCTTCTTCGTCAGGGGGCGGTCCGGGTAGATGTTGATCCAGACCTTGCCGCCACGCTTGATGTGGCGGGTCATCGCGATACGAGCAGCCTCGATCTGGCGGTTCGTCACGTAGGCCGGGGTCAGCGCCTGGATGCCGTACTCGCCGAATGCGACCTCAGTGCCACCCTTCGCCATACCACGGCGCTTGGGGTGGTGCTGCTTGCGGTGCTTGACCCTACGAGGGATCAGCATTTCGGTCAGGCCTCCGTTCCGGTGCTCTCAGCCGGAGCAGCGGCGGCGGGAGCGTCGGCCTTGGGGGCCTCTGCTGCCGGTGCGCCCTGCTGCGGCTTGCGGCCGCGGCCGCCACGCTCGCCACCACGTCCGCCACGGCCACCGGCCGGACGGTCGGCCGCGCCGCCACCACGGGCCGGGCGGTTACCCGCACGGGCCGCGGCGTTCTCGGCACGGACCTCGGCGATGTTCTTGACGTCGCCCTTGTAGATCCAGACCTTCACGCCGATACGGCCGAAGGTGGTCTTGGCCTCGAAGAAGCCGTAGTCCACGTTCGCGCGCAGCGTGTGCAGCGGCACACGACCCTCGCGGTAGAACTCGGACCGGGACATCTCGGCGCCGCCGAGACGGCCACCACACTGGATCTTGATGCCCTTGGCGCCGGCCTTCATCGTGCCCTGCATGCTCTTACGCATGGCGCGACGGAAGGAGACGCGGGAGGAGAGCTGCTCGGCAACGGCCTGGGCGACCAGCTGAGCGTCCATCTCGGGGTTCTTGACCTCGAGGATGTTCAGCTGGACCTGCTTGCCCGTGAGCTTCTCGAGGTCGCCGCGGATGCGGTCGGCCTCGGCGCCACGGCGGCCGATGACGATGCCCGGACGAGCGGTGTGGATGTCCACACGCACGCGGTCACGGGTGCGCTCGATCTCAACCTTCGAGATGCCGGCGCGCTCCATGCCGGACGTCATCATCCGACGGATGGCGACGTCTTCCTTGACGTAGTCCTTGTACAGCTTGTCGGCGTACCAACGGGACTTGAAGTCCGTGGTGATGCCGAGCCGGAACCCGTGCGGGTTTACCTTCTGGCCCATTACCGGGAACCTTCCTTGCTGCTGACGACCACGGTGATGTGGCTGGTCCGCTTGCGGATCCGGTAGGCACGGCCCTGAGCGCGCGGACGGAACCGCTTCAGGGTCGGGCCCTCGTCGACGTACGCCTCGCTGATGACCAGCGAGGAGGCGTCCGTGTGGTCGTAGTTGTGCGCGGCGTTGGCAATGGCGCTGTCAAGCACCTTGCCGACCGGCACGCTGGCGGCCTGCGGGGCGAAACGCAGGACCGCCTGGGCCTCCGTGGCATCCATGCCACGGATAAGGTCCACCACGCGGCGGGCCTTCATGGGCGTGACGCGGATGTACCGCGCCTGGGCCCTGGCTTCCATGGTTGTCCCTTCGGTGTCGTTCATAGTCATCGCACCCCGCCTTAGCGGCGCTTCGACTTGCGGTCGTCCTTGACGTGGCCGCGGAAGGTGCGGGTCGGCGCAAACTCGCCGAGCTTGTGGCCGACCATCGACTCGGTGACGAACACCGGGACGTGAATCTTGCCGTTGTGCACCGCGATGGTGTGACCCAGCATGCTGGGAATGATCATCGAGCGCCGGGACCAGGTCTTGATGACGTTCTTGGTGCCTGCTTCGTTCTGTACGTCCACCTTCTTTACGAGGTGTCCGTCGACGAAGGGCCCCTTCTTGAGACTGCGCGGCATCTAAACCCGCTCCTAGCGCTTCTTGTTCGTCTTGCGGCGGCGGACGATGTACTTGCTCGATGCCTTCTTCGGCGAGCGAGTACGACCCTCCTTCTGACCCCACGGGCTGACCGGGTGGCGACCACCGGAAGTCTTGCCCTCACCACCACCGTGCGGGTGGTCAACCGGGTTCATCGCGACACCGCGGACGGTCGGGCGTACGCCCTTCCAGCGCATACGGCCGGCCTTGCCCCAGTTGATGTTCGACTGCTCGGCGTTGCCGACCTCACCGATCGTGGCGCGGCAGCGGGCGTCGACCAGCCGGATCTCACCGGACGGCATACGAAGGTGGGCCATCGTGCCCTCCTTCGCCAGCAGCTGCACGGAGGCACCCGCGGAACGGGCGAACTTCGCGCCGCCGCCGGGCCGCAGCTCGATGGCGTGGATGGTCGTACCGACCGGGATGTTGCGCAGCGCGAGGTTGTTGCCGGGCTTGATGTCGGCCGTGGGGCCGTTCTCAATCCGGTCACCCTGCGACAGGCCACGCGGTGCGATGATGTAGCGCTTCTCGCCGTCTGCGTAGTGCAGCAGCGCGATGCGCGCGGTGCGGTTCGGGTCGTACTCGATGTGAGCGACCTTCGCCGGCACGCCGTCCTTGTCGTGACGACGGAAGTCGATCACGCGGTAGGCACGCTTGTGTCCGCCACCCTGGTGGCGAACGGTGATCCGACCGGCGTTGTTACGGCCGCCCTTGCTGTGCAGGGGGCGGACCAGCGACTTCTCCGGCGTGGACCGCGTGATCTCGACAAAGTCGGCTACGGAGGAGCCACGGCGGCCCGGCGTAGTCGGCTTGTACTTGCGGATTCCCATTTCTCAGTCCTCGTCCGATTCCGGACGACTCGACCTCCGTCAGGAGGTCGGGCCGCCGAAGATGTCGATACGGTCGCCCTCGGCGAGGGTCACGATGGCGCGCTTGGTGTCGGCGCGCTTGCCGAAGCCGGTCTTGGTGCGCTTGCGCTTACCCTGCCGGTTGATCGTGTTGACCCCGGTGACCTTGACCCCGAAGACCGCCTGGACGGCCTGCTTGATCTGCGTCTTGTTGGAGCCGGGCGCGACGATGAACGTGTACTTGTTCTCGTCGAGCAGCGCGTAGCTCTTCTCGGAAACAACCGGCTTGACGAGGACGTCGCGCGGGTCCGTGAAGGTCTTGCTGGTTACGGTCGCCTCAGCCATCAGACGTCGCTCCCTTCGGTCTCATCGGCCTTGGTGGGGCCAGACACGAAAGACTCGAAAGCGGCCTTGGTGAAGACCACGTCGTCAGAGACGAGCACGTCGTACGTGTTCAGCTGGCCCGGCTCCAGGAGGTGCACCTGGGGCAGGTTGCGGGCGGACAGCCACGCGGCCTCGTCCGAGCGCTCGGCGACCAGGAGCACGTGCTTGCGCTCGCTGACCTTGCCCAGCAGGGACTTCGCGGCCTTCGTGGAAACCGCACCCTCGACCACGCCGGAGACGACGTGGATGCGAGCGTTGCGAGCCCGGTCGGTGAGGGCGCCACGCAGAGCGGCGGCCTTCATCTTCTTGGGCGTGCGCTGCGAGTAGTCACGCGGCTGCGGGCCGTGGACGACGCCACCGCCGGCGAACTGCGGGGCGCGGGTCGAACCCTGACGGGCGCGGCCGGTGCCCTTCTGGCGGTACGGCTTCTTGCCGCCACCACGGACTTCGCCGCGACGCTTGGTCTTGTGCGTGCCCTGACGGGCAGCGGCCAGCTGTGCGACAACGACCTGGTGGATCAGCGGGATGCTGACCTTGGCGTCGAAGATCTCCGCGGGGAGGTCGACGGTCCCGGCCTTGTCGCCTGCCGGCGTAAGGATGTCAATGGTGCTCATCGGTTCCTCAAACCCCCTTGGCCGCGGTGCGGACCAGGACGAGGCCACCGTTGGGGCCGGGGACGGCGCCCTTGATGAGCAGCAGACCCTTCTCGGCGTCAACGGCGTGGACGGTCAGGTTCTGGGTGGTGACCCGCTCGTTGCCCATACGACCCGCCATGCGCATGCCCTTGAAGACACGGCCGGGGGTGGCACAGCCACCGATGGAACCGGGCTTGCGGTGCACGCGGTGGGCACCGTGGGAAGCCTTGCCACCGGCGAAGTTGTGACGCTTCATGACACCGGCGAAGCCCTTGCCCTTGCTCTTGCCCGTGACGTCGACCTTGACGCCGGACTCGAACACCTCGGCAGTGATCTCCTGGCCGAGCGTGTACTCGCTGGCGTCGGAGGTACGGAGCTCCACCAGGTGGCGGCGCGGGGTCACGTCGGCCTTGGCGAAGTGGCCCTTGAGGGGCTTGTTCACCTTGCGAGGGTCGATCTCGCCGAAGGCGATCTGGACCGACTCGTAGCCGTCGGTGTCGTTCGTGCGGACCTGGGTCACGACATTCGGCCCGGCCTTGACGACGGTCACCGGGACGACCCGGTTGTTCTCGTCCCAGACCTGGGTCATGCCGAGCTTCTCGCCCAGGATTCCCTTAATCTGCTTAGCCATCTCCGCGCCCCTCAGAGCTTGATCTCGATGTCAACGCCGGCCGGAAGGTCCAGGCGCATCAGCGAGTCAACGGTCTTGGGGGTGGGGTCGAGGATGTCGATGAGGCGCTTGTGCGTGCGCATCTCGAAGTGCTCGCGAGAATCCTTGTACTTGTGCGGCGACTTGATGACGCAGTACACGTTCTTCTCTGTGGGCAGCGGCACCGGGCCCGCGACCGACGCACCAGTGCGAGTCACCGTCTCGACGATCTTCTTCGCCGAAGAGTCGATGACCTCGTGGTCGTAGGCCTTGAGCCGGATGCGGATCTTCTGTCCCGCCATGGCTACCTAGTAGTCCTGTTCTCTCGTAACGCTCTGGGACCCGGGGGCTGCCTGTGTCAGCACGGTTCTTCTCCGACCCACGCGGTCGGGCGTGTCGCATCCTCGCCAGTAAGAAATCCCGAAGGTTTTCCCTGCCAGGGGATGCGGTCCGCGACCGCGAGCCGGGGGGAGAACACCCACCGGGTGCCTGGTGTCAGCCCCGCTGACGCTTCCCGAAAGATTCCCGTACGTCCGCCCCAGCGCTGCCCGGAGGGGCAGTTAGGGCGACGAGTACTGTGGGACTCGCTTCCGGTCCTCCCGACGGGAGGCGCGCAGCATCGGCACTCAACCGAGCAACCCCGACAGTCTGCCATACGGGGCACAGCCCGCGCCAATCGGGCGCAAGAGATTACCCCGTGCGTGACGAACGTCAAACCGCGATGCCGCCCGGGCGCGCCGCACCCCTCTCCCCCTTGCGGGTGAAGGGCCCTCATTCGGCCGAGCGCGGGGCGGCGTGGCCATAGCGTCATATGCCATGGTCAGTTCCTCGCACGAGGCGATGCACCGGATCTTCCAGGAGGCTCCGGGCGTTTTCACCCGCACCTTCCGGACACTCGGGCTCCCTTTCGACGACCCCGTCGCCGTTTCCCTGCTCCCCACCGACCTCACCGAGAACAGTCCACTGGAACGCCGTGTGGACACGCTCCTGCGCTTCGACACCGCCGAAACAGCAGCTTCCTGCTGGCCGTCGAGGCCCAAGGCAAGAAGGACCCCGCCAAGCCTGCCAGCTGGGCGTACTACCTGGCTCACCTCAACGCCAAATACGGCGTCCCGGCGGTACTCCTCGTCGTGTGCCAGGACAAGAACACCGCGGCATGGGCCTCTGCACCGGTCGACATCGGCCCACCGCAGTGGCCCGCTCTGACCCTGCGCCCCCTGGTCCTCGGCCCGCACAACGTGCCGGCGATCAAGGATCCCGTCACGGCCGCCGCCGACATTCCTCTCGCCGCGTTCTCCGCGATCACACACGGGAAGGACCCGGATGCCGGTGCGATACTGAGAGCGCTGGCCGCCGCCTTGAAAACCGTGGACGAAGACGCCGCGAGCATCTTCATCGAACTCACCGAACAAGGCCTGGGCACCGCCCCGGCAGCTCAGATCTGGAGGGACCTGATGGCCGTCGACCTCTCCTTCTTCCGCTCGGAGACCGCGCAGCGCCTAAGGGGTGAGGGCCGGGCCGAGGGCCGGGCCGAGGACATCGTGCTGCTGCTGACCAAGCGAGGGATCGAGGTCCCCGAGGAAGCCCGCGACCGCATCACCGACTGCACCGACCTCGACACGCTCAGCGTCTGGTTCGACCGGGCCATCACCGCCACCTCGGCGCAGGAGCTGTTCAGCGAGGACTGACGGGACTTTGGCAACACAGCCCGAGCCCCTGTCCCGCGTACGGCTGGGGCCAGAGGTCCTTCGATCCCCGTACGCTCATCGCCGCCGTCGAGGAACGCGATCTTCGATCCGCGTACCGGATCGGGCGCCGTGCTCTCCGACATCCACTCGACGCCGGACGGCCCTCGCTACGCGACCCGGAAGGACTTCGTGTACGGCTGGCCCCGCTACCCATGAGCCCGGAGCGGCGTCACAGGCCCTTCGCCTGACGGCGGCGGCGGCGCGCGGCCACCATGCCCACCGTCAGAGCCGCCGCGGCGGCCGTGAGTCCGATGCCCAGGGCGGTCTCGGTGGCGTCGCTGCCGCCTTCCATGGTCCCGCCCTCGCCGCCCCTGACCCCGAGCGTGGGGGACGCGGTGGGCTGAACGGGTGCGGCGGTGGTGGCCGAAGCGGTGACGGTGGGGGTCGCCGGCGACGCCGTGGCCGTCGCCGTGGCGGCCGGTGTCGTGGGTGAGGCGGGGGCCGTCGCCGTCGTCGTGGTGGTGACGGTGACCGCCGGCCGGGGCGCGGTCGTGGCCGTGCCGATCTCGCCCCTGCTCGGCAGCGCCTCGCAGGCGATCTCGTCGTCGTCCCCGGGGTCCTCGTCGAGCCGGTACGGGTCGCTCCGGTCCCGGTCGAACTCCGCCTGCGCCTCCTCCTGATAGGTGAAGTCGCTGCAGTCGAGGTCGGGCTGCGCGTACGAGACGCCGGACAACGGGAGGGAGGCGGCGGCAGCCAGTACCACGGCTGTCGCGGCAGTACGAAGATTCATTTCTCGAACGTAAGCAGGGTGATCTGCCCCTGCCACTCGACCGCCGCGAGCCGCTGCGGCCAACTGGGTGCCCCGGCCGGGCAACCCCGGCGCCCCGGGCGTCGTCTACCCCCACGCGGCCCGGCCACGGGGGGCGGGCCGCGCCACCAGGGGACGGAGCGCGGGGCCGTGGGCAGCACGAACGAGGGCCGCCCCGTGCGCCCGGACGACGTACGCGACCGGCCCGGGCCCCGCCCCGCGCGGCGTGCGGTGCTGACCTCCACGGCCGCTCTCGCCGTCGGGCTGGGCCTCGCCTCGTGCTCCGTGCCCGCCC
>NZ_VBVX01000458.1 GCF_005981925.1 Streptomyces albidochromogenes
GGGCCGGGTGGAGAGCGTGGCGCGGGTGGGGGCGCTGCGGTAGAGGCGGCCGGTCCGGGCGCCCGCGCGGCACGGACCGGCCCCTTCCGGTGGGCTGCCCGCCCGGTGCCCGGGCGGAGCGGGGGACGAGAAACCCGCCGCACGACCCTGTTGCCCGCTCGTACTCGTCAGTACATTGACGCCATGTCTAATACGCAGCAGGGGCGGCCCGCACCGGCCGCGATCGAGTCCGAGCGGACGGGGCTCAAGGCCCGCAAGGTGGCCTTCGAGTGGGACGGCACCCCGCTCCACTGGGTCCCGGGCGACCCGTTCACCTCGCACACCATCAACGTGCTGCACCTGCTGCTCCCGGCCGGCGAGCGCTGGTTCGTGCACGTCTACAAGCAGGTGCTGCCGTACATCCGCGACGAGCGCCTGCGCGAGGACGTCATCGGCTTCATCGGCCAGGAGGCCATGCACTCCCAGGCCCACGACGACGTGCTGCCGCACCTGAGGAAACTCGGGCTCGACCCGACGCCGTACACCGCGCAGGTCGACTGGCTCTTCGAGAAGCTCCTCGGCGACCGCACCCTGCCGCCCGGCCGGGCCAGGAAGTGGTGGCTGATGGAACGGGTCGCGATCATCGCCGCCATCGAGCACTACACCGCGTTCCTCGGCGACTGGGTGCTCAACGCCCGCGAACTCGACCGGCGCGGCGCCGACCCCACCATGCTCGACCTGCTGCGCTGGCACGGGGCGGAGGAGGTCGAGCACCGCTCGGTCGCCTTCGAGCTCTTCATGCACGTCGACGGCGGCTACCGGCGCCGGGTCAGGACCTGGGCGACCGCGTTCACGGCGCTGGTCTTCCTCTGGCAGCGCGGCTCGCGGTTCTTCATGGAGAACGATCCGACCCTCCTGGAGGGCCGGGCCACCGTCCGGGACCTCGTACGCCGCGGCCGCGAGGGCGTGCTGCCCGCGACCGGGGACATCATCCGCTCCGTCCCCCGCTACCTGAGCCGTACGTACCACCCCTCGCAGGAGGCCAGCACCGCCCAGGCCGTCGCCTACCTCGCGAACTCCCCGGCCGCCACCGGCCGGACCGCCACCCCCGGAGGTGCCTGAGATGCCCCGCGTCAGCACGATCGTCCTGGCCACGGGCGCCGCTCTGCTGGCCCGGCGGGCCCTGCGCCGCCGCATCCGGCGCTCCCCGCTGTGGCCGATGCCCGCCCTGGAGAACCCCGTCTCCGGCACCCGCGCCGCCCGCTCCCCCTCCGCCCTGCGGCTGCTCGTCACCGGCCGCACGGCACCGGCCGACGGCGTCGTCGAGCTGCGCCTGGAGGCACTGGACACGGCGGACCTCCCCGCCTGGGCGCCCGGCGCGCACGTCGACCTGGTGCTGCCCTCCGGCCTGGTGCGCCAGTACTCGCTGTGCGGCGATCCGGCCGACCGCGGCACGTACACCCTCGCCACCCGGCTCGTCGAGGACGGCAGGGGCGGCTCCCGCGAGGTGCACGAACAGCTCCACGAGGGCACGAAGGTGGAGGTCCGCGGCCCCCGCAACCGCTTCGCGCTCACCGACGCCCCCGCCTACGTCTTCGTCGCGGGCGGCATCGGCATCACCCCCGTCCTGCCCATGCTGCGCGCCGCCGAGGCCGCCGGGGCGGACTGGAAGCTGCTGTACGGCGGCCGCTGCCGCGCCTCGATGCCGTACCTCGACGCGATCGGGGAGCTGGCCGCGCCGGAGCGTGTCACGATCGTCGCCGAGGACGAGGCCGGCCTGCCCGACGTGGCGGCCGCCCTCGCCGGCGCCGGCGAGGGCACCGCCGTCTACTGCTGCGGCCCCGAGCCCCTGATGGCCGCCGTGACCGAGGCGCTCCCGGCCGGCTGCACCCTGCACCTGGAGCGCTTCGCGCCGGGCGCCCCCGCCGGCGGCGGGGCCTTCGAGGTCGAACTGCGCCGCACCGGCCGCACCGTGACCGTCCCGGCGGACGGCACGGTCCTGGCCGCGGTCCGCCCCGAGGTCCCGAACGTCTCGTACTCGTGCGAGCAGGGTTTCTGCGGTACCTGCCAACAACGCGTCCTGGAGGGCGACATCGACCACCGCGACGAGCTGCTGACCGACTCGGAGCGCGACGACTCGATGCTGATCTGCGTCTCCCGGGCGTACGGAGAGCGCCTGGTCCTGGATATGTGACCGGTGGCGGCGGCTACGCTGCTCGTATGACGACCGGGGTGCGCCGAAGAATGGGCGTCGAGGAACGCAGGCAGCAGCTGATCAGCGTCGCACTGGAGCTGTTCAGCCACCGCTCGCCCGAAGACGTGTCGATCGACGAGATAGCGGCCGCCGCGGGCATCTCGCGGCCGCTCGTGTACCACTACTTCCCCGGCAAGCAGAGCCTGTACGAGGCCGCGCTGCGGCGGGCGGCCGACGAGCTCGCCGGGCGGTTCGTCGAGCCGCGCGAAGGGCCGCTCGGCGCACGGCTGTTGCGGGTGATGGGCCGCTTCTTCGACTTCGTCGACGACCACGGCCCCGGCTTCTCCGCGCTGATGCGCGGCGGCCCCGCGGTCGGTTCGTCGACGACGAACGCCATGATCGACGAGGTGCGCCAGGCGGCGTACGAGCAGATCCTCGCGCACCTCGGCATCACCGACCCCCCGGCCCGGCTGGCGATGGTCGTCCGGTCGTGGGTGTCGCTCGCGGAGTCGACGGCGCTGATCTGGCTGGACGGGCGGGAGATCCCGCGCGCCGAGCTGGAACTCCAGCTGGTGCACGACTTCGCGGCCCTGGCGGCGGTGAGCGCGGCGTACGACGAGGAGATGGCCCGCGTGCTGCTGGACATCCTCGCCCTGGAGCCGGCCGACGGGCTGTTCGCGGACCTGATCGTGCGGCTGGCCGCGCTGACGCCCGGGGCGGCGCCGGACGCCGTGCCCGGTCAGCGGCCCGCGTCGCCGTAGTGGACGGTGACCTCCTCGAAACCGAGTGAGCGCAGCAGGCCCTGGAGCATGCTGGTGGTGTTCTTCTCGGCGCGGGCGGTCAGCTCGCTCTCCTCGGCGGCCTCGCCGATGTGCCGGGCGGCGAGGCGGTTGACGGCGCGCTCGTCGGCCGGGTTGTCGGAGAAGAGGTCGCCGAGCCGGTCGAGCAGCCCGCGTTCCTTGGACACGGCGTACGAACGGTCCGGGTCCAGTGCCGGCTTGCCGAGCCGCGCGTGCGGCAGGCGCAGGGTGGCGGCGGTGCGGTCCTCGTTCACGGTGACCTGCCCCTTGCCCACCTTGCCGAGGTCGACGTACGCGCCCACCGTGCCGGCGCCGACGAACAGCGTGCGGGTGCCGCGCACGGCGTCCGGGAGGAACTTGGCGTCCTTCTCCAGGTCGACGACGACCTGGAAGTTGCCGGACGCCGCCTCGTAACGGCTCATGTCCTGGATGGACTTCAGCAGGGCGGGGCCGGACCGGTCGTGGGTCTCCTCGCCGAAGAAGTCGTCGAAGCCCGGCAGCAGGCTGAGCCTGCTGCCGGCGAACAGCAGCGCCACCACGACCGCGAGCACGCCCGCCACCTTGGCCCAGCCGGGCAGACCGGTGCGGCGCGGGGACTTGCCGGGCCGCCGCTGTGCGGCGTCGGTGAGAGTCATACGGTACGGATTCCCCCGTACCCCTTGGTCACTCGGCCTGCGGTACGGGTGCGGCCGATGTCCGCGGGCGGCGGCCCCCTTACGGTGATCCGCATGACGACACACGTGCGCTTGCGCAGGGCCGACGCGCAGGGCGGCGCGGACCTCGCCCGGCTGGTCGCCCTCTACGGCGGTGCCGCCCGGTGGATGCGGAGCCGGGGCATCGTGCAGTGGCAGCCGGGCGGGAAGGACGAGGAGCACTTCCGGCTGCGGATGAAGGAGGGGGAGGTGTGGCT
>NZ_VBVX01000459.1 GCF_005981925.1 Streptomyces albidochromogenes
GACCGTCCCAGTGGTGGCGGTTTCCAGCGTCGTGATGACCGTCCCAGCGGTGGCGGTTTCCAGCGTCGTGATGACCGTCCCAGTGGTGGCGGTTTCCAGCGTCGTGATGACCGTCCCAGTGGTGGTGGGTTCCAGCGTCGCGATGACCGTCCCAGCGGCGGTGGGTTCCAGCGTCGCGATGACCGTCCCAGTGGTGGCGGTTACCAGCGTCGCGATGACCGGCCGGCCGGTGGGGGTTACCAGCGGCGTGATGACGAGCGTGGGGCGTCGTTCCCGCGTGACGACCGGTCCAGGGGGCCGCGTCGGGACGATGAGCGTGGATACCGGGGCGGGCGGGACGACCGTGGGCCCCGCCGGGACGACCGGGCGCCGCGTCGGGACGACCGTGACGGTTACCGCGGGCAGCGTGACGACCGGGAGCGTGAGCCCGTCAAGCGGCTCCCCATCCCCGAGGACGTCACGGGCCACGAGATCGACAAGGACGTGCGTCAGGAGCTCCAGAGCCTGCCGAAGACGCTGGCCGAGGACGTCGCCAAGAACCTCGTCATGGTCGCCAACCTCATCGACGACGACCCCGAGGAGGCGTACGCCTACTCGCGCATCGCGCTGAGGCTCGCCTCGCGCGTGGCCGCCGTGCGGGAGGCCGCGGGCTTCGCGGCGTACGCGACGCAGCGGTACACGGAGGCGCTCGCGGAGTTCCGCGCCGCCCGCCGTATGACCGGAAGCGTCGAGCTGTGGCCCGTCATGGCGGACTGCGAGCGTGGGCTCGGGCGGCCGGAGCGGGCGATGGCGATGGCCGGTGAGCCCGAGGTGCAGAAGCTCGACAAGGCCGGCCAGGTCGAGATGCGCATGGTCGCGGCCGGCGCCCGCCGGGACATGGGGCAGATCGACGCGGCCATCGTGACCCTCCAGGGGCCCGAGCTGGCGTCGAACTCGGTGCAGCCGTGGACGGCGCGGCTCCGGTACGCGTACGCCGACGCGCTGCTGACCGCCGGGCGGGAAGCCGAGGCGCGTGAGTGGTTCGCCAAGGCGATCGAGGCCGACAAGGACGGGCTGACGGACGCTTCGGACCGGCTCGCCCAGCTCGACGGTGTCGACTTCGTCGACGCTCTCGACGAGGACGGCGAGGAGTCCGGTCAGGCCGCTTCGGCGGCTGAGACCGTGGTTGTGGACGACTCCCGGTCCGACGACGACGCCGCCACCGAGGGCGACAAGGACTGACTGAGTCCGTGTGTGTGAAAGGGCGGCACCCCACCGGGGTGCCGCCCTTTCGCGTCTGCGGTCGGCTCAGCTCACGTCGAGGCTGCGCAGGACCAGGCCCGTCGCCGGCTTCGGGCCGAACGAGGTGGACTTGCGGGGCATGGTGACGCCCTGACGGGCCAGGTCCCGTACGACCTCTTCGCGTACCGGGTGCATCAGGACGGCCGTGCCGCCGTGGCGCTCCGCCTGCGTCACGGCTGCCTCGGTGCCGTGGATGTACGCGATGTGCTCGGGGGCGTCGGGGATCGACCACACATGGTCCAGGAGGGCCGCGTGCAGGACGGTCGCGTCCAGGGTGCGCCAGGCCTCGGGGCGGCCGGACGGGATCGTACGGGACAGCAGTGCCTCGTCGGGGCGGTCGACGAGGTGGAAGCCGCCGTCGCCGGCCAGCAGGAACGCGTTGCCGGCGCCGGCCGCCTCGGCCAGGGCGTCCAGGGCGCGGGGGAGCGGGCCCGGGACCTCGCGGACGCGGAAGGTGTCCGCGACGGCCGCCAGGGCGTCGGCCACCGGGAGGCGGTGCAGCAGGCGGTGGATGGCGCGGACCTGGAGCGGGTAGCGGGCCGTGTCGATGAGGAGGACGAGGCCGGAGTTCCAGGGGCCGTCGGCCGGGTGTTCCGCCTGGAGGCGGAGGTACGTCGCCCAGCGGTGGTGGCCGTCGGCGATCAGTGCCTGGTGGTGGGACAGGTCGGCCGTGGCCTCGGCCAGCTCGGCGGGGTCGGTGACGGACCACAGGCGATGGCTGAAACCGTCCTCCGTCGTGGTGGCCAGGAGCGGCGGGCGCGGGATGGTGCGCTCGATGACGGCGCTCGCGCCGGTCTCGGCGCCGCCGCCGCGGTAGGTCAGCAGGAGCGGTTCGAGGTTCGTCGCGGTGGCGCGCATCAGGGCGGCGCGGTCGGCGACGACGTGCGGCATGACGTCCTCGTGGGGGAGGACGATGCCGTCGGCGGGCGGCGAGAGGGTGAGAGCTCCGATCAGGCCGCGCTGGAGCAGGTCGCCGCTGCGCTGCTCGTACACGTACAGGGCCGGTTCCGGGTCCGGCGCGAGCACGCCTTCGGACAGCCAGCGGCGCAGGGTGTCGGCGGCCTGCTGGTTGCGGACGGCCGGGGTGGCGGCCTGCGGGAGGATCAGACGGACGATGTTGTACGGGTCGGCCGACTCCAGGTGGTGGAGGCCGTCGGGCCGTACGACCACGTCGTACGGCGGGGACGTGACAGCGGCCAGGCTGCTCACTCGCTCGGGGACGTATCGCAGTCCACGGAACGGGGCCAGGCGCAGGCCGTGGTCCTCCTCGGGCCGACCAGGTGTACTCATTGGTGCATCGTAAGTGGGGTCGTCCGATGAGCGATGATCGGGGGACGAGCGAGGATCTAGGAGCGATACGGAATGAGCCAGCGGACCAGGACCCGGCCCGACACGAGCGCGCGTGCGCTGAGCGAGGCGTACGACACGGCTCTGCTGGACCTCGACGGTGTGGTGTACGCGGGCGGCGTGGCCGTCGCGCACGCCGTGGACGCGCTCAAGGTGGCCCGCGAGGGCGGGATGCACCTCGCGTATGTGACGAACAACGCGTTGCGGACGCCCGACGCGGTGGCCGAGCACCTGACGGAGCTCGGGGTGCCGGCGGTGGCCTCCGACGTCATCACCTCGGCGCAGGCGGTCGCGCGGCTGATCGCCGATCAGGTGCCTGGGGGCTCCCGGGTGTTGGTGGTGGGCGGAGAGGGGCTGCGGGTCGCGCTGCGTGAGCGCGGGCTGGTTCCCGTGGAGTCGGCGGACGACGATCCGGTCGCCGTGGTGCAGGGGTACGGCGGGCCCGACCTGGCGTGGGGCCGGTTCGCGGAGGCGTCGTACGCCGTCGCGCGGGGGCTGCCGTGGTTCGCCTCCAACACCGACCTGACGATTCCCAGCGCGCGGGGCATCGCGCCGGGCAACGGCGCGGCGGTGGAGGTCGTGCGGATCGCCACGGGCGCCGAGCCGCAGGTGGCGGGCAAGCCGCTGCCGCCGATGCACCGGGAGACGATCCTGCGCACCGGCGCCGAGCGGCCGCTGGTGGTCGGGGACCGGCTGGACACGGACATCGAGGGGGCGAACGTCGGCGGCGTGGACTCGCTGCTCGTCCTCACCGGGGTGACGGACGCCGCGCAGCTCCTTGCGGCGGCGCCGAAGTACCGGCCGACGTACGTGGACGCGGATCTGCGGGGCCTGCTCACCGGGCAGCCGGAAGTGGCCGCGGGCGACGGCGGGTTCGGGTGCGGTGGGTGGACCGCTGCCGTACGGGACGGGGAGCTGGTGGCCGACGGCGAGGGCGCGGCGATGGACGGGCTGCGGGCGCTGTGCGCGGCGGCCTGGACGTACGCCGGGGACGGGACGTGCGGGCTGGACGCGGGGAAGGCGCTGGAGCGGGTGGGGCTTTGACCTCAGGGCGTCACGGCGACGCGGCTTCGCTGCGACGCCGTGACGCGGGCCGCCGCGGACGCCGTCGCCGGTCGGTGTCGCGGGAGGGTCTGCGGGGGGTGCCGCGTTCGTTGGTCGTGATGCGAGGGTAGGCTAACCTAACCGCGTGTTGGTCGAGAGTTCCCCCAAGCAGAGCGCGGTGCAGGCCCCTCCGGCCCC
>NZ_VBVX01000460.1 GCF_005981925.1 Streptomyces albidochromogenes
CCCCTGAGACGCGCCCCCTACCCGAGACCCGGGCGCCCTCCACCCGCAGGAGGTGGGGCCGGCCCCGCCCCTACAACCTGAGGCGGACTCACTTTCGGCACCTGGGGCCGATCCGCGGCGCGCACCCCGCTCCTAGCGTGGAGCCATGACCACGCCTGTCTGCACCAGCGCGACCAAGGCGGCGACCAGGGCGGCGACGCCGACACCCTGCCCGTCGTTCTCCACGTATGTACGCGCCCGGGGACCCGTACTGCTGCGCACCGCCCGCTCGCTCACCGCCAATCCGTGCGACGCCGAGGACCTGCTGCAGACGGCGCTCACCAAGACGTACGTCGCCTGGGACCGCATCGAGGACCACCGGGCCGTCGACGGGTACGTACGCCGCGCACTGATCAACACCCGCACCTCCCAGTGGCGCAAGCGCAAGGTCGACGAGTACGCCACCGACGAGCTGCCCGAGCCCGCCGCCGCCCTCGCCACCGGCCCCGCGGCCGACCCCGCCGAACAGCAGGCCCTGCGCGACGCGATGTGGCGGGCGGTCATGAAGCTGCCGGACCGCCAGCGCGCCATGGTCGTCCTGCGCTACTACGAGGACCTCAGCGAGGTCCGGACGGCCGAGGTCCTCGGCGTCTCCGTCGGCACGGTCAAGAGCGCGGTCTCGCGCGCCCTCGGCAAGCTCCGCGACGACCCGGAACTGGCGCCCGTGCGCTGACAACGCGCGAGGCGCGGCGGATTCGTACGCCCGGAACTAGTGACATACCGCCTGGTACGTGCGCAGAATCAGGCCACCCTTATTACTGCCGCGTAGCGCCCACCGGGAGGACGCCGTGCTGAGCACCATGCAGGACGTACCACTGACCGTGACCCGCATCCTGAAGCACGGGATGACGATCCACGGTCGCTCACAGGTCACCACATGGACCGGTGAGGAGGAGCCGCAGCGCCGCACCTTCGCCGAGACGGGCGAGCGCGCCACACGGCTCGCGAACGCTCTGCGTGACGAGCTCGGGGTCGACGGCGACCAGCGGGTCGCCACCCTCATGTGGAACAACGCCGAGCACGTCGAGGCGTACCTCGCGATCCCCTCCATGGGCGCCGTGCTCCACCCGCTCAACCTGCGGCTGCCCCCCGAGCAGCTGGTGTGGATCGTCAACCACGCCGCCGACCGTGTCGTCGTCGCCAACGGCTCGCTGCTGCCGCTGCTCGCGCCGCTCCTCCCGCACCTGAAGACCGTCGAGCACGTGGTCGTCTCGGGTCCGGGCGACCGCTCGCTGCTCGACGGCTGCGCGCCGCGGGTGCACGAGTACGAGGACCTGATCGCGGACCGCCCCACCACGTACGACTGGCCCGAGCTGGACGAACGCGCCGCCGCGGCCATGTGCTACACCTCCGGCACCACCGGCGACCCCAAGGGCGTCGTCTACTCGCACCGCTCCCTCTACCTGCACTCGATGCAGGTCAACATGGCCGAGTCGATGGGGCTCAACGACAAGGACACCACCCTCGTGGTCGTGCCCCAGTTCCACGTCATGGCCTGGGGGCTGCCGCACGCCACCTTCATGACCGGCATCAACATGCTCATGCCGGACCGCTTCCTCCAGCCCGCCCCGCTCGCCGAGATGATCGAGCGCGAGAAGCCGACGCACGCCGCCGCCGTCCCCACCATCTGGCAGGGCCTGCTCGCCGAGGTCACCGCCCGCCCGCGCGACCTCTCCTCCATGGCGAGCGTCACCATCGGCGGCGCGGCCTGCCCGCCGGCCCTGATGGAGGCGTACGACAAGCTCGGGGTGCGCCTGTGCCACGCCTGGGGCATGACGGAGACCTCCCCGCTCGGCACCATGGCCCACCCGCCGGCGGGACTCACCCCCGAGGAGGAGTGGCCGTACCGCGTCACGCAGGGCCGCTTCCCGGCCGGTGTCGAGGCGCGCCTGATCGGGCCCGCCGGCGAGCTCCTCGCCTGGGACGGCGAGTCCGCCGGTGAGCTGGAGGTACGGGGCCCCTGGATCGCCGGGTCGTACTACGGCGGCGCGGCCGGGGAGGACTTCAGGCCCGCCGACAAGTTCAGCGAGGACGGCTGGCTCAAGACCGGCGACATCGGCGTCATCAGCACCGACGGCTTCCTCACCCTCACCGACCGGGCGAAGGACGTCATCAAGTCGGGCGGTGAGTGGATCTCCAGCGTCGAGCTGGAGAACGCCCTGATGGCCCACCCGGACGTCGCGGAGGCGGCGGTCGTCGCCGTACCGGACGACAGGTGGAGCGAGCGGCCACTGGCCACGGTGGTGCTGAAGGAGGGCGCGAGCGCGGACTACGAGGAGCTGCGGGCCTTCCTCGCCGGCCGGATCGCGAAGTGGCAGCTGCCGGAGCGGTGGGCGCTGATCCCGGCCGTGCCGAAGACGAGTGTGGGCAAGTTCGACAAAAAGGTGATCCGCAAGCAATACGCGGACGGTGAGCTGGACGTCACGACGTTCTGACGCCGTTCCTCCCGCCTTTCCCACACAAGCCGAAGGGGCCCCGCGACGGCGCGGGGCCCCTTTCGGTGCGAAGGGCTCAGTTGGTGCCGATCTTCGCCAGCAGGTCCACGATCCGGCCCTGGACCTCCGCGCTCGTCGAGCGCTCCGCGAGGAACAGGACGGTCTCCCCCGAGGCCAGCCGGTGCAGTTCGCCCGCGTCCAGCCCGGCCGACGTGTAGACGACCAGCGGCGTGCGGTTCAACTGGC
Organism: Streptomyces albidochromogenes; assembly: GCF_005981925.1. Classification (GTDB taxonomy): domain Bacteria; phylum Actinomycetota; class Actinomycetes; order Streptomycetales; family Streptomycetaceae; genus Streptomyces; species Streptomyces albidochromogenes. The sequence continues at coordinate 2,721 of NZ_VBVX01000460.1, forward strand.
CGTTCGCGCGCAGCCAGTCGACGATTCCGGCGCGCCGGCGGCGTACCTGCATCAGGTCCATCACCACCAGGTTCGGCCGTGTCTGGGTGGCCAGCGTGACCGCCTCGGTGTCCGTCCCGGCGCGCGCGACCTGCATGCCGCGCCGCTCCAGCGTCTCCGTGAGCGCGAGCGCGATCTCCTCGTGCTCCTCGATCAGCAGGACGCGCGACGGGTGCTGCTCGCTGTCGCGCGGCGCGAGCGCCTTCAGCAGTACGGCGGGATCGGCGCCGTACGCCGCCTCACGCGTCGCCTGCCCGAGCCCGGCCGTCACCAGGACGGGGACCTCGGCGGCGACGGCGGCCTGGCGCAGGGACTGCAGTGCCGTACGGGTGATGGGCCCGGTCAGCGGGTCGACGAACAGGGCGGCGGGGAACGCCGCGATCTGCGCGTCGACCTCCTCGCGGGAGTGCACGATCACCGGGCGGTAGCCGCGGTCGCTCAGTGCCTGCTGCGTCGACACGTCCGGGGCCGGCCACACGAGCAGGCGGCGCGGGTTGTCGAGCGGCTCGGGGGGCAACTCGTCGTCGACGGGCAGCGGCTGGGGGCGGTTGGCCACCTCGACGGCGCCGTTGGGGCCGTCCAGTGGCTCGGGGCCCTCGGAGCCCTCGTCCGGTGCCCCTATGGCGTACGCCCGCCCCTCGGCCTGCGCCGACAGCCGCTGCTGGAGCGGGCCCTGGCCCTGGGGGTGCGGCCGGGCGCCCGGCTCGGCGGCGTCCTGCGTCGCGGTGCCCTCGGCGGGCGTGGACGGCTGCGCCTCCGGTCGTACGGCGGCGAGCTTGCGGCGCCGCCCGGAGCCCAGGGTCTGGTTCTGCTGCTGGGCGACCTGCTGGGCGAACGGCATGCCCTGCCCGAGGGTCCGCACGCTGAACGCCCGGCCCTGGGTGGAGTCGGCGGCCGGCGGGGGCGTGTGCCCGGCCGCCGGCGCCTCGGCGGGCAGCGGCTGGGCGGGCGGCAACGGCTGCGC
>NZ_VBVX01000461.1 GCF_005981925.1 Streptomyces albidochromogenes
CGCAGGCCCCGTACAACGCAGTCGTGGTGGAACTGGCCGACGCCCCGCACATCCGGCTCGTGGGCAATGTCGTCGCCCGGCCCGACGCGGCGCTCGACTCCGTCGACCCGGCGCGGCTGCGCATCGGCGCCAAGGTGCAGGTCGCCTTCACCGAGGACGCGGACGGCCGGGCGGTGCCCCGGTGGCTGCTGGAGCGGCCGTGAGCGGCGGGGGCGGGGAGGGCGCCGGCGTCCGCGTCGAGCGGGACAAGGAGACCGGCGTCGCGGTCGTCACCCTCGACCGGCCCGAGCGGCACAACGCCATCGACCTCGCGGCCGCCGCACGACTGGCGGCTGTCTGGCGGGAGTTCCGGTTCGACGAGAGCGTACGAGCCGTCGTCCTCACCGGGGCCGGCGGCAGGGCGTTCTGCAGCGGCGTCGACCGCGGAGCGGACGTGCCGCAGCCCCCGTCGCCGTACTCCCTCGACGATCCGCTGCTGACCGTCGGCCCCAAGGCGAACGACCTGTGGAAGCCGGTGATCGCGGCGGTACGGGGGATGGCCTGCGGCGGGGCGTTCTACCTGCTGGGCGAGGCCGAGTTCGTGGTGGCCGCCGAGGACGCGGCCTTCTTCGACCCGCACACGACGTACGGGATGGTCAGCGCGTACGAGACGATCCACATGGCGCAGCGGATGCCGCCCGGCGAGGTCGCCCGGACGGCCTTGATGGGGACGGCGGAACGGATGTCCGCGCGGCGCGCGTACGAGACGGGGCTGGTGTCGGAGGTCGTCCCGGCCGGTGAGGAAGTGGCGGCGGCCGTGCGGGCGGCCGAGGTGATCGCGTCGTACCCGACGGACGCCGTGCAGGGCACGGTGCGCGCCGTGTGGGCGGCGACGGAGGCAGCGCGCGGCGGGGCGCTCGCGCAGGCGCCGCACCTGGTGGCGCTCGGCAATCTGCCGCCGGACCGGCAGGCGGAGCTCTTCGCCGCCCGCCGGTCCGGCTTCCGTACGCGCTAGGCGTGCGGCGCCGCGTCAGCCGGCGATGCGCCGCACGTTGCTGAGCGTGCACTTGCCGCCGGAGGTCTCGCCCGGCTTGGCGATGTACGGGGTGGCGACGTCCTGCCGCTCGGTACGGCCCGCGAGCACCATGTACATGCTGGGGTGACGCGTCGCGATGGTCGCGCCGCTCGGGTCGCTGAACTCGACCGTGAACGTGTAGGTGTAGTTCTCGGTCGTGCTGGAGTTGGTCGCGCTCACGGCGGCGACGATGCCCCGGGAGGGGTCGTACCGGCAGGAGTCGATGCGGACGTCCGTGATGTTCGTGTCGCCGCGGGTGCCGGAGGTCGAGCCCGTGGTGGTGGACGAGCCGGTGGTGTAACCACTGCTGCTGCTGGTGGTGGACGTGCTGTCGCCGGTGGTGCTGCCGCTGGACGTCGTGTAACCGCTGGTGCTGCCGCTGGACGTGGTGTAACCGCTGGTGCTGCTGGACGTGGTGTCGCCGCTGGTGTAACCGCCGGACGTGGAGCTGTCGTAGCTCGAACCGCCGCTGGTGCTGCTACTGCTGCTCGAACTGCCGAAGCTGCTGCCACCGCTGCTGCCGCTGCTGTCGTCGCAGCTTCCGCCGCGGCCCCGTGCGCCGGTCAGGGCGAGGACGGCGATACCGAAGACGGCAATGGCGCGGACATGGCGAAGCTTCACGCTTCAACCCCCGTTGAATCGTTGAATGTGCGCTCTCGATTGACGAGCGCACGTCACCCTAGTGGGACGCCGACACGCCCGCAAAACGCGTGTTCCAGGGCGGCGGATCCGGTCCCGGCGAACCCGTCCGCGACTGGCAGCCGCCGCATCACGGGCGTAGCGTCGGCACAGAGAGCCACCCCAAGGAGGCGGCGATGATCCGCAACGTTCTCGGTTGGATCCTTGCCCTCGCCGGAGCGGCGGCCGCCGTGCTGAGCCCCTTCCGTACCTGGTACGACGGCCGTCTCGGGCGCGACTACCGCATCGGCGACCTGTTCGGCGGCATCACGGACAGCGAGGCGGCGGTCCTGGGCTCGCTGCTGCTGCCGTTCGCCTTCGCCGCCCTGCTGACCCTGGCCGGTCTCCTGCTGCGCTCCCGTACGGCGGTCGCCCTCGCCGGGATCGTCGTGCTCGCGTTCACCGTGCTGTGGATGGTCCGCGTGGGACAGGCGCGGGACGGCCTGACGGTCGACACCGACGGCACCGGACTCGACGTGGGCGTCGCGCTGGCCCTCGGCGGCGGCGTCCTGCTCCTGCTCGCCGCCGTCCTGCTGCCCGGACGCCGGCGGCGCCGGCGCGTGGACGGGGACCACGACCACGACCGGTACGAGCCGGCGCGGCACGACCACGACCGGTACGAGCCCGCGCAGCAGCAGGGGCCCGACCAGCCCTTCCCGTGGAGCCCGGGTCGGGGCGGTCCGGACGGACGCGGAGGACCGTACGGCGACGGGCGCGACGATCAGTACGGGAACGGGCGCGGAGGTCCGTACGGCGATGGGCACGCCGGACCGTACGGGCCGGACGACCGGCCGCCGCCGGAGGACCACCGCTACCGCTAGCGGAGCACCGCTCCCCCGGCCGGTCGGGCCGTCAGGCCCGCGTGCCCGACTGGCGGCCCGTTGCCGTGCCCTTGACCGCGTCCAGCGCGTACACACACCGGTCCTTGCTGCACGCGTACACCACACCGCCCTGCGCCACCGGCGACCCGGTGATCTCACCGCCCGTCGCCAGCTTCCAGCGCAACTGCCCGCCGCTCGCGTCCAGCGTGTAGAGGCAGTGGTCCGCCGACCCGAAGTGGACGCGGCCGTCCGAGACCACGGGCGCGCCCACGACCTCGCCGCCCGCCGCGAAGCGCCACTTCGGGGTGCCGGTCACCGCGTCCAGGGTGTACAGCGCGCTGCCGCTGCCCACGTGGACGTTGCCCGCGACGACGAGCACCGGCTCGATGGACTGGCGGGACTCGGTGGCGATGCGCCAACGGTCCTTGCCGGTGGCGGCGTCCAGGGCGTACACCGTGCCGAGGTAGTCGGCCAGGTAGACGCCGCCGCCCGCGACGGCCGGCCCCGGCGCGAAGGCGGGCGGGCTCAGGAAGACCGCCGGTGCCTCGAAGTGCCAGCGCACCCGGCCGCTGACGGCGTCGACGGCCAGGACCCGCGTACCGGCGGCGACGTACACGTAGCCGTCCGGCGCCGACGTCAGCCGCAGCGGCACGCCGCCGCAGGACGCCGCGTCGCCGATCGGGTACGACCAGCGCTCCATGCCGGTACGGGCGTCCAGGGCCCGCAGCCGGGCGTCCTGCCACACGTACACCGTGTCGTCGTGTACGGCGGGACCCGCCTCCGGGGTCTCGAAGTCGCTCTGGGCGCCGGTGAGTTCCCACAGCTTCTGGCCGTTGGACGCCTCCCACGCCTGGACACCGCCGCCGCGCGTCCCGGTCACCACGGTGCCGCGTTCGGCCTTGAGCGAGTACACCCACGCGTCGGTCTGCAGCCGCCAGCGCTCCTGGCCGTCGGAGGCGTCCAGGGCGTAGAGCGTCGGCCCGTCGGAGGCGTGGATGCGGCCGCCCGCGACCGCCATGGCCCAGGCGACGTCCCGCGTCTTGAACTGACGCCGGCCGCTGGCCACGTCCAGGGCGTGCACCTCGAAGGAGGTGACGTAGACCAGATCACCCGCGACGGCCGTGGCGGTTCCGCATGTCGAACGACGTGTGGGGC
>NZ_VBVX01000462.1 GCF_005981925.1 Streptomyces albidochromogenes
TGCCGTTGCCGGAGTTGTTGTTCGGTGAGGTGGCGGGTCGGTTGGACCGGACGCGGTACGCGCAGGTGGGCATCGTGTCGGTGCAGGTGGCTCTGGTGCGCTGGCTGGAGTCGGTGGGGGTGCGTCCCGACGCGGTGGTGGGTCACAGTCTGGGGGAGCTGACGGCTGCGTGGGCCGCGGGTGTGCTGGGCCTGGAGGACTTGCTGCGGTTGACGGCGCTGCGGGGCGGGTTGATGGAGTCGCAGCCCGGTGCGGGCGCGATGGCGGTCGTCCACGCGGACGCCGAGACGGTGGTGTCCGCGCTGGCGGCTCACCCCGGAGTCGAGGTCGCCGCGTTCAACGCGCCGCGGGTGGTGACGGTGACGGGTCCGGCGGACGCGGTGGGGATGTTCTGCCGCGAGTCGGGGTTGCGGTCGCAGCCGTTGGTGGTCAGCCACGCGTTCCACTCCGCCGCGATGCAGGGTGCCGTCGCACCGTTCGTCGAGGCGGTGGCCGGCACGGCGTTGTCCGCCCCGATGGTCGGATTCGTGTCGGCGGTCGACGGGGGCTGGCACACGGCGGAGTCGGTCGCCGAACCCGGCTACTGGGGGCGGGCGATGCGAGAGCCGGTGCGCTTCTCGCAGGCGGTCACCACGCTCGCGGAAACGGGTGCCCGGTCGGTGTGGGAGATCGGTTCCCACCCGCAGCTGACGTCGCTGGCGCGCGCTTCGTGGAGCGGCACGCCGGACCCGGTGTGGATCAGTACGTTGCGTCGGGACCGGGTGGACCAGGTCCAGCTGCACGAGGCGGTGGCCGCGTTCGTGAACCAGGCCTCGGGCGACATCGACTGGTCCGCTGTGCACCGGGGGAAGGCCCCGCGCACCACCACCATCCCCACCTACCCCTTCAAACGGCAGGACCTGACCGCGCCCCCCGCTCGTCGCAGCGGCACCGCGAGGAGCGCCGTCAGCCACCCGCTGTTTGACCGTCACTATGAGCACCAGAGCGAGGGACAGTGACGAACCCGGCCGAGACCTACGAGAAGACGTTCACGGGCCAGGAGCCCTTCATCGCCCAGCATCGCTCCGCGGGCACCGGCCTGCTGCCCGCCGCGGTGCAGCTGGAAATGGCGATGGTGGGGGTTGCCCAGCGCCGGCCGTTCGCCCCGCTGGAGCTCACCGACGTGACGTTCAGGCGTCCCCTCACCATCGCCGCCCACGAGGCGGTTCCCGTCCGGCTCGACGTGACCTTCGGAACCCGGACCCGCTTCGAGCTGAGCACGGTGGTGGCCGGCGAGCGCAAACCCCTGTCCACCGGTACCGGCCGGCTGCTCCCAGAGGGCGCCCCGGTCCGGCCCTCCGGCACGGGCCGGAACGTGACGGCCACACGGGCGATCACCCCGCAGCGGCTGTACGACGGCTGGGCGCGCGAAGGTCTGCGGTACGGGCCCGACTTCCGTACCGTCCGGGAACTCGCCGTCGGCGACGGCGTGGCCCGGGCCACCCTGCGGTCCGACGCCGAGCCCATGCCCTGGTACGCCCATCCGCTGCTGGTGGACGGCGTGTTCCAGGTCGTCAGCTGCGCGCTCCAGGACCTCACGGGAGCCGATGGCCCGTACCCCATGCTGCCGATCGGCGTGGCCCGCCTCGCGGTGTTCACCGATCTGTCGGCCCTGTCGGCCGGCGTGAGGGTCCTGGTGCGCCGCACCGGCGTCGACGGCGCCTACGCCACCGCCGACGCGCTCCTGCTCGGGCCCTCGGACGAGGTGGCCGCGGAGTTCGAGGGGATACGGATGCGCCGTACGGCCGCAGTGTCACGGCCGGCCGCCGCTCCGCCCCGGACACGAGCGGCCGTGCTGCCCATCACCCGGATCGACTGGCGTCCCACGCCGGCGACCGACGCGCGCCACGAGCCCGCGACCGGCACCTGGGTGGTGCTGGGCGACGGCGGACCCGGCAGCCTGGGCGAGCGCGCGGCCCGGCAGCTGCGTGCCGAGGGAGCCCGCGTGGTGGAGGTCGGCGTCGACCCGTCCCGGCCGCAGGCGGACGGCGGCGACCGGCGCGTGCTGGAACGGCCGGACGAGGAGGCGTTCCGCAAGCTCTGGGAGGAGGTCGGGGACCCGATCGCGGGTGTGCTGCACCTGTGGAACTCCGACGCCGTGCCCGCCGGCGCCGGGGCGGCGAAGGCGGAAGAGGCGGAGCTCCGCCTCGGCCTGTACGCCTGCCTGGCCGCCGTACGGACGCTCGGTGAGCGGCAGCGCAAGTCGCGCTTCCTGGTGGTGACCCGGGACGGGCAGTCGGTGGTGGACGGCGACCGGCCGGTGCCCGCGCGCGCCGCCCTGTGGGGCTTTCTCCGGACCGCCGCCATCGAGTACCCGGGCTTCCACCCGCGCCTCGTCGACGTCGCCCAGGACCCCGACGACGCCCTGCGCGCCCTCCTGGCGGAGCTCGGCGCCAGTGCCGGGCCCACCGAGGTCGGCTACCGGCAGGGCGTCCGCCGTACCCCCGTCCGGGTGCGCGACCGGGCGGCGCACGCCGCACCGCACGCCGGGCCGGGACCCGTCAGGCAGGGCGGCCGCTACCTCGTCCTCGGCGGTCACGGCGGGCTGGGCCTGGAGGTCGCCGACCGGTTCGCACGGGAGGGCGCCGGCGTCGTGGCGCTGGTCAGCCGTTCCGCGGCGGCCGGCGCGGGCAACGACCGGACGGCCGCGATCGCCGCCCGTGGGTGCGAGGTCGTCTCCTACAGCGCGGACGCGACAACCCCTGGCGCCCTGGCGGCCGTGGTGGAGCGTATCCGAGAGGAGTTCGGCGAGCTGCACGGCGTGGTGCACGCCGCCGGCACGCTCAAGGACGGGCTGATCCGCACCGCCACCGCCGAGGACATCGCGGGGGTGATGAGCCCGAAGGTCGACGGCGCCCGGGAGCTGGCGGCGGCGGTGGCCGGGGTGGACCTGGACTTCGCCGTGCTGTTCGCGTCGGTCTCCGGCACGTTCGGCAACCTCGGGCAGGGCGGGTACGCCGCCGCCAACGCGTACCTCGACGCCTTCGCCCAGGCGCACGGCGCGCCGTGGCTGAGTGTCGCCTGGGGTTTGTGGGGCGAGGTGGGCATGGGCACGGCCGTCGCGGACCAGCTGCGACGGCGTGGCGTCCGGCCGCTGGTCACCGAGGAGGGCCTGGACTCCCTGATCGCGTTGCTGGGGGCGGAGGATGGCCCCCGCCAGGTGGTCGTCGCCCACCCGGACGCCGGCGACACGGTCGTCGAACTCGACGGCCCGGGCGAAGAGACCGGCGGCTCGCCCATGGACACGCACACCGACGTGACGGGCGTTGCCGGCGAGACCGCCGCGACCGCCGAAGATGCCCGGGAACGTGTCGCGGACGCCCTGGAGTTGTTCCTGGCGGAGCGGCTCGGGACCACGTCCTTCGACCGGGGCATGCCCCTGTCGGACTACGGCATGAGCTCGATCATGAGTGTCGAGTTGTCCGAGGAGCTGTCCCGCAGGTGGGACGTCCACCTCCCGGCGACGCTTTTCCTGGAGTACGGCGAGTTCGCCGAGCTGGCCCAGGCCCTGACCGACCGCTACGGTGCGGCCGCCGCCGTCGCGGCGCCGGCGGCGGGCGCGATCGTACAGACCGCCGAGCCCTCCGAAATCGCCGATCCTTCCGAAACCGCCGAGACCACCGGCCCCACCGAGCACCGCCCGGCCGCATCCCCCGC
>NZ_VBVX01000463.1 GCF_005981925.1 Streptomyces albidochromogenes
CCCACCACCGGTTCCCACCGTCACACTGGTGTCACCCACCAAACCAACCAGCAGACGCCGGAAACCCGCTTAAATCAGCGGTATTGGCCCTAAAGCGTGTTGCAGAAGGCTTCGACGCGGGCATCTCCTGTGTATGCGTGGGGTGTTGAGGGCTGAGCCGTTGTGGGTGGAGACGTTCACGGGCCTGCGGTTGCGGCAGTTCGAACGGCTGCTGAAGGTGGTGCGGGAACGGGGCGGGAACGGGCCTGGTGGCGGTCGGCCGTGGTGCCTGCCGCTGGCCGACCGGGTGCTGCTGGTGGCCGTCTATTACCGTACGAACCTCACCATGCGGCAGCTCGCCCCGCTCCTTGGCGTCTCACCCGCGACGGTGTGCCGGGTGATCCAGCGGCTGCGGCCGCTGCTGGCCATCGAGCCGGCAACCCGTCCGGTCGACGCGGTGGAACGGCTGTGGATCGTGGACGGCACCCTCATTCCGGTCCGCGACCGGAAGACCGGGGCGTCCTCCCGCAACTACCGGTTCTCGGCGAACGTGCAGGTCATCATCGATGCCGACACCAAGTTGGTGGTCGCCGCGGCCCGGCCGGTGCCCGGCAACACCGCTGATGCGAGGGCATGGCGGGACTCCGGCCTGGCTGCAACATGCGAGGGCGTCACCGTGCTTGCCGACGGCGCGTACATCAACACCGGACTCGTCATCCCGCACCGCAAACGTCAAGGACGTGCCCTCCTGCCCGGCGAGGAAGAGGACAACGCCGAGCACCGCCGAGTCCGAGCCCGCGTCGAGCACGCCTTCGCCCGCATGAAGCACTACAAGATCCTCCGCGACTGCCGACAGCGCGGCGACGGTCTGCACCACGCGGTCCAGGCCGTCGCCCACATGCACAACCTCGCCCTGGCCGCATGAACCGACCAGCCACCATCTCGGCTCTGACCTGCCCGGACACCACCTTCTGCAACACGCTTCAGTAAACCGAGTTGCCCTGAGCGGCGTGCAGCGCGGTCTCGGTTCCGTACTGCCCGCCGACGAGATCGTTAGGGCGAGACGGCATTGAGGGGGCAGCTGCACAGAACACGGCTGCCCCCGGGGTTCATGCAGATTACGCCCAGGCCCAGTCTTCCCTGCAGTCCTGTTCCCGGCCCCCCGAGACACGGCACACTGTGATCTGTACATGGGCGCCCTCATGAACATCCCACGTTGAGACGAACTCCCCGCCTACGCAGAACGCCGTCGCACCGTTGTCGTCCGTGAGCCTGATGTATCCATCCGGCCCTCCGTTTTCGCCGTCCCACCAGAACATGGCGCGGACGGCCATGCCGTCCGCGTCCACATCGCATACCTGGAACTTTTCCGGGTGGGTTCCCCCCGTGAACAGTGCCTTGCCGCCGACGACGCCGGTGTCAGTGGTGTAGACGACCTTCGTCTCGCCGGCCGCCTGCGCAGGGGCAGAGGCGAGCAGGAGAGCTGCGGGCACAGCAACGAGTGTCGTGGCCGCGCGCTTGGTGCGTATAAGGCCGATGGAGCTCAATTCATCCTCCAAATGTGGGGTTCCGGTTCAAGAGGAACCTTTGAGTTGCCTGCCGCCATAACGGCAAGGCTGGAAGCCCTACCGGCACACGGCGCGACGAGCCACACCTATCTATATCGACCGGTGAAGCAAGCTCAGGGGATCTGCATCAGCGGGTACTTGGAGTGTGGCCTCGCGCAAGCGATGGCGACAGGCGGCCACAGCACCGTAACTCCCCCCAGAGTTTTGTTAATCCCCCATGATCGAACAGATGATCACGACCGTGACCATACAACACGGCTGATACCACGACAACTCAAAACAGATGGCGGCACTCTGGGCTGTTTGGCCTCCTTTTGTCCCTGACGGTGTGCCCGGTCAATACCGTCCTGACCGCCCGCAAGGGTGACATAGACCGTGATAGGCGCCAGGGATCTTTCACCGCTTGAGACAGGGATGTTCGCCAGTTCGCCGGGGCGTTGAGCTTGGCCCATTCGGTAGAGCGTGGCGTTCTTCTGGTGCTGGTTGATGTCGTTTCGCAGGTAGCTGGCGTGACGTGCGTGTGGGGCAGGCTTCAGGCAGTTCGCCTGCGGCAGGACAGTAACCGTCCAGTGCTCGCAAGGCAGCACGTCGTCGCGCCGGACGAGAGTGAGGCGCGGGTGTAGCTGCCCATTTCGCAGCGGCATCAACAACCGCCCGCCCCCAGCCGGTGCCGAATCGAGGTCGACCTGACCGGCCGGGACACGCTCCTGAGCGGAGTGGTCGATCCTCAACGGTTCGAGGATCTGGCACTGGTTGGTTGTCCGCTGCCCAGGAAACTTGGGATTCTTTAGCGGCTTCGTACAACCCGCAAGCCCTGCCAGCGGTCTTTTGTACGCCGCAGGCCAGCCACATCTCACCAAGTCTCATTACTCTGCGGCAACGCTCCGGCCCATTTCCCTGGCACGCCCGCTTGCAGTAGAAGCTCTCGAACTCCAGCTTCACCCGGAACGTCGGTGCCGGCGCCCGCTCCGCCTCAGGAAGTCCTGCTCCGTGGTGTCCAAAGCGGCGGCCGCCCGAGAGCCGGGAGGCTGGAAGACGGTGGCACCGGAAACCGTACGAGCGCAGCACCTCCACACAAGACCGCCGACCTCGTCGTCCCGCCTACGTCCCCCGCAGCGCCGACCCCGAAGACATCCTCGCCACCGCCCACGAGCCGGTCCGGGCGATCACCACCGCGCTCGCCAGCCACGACCACCGCATCCTGGAGCGTCTGCCGAACAAGGCGAGCCGGCTGCCGCGCGAGACGAGCGCGCTGGTGATGGCGAGCGGCACCTGATGATCTGCGATTTTGGCGGTGGTGGTTCGGCATCGTGATGTCAATGCGGTAGCAGCGAAACCATGACGCGAGTCGGTTTCGAGCTGCGGCGCCTCCACGTCCGCCACGCCCATGCGCTTTCGAAGGCTGACCGCCACGGCGGCCTGAGCGGGGCCGGGCCCGGCCGGGGGCGTGTCGTACCTCCGTGGTACTCATCTGCCATGACCCAGTTCCGCGACTTCAACCTCAAGCTGCTCGTCATCGAGGAGCTCATGTACGGCCCCGCCCCGCTTCTTCCGGTCTACGACCTGCCCGCGCGGCTGGCCGAGCGGGGGATCGGCGACCCTGCGTCCCACGTCCTGGAGAACGGCCTCCACGCGGAGGTGCTGCCAGAGTCCCGGGCCCATTTCGAGGCACTGGAGATCCCGGCCGAGCTGCTCGCCCGCGTCGAGGAGCTGTGCTTTGACGCCGGGGCGGACGTCTTCCGGCACTGCGCCCCCGCCTGGGACGGCGAGGACGACCTGTTCGACGTCCGCTCGCTCGACGACCTCGCCCTGCTGCCCCACCTGCGGGAGGTCACCTTCGTGGAGGACGGCGTCCTGGCCGTGCCGGACGCGGCGGAGGTCTTCGCCGCGCGCGGCATCGACACCGACTGAACCCCGGCACTCCGGCAGCGCTGAACGAGTTTCGAAGTCCGGCCCCGCTACCCCGCGGGAGCCGGACTTCGTCATGCTGCTGAGGAAATGCTGCCCTCGGCTGTCGGGATCGCGATCAGCGCGTTCCCGCCGATTGCCGTGATCCTTATCCTGACCGGCGGCCGTGGTCGCACCAACGGCATCCCCCGCGCTTACTGATCTTTTCGTAAGTTCGGTGGGTGTGGTGGCGGTGTGGGTG
>NZ_VBVX01000464.1 GCF_005981925.1 Streptomyces albidochromogenes
GCGTGACACCCCGGTCCCGGCTAGGAGGGCAGGCGGGGGAACCGTGCCTGGAGGTCCCAGATCGCCGGGTTGTCGGCGAGGCCGTCGTGCATGTCGGTGAGGTCCGCGATCAGATCGTGCAGGAAGTCGCGGGCCTCGCGACGCAGCAGCCGGTGGCTGAAGGTGATCGGGGGCTCCTCGACCGGCATCCAGTCGGCGGCGATGTCGACCCAGCCGAAGCGGCGCTCGAAGAGCATCCGGTCCGTCGACTCGGTGAAGTCCAGCTCGGCGAACTGCGGCTTGGCCGAACGGCTGCCGCGCGGGTCCTGGTCGAGCTGCTCGACGATGTCGCACAGCGCCCACGCGAAGTCGAGCACCGGGACCCATCCCCAGGCCGTGGACACTTCCCGGTCGGCCTTGGTGTCGGCGAGGTAGACGTCCCCGCAGAACAGGTCGTGCCGCAGGTCGCGCACGCCGGCGCGCCGGTAGTCGGTCTGCGGGGGGTCCGGGAAGCGGCGGGAGAGGGAGTAGCCGATGTCGAGCACGTAGTCGATGGTGTCATGCCCGGTGACGCTCCCCGTACGACAAAGTGACGGCGCTTGCCGTAGGACGAGGTAACGACGTTGCCGTAGGACGAGGTGACGACGCTTCCCGTAGGAGGAGGTGGCGACGTCGCCGTACGGCAAAGTGACGGCGCCTCCCGTACGGCAAGGCGGCGGAGGGGCCCGGGGGCCCTGGGGGCGGCTCCCGCGTCAGGGCAGCAGGCGTTGTTCCTTCGCCACCGCTACCGCGCCCGAGCGGGTGTCCACGCCCAGCTTGGCGTAGATACGGCCCAGGTGGGTCTTCACCGTCGCCTCGCTGATGAACAGCGCGCGGGCGATCTCCCGGTTGCCCAGGCCCTGGGCGAGCTGGCCCAGGATGTCCGTCTCGCGTTCCGTGAGCGCCGGGCGGGCCGCGCCGCGCATGCGGTCCATGACGCGGCTGGCGACCGGCGGCGACAGCGTCGTACGGCCCTGGGCGGCCGAGCGGATCGCGGTGAAGAGTTCCTCCGGGCGCTCGGCCTTGAGCAGGTAGCCCGTGGCGCCCGCCTCGATCGCCCGCGTGATGTCCGCGTCCGTGTCGTACGTGGTGAGGACGAGGACGTGGACCCCGGTGGGGGCGATGCGGCGGGTCGCCTCCACGCCGTCGATCCCCGCACCGAGCTGGAGGTCCATCAGCACCACGTCGGGGCTCAGCTTGGCGGCCAGCGCCACCGCCTCCTCGCCGCTGCCCGCCTCCCCGACGACCTCGATGTCCGGCTCGCCGCCCAGCAGGGCGAGCAGTCCGGCGCGTACGACCACGTGGTCGTCGCAGAGCAGGATCCGTACCGGACTCATGACCGGACTCATGACGTGGGCTCCAGGGGGATCGCGGCCGAGAGCACAGTGCCCTCGCCGGGGGCCGACTCGATGGTCAGGGTGCCGCCGAGCTGGCGCACCCGGGCGCGTATCGCGGGCAGGCCGTGGCCGCGCACGCCGGGAGCGGCGGAGGGTACGTCGTCGGGGCCGAAGCCCGTGCCGTCGTCGGCGATGTCCAGGACCACCTGGTCGCCGAGGTACGTCAGCGTCAGGGCCGCCGTCCGTGCGTTCGCGTGCTCGCGTACGTTCGCCAGCGCGCCCTGCGCGATCCGCAGCAGCGCCGACTGCACCCGGTCCGGCAGGCCGCCGGCCGGGGCCCCGTCCACCCGGAACGCCGCCGATTCCCGGGCGGCGAGCGTCCGCAGCGCCTCCTCCAGGCTGCCGCCCTCGGCCAGGTCGGCGGGGGCCAGGTCGTGGACGAAGCGGCGCGCCTCGGCGAGGTTGCGTTCGGCGATGGACGCGGCCGTACGGACATGGCGGCGGGCGGCCTCGGAGTCCGCGTCCCACTGCCGGTCCGCCGCCTGGAGCAGCATCTGCTGGCTGGACAGGCCCTGGGCGAGGGTGTCGTGGATCTCCATGGAGAGCCGCTGGCGCTCGGCGAGCGTGCCTTCGCGCCGCTCGGTCGCGGCCAGTTCGCGGCGGGTACGGATCAGGTCGTCGATCAGGGCCCGCTGCCGAGCCGCCTGCCGCTGCATGTAGAGGAAGACGGCCGTCGCGACCGCCGCCACGGCCGGCGGGGCCAGCATCAGGTTCGGGTCGAAGCCGCCGTGGGAGAGCCGGAGCTGCGCGGCGACGACGAACGCGGTGAGCACGCCGACCAGGACGAGTGCCGCGCGGGAGGGGAGCGTACGCAGCCCGGTGTAGAAGAGCGGCACCGCGCACCACGCGAAGCTCGGCGCCAGGACCACGAGCACCATCCAGACGGCGACGACCCCGCCCAGCCAGACCAGCCGCCGGGGCGCGGGCCGGGCCGCCGCGGCGGCCGTGGGGCCCAGGACCGGGCCCAGTACGTACAGCAGCGCGAGTGTGATGCTCAGCGCGATGATCCACGGGGTGCGGGCCTCGCCGGGGTGCCGCAGCAGGAAGCGGGTGAGCGACGCGCCCAGCAGCATGAAGAACGCCACGTGCATCACGGGGGCGAGCCAGCGGGCGTCGGGGTCCGGCTGCCGCGACTGCTCGTCGGCGGCCGGGCGCCGGGACCGGTCGCCGACTGTGTGGTCGCGGTCGGGCCCGTGGTCGCGCTCACGCTCGTGGTCGTGGTCGCGGTCGTGGTGGGGCTCGGGCTCGTTCTCGTGCTCCTGGGCCTGCTCCTGCCGCACCGTTCGCTCCTCGCCGACCTGCGTCTACGTCCCATGGTGACCCGGGGGGGACCAGGGCCGCATCAACCGATCGGCTGACGGGAAGGTCGGCCGTCCCGCACGCCGTATGCAGCCGCTACGCCGACGGTACGGGCCCGGAAGCGGCCGGAGGATCGATGACAGAGCCGGAGGGGCGGATGGCCCCACCGGCGTACGGCGCCGACAGCGGCGTACAGCGCCACCTGTACCGGCGTACAGCGCCGGTCCCGGCACCAGCACCAGAACCGCAATCGCGACCGCGACCGCGACCGCGACCGCGACCGCGACCGCGACCGCGACCGCGACCGTGATCCAGTACCTCCCAGGAGCCCCGTCATGAAGAAGCTTTCGCTGCGCACCCGTGTCCTGACCGGCGCCGTCGCCGCTGCCGCCCTCAGTGCCGGCACCTTCGGTGCGCTGTCCGCCAATGCCACCGAGCCCGCCGCGGCCCCGGCGGTCGCCGTCCAGGCCGACGCGGCGAACAAGAACCTGCAGCAGTCGACCCACCTGACCGTCGCCGCCGCCACCGAGGCCGCTCAGGCGGCCCTCGACGCCGCCGAGGACGAGAACCAGCGCGTCACCGTCGCTGTCGTCGACCGCAACGGCAACACCGTGGTGACACTGCGCGGCGACGGCGCCGGCCCGCAGTCGTACGAGTCCGCCGAGCGCAAGGCGTACACCGCGGTCTCCTGGAACGCGCCCACCTCCGAGCTGGCCAAGCGCCTCGCCCAGGCTCCGAACCTGAAGGACATCCCCGGCACGTTGTTCCTCGGGGGCGGCGCCCCGGTGCAGGTCAAGGGCGCCCCGATCGCGGGCATCGGGGTGGCCGGTGCGCCGAGCGGTGACCTGGACGAGAAGTTCGCCCGAGCGGGCGTCGCGGCGCTGGGCAAGTAAGCGGGCGGATCGCCTGCGGGCGGTGCCCGCAGGCGGATCGCCGGGGAGGCGTCGGGCGGGAGCGGGC
>NZ_VBVX01000465.1 GCF_005981925.1 Streptomyces albidochromogenes
GGCCGGGTGCGTACGGTGTCCGGTGTGCGCCTGCTCCTGATGTCCGACACCCATCTGCCCAAACGCGCCAGGGAACTGCCCGCCGAGATCCTCGCGCGGGTACGGGAGGCCGACGCGGTCGTCCACGCCGGCGACTGGGTGGACGAGGCCACGCTCGACCTCCTCGAAGCGCGCTCACGGCTCCTGGTCGGTGTGTACGGGAACAACGACGGGCCGCGGCTGCGGGCGCGCCTGCCGGAGGTGGCGCGGGCCGAGTTCGGCGGGGTGCGGTTCGGCGTCGTGCACGAGACGGGGGCGGCTCAGGGGCGCGAGCGCAGGTGCGAGGAGCGGTTCCCCGATCTGGACGTGCTGGTGTTCGGCCACAGTCACATCCCGTGGGACAGCACCGCTCCCGGCGGGTTGCGGCTGCTGAACCCGGGGTCGCCGACCGACCGGCGCCGGGAGCCCTGCCGCACGTACATGACCGTCGTCGCGGAAGGCGGGCGGCTGGGCGAGGTCCGGCTGCACCGGCTCCCGCCCCGGCGCGTCACGCCCGGCCGGTGAAGCGGGGGTCCGTGCCCGGACCCGGCCCGGCCGGTCCCCGGCGCGGGCGTGGCGCGCGCCGGGGCGGGCCCTTTCTGTCGTTATGTTCCATCCGGACGGGCGCGCCGGACCCGCGCGCGCCCTGCCGAGCCTCCGCTGACGCAGCACCGGACGAGAGACGCGATGAGACTTCGTGCCACGGCCACCCGGCGACTGGCCCTCCTGCTGACCCTGATCGCCGGCCTGGCGGCCCTCGCTCCGCCCGCCCCCGCCGCGCCCGGCGGACCGGCGCACGACAGGACGGCGTACGACCACAACCCTCCCTGCCCGGCCTCCGTGCCGTACCGGTCGGGCGATTCGGGCTACACCACCTTCCGCATCCCGGCCGCCCTCCACGTGCCCGGCGGCGCGCTCCTCGCCTTCGCCGAGGGCCGGCGCAACTCCTCGGCGGACGACGGTGACATCGACCTGGTCCTGCGGCGCTCGTTCGACGGCGGATGCACCTGGCAGCCCCTCCAACTGGTCGCGGACGCCGGTACGGACACGGTCGGCAACCCCGTGCCGGTGATCGACCCCCGCAGCGGAGACGTCGTGCTGGTGACCTGCCGGACCCTCGGCGGCGCCACGAAGCGGCAGATCACGTCGGGCAGGGTCGCCGCGTCGGTCCGCCGCGTGTACGTGCAGCGCAGCGCCGACGGCGGCCGGACCTGGTCGCCGCAGCGGGACATCACCGAGGCGGCCAAGCCGGCCGACTGGCGCTGGTACGCCGTCGGGCCCGGCCACGCCGTCGCCCTGCGCCGGGGGAGCCACCCGGGCCGGCTGCTCGTACCGGCGAACCACAGCTCGGGCGCGACCGGGCGCAGCGGCGCGCACTCCCTCTACAGCGACGACGGCGGGCACACCTGGCGCGTCGGGTACGTGAGCGGTTCCGTCGACGGCCCCCTCGCGCTCAACGAGAGCACGCTCGCCGAACTCCCCGACGGCACGGTCTACATCAATTCCCGGGATCACGACCGGACCGTCGAGGGCTCCCGCGCGGACGCGTACAGCGCGGACGGCGGGCTGTCCCTGTCCGTGCCCTTCCGGGCCCAGCCGGGGCTGACGGGCCCGATGGTGCAGGGCAGCGTGCTCCAGGTCGCGGGGCCGCCGTCGCGCGGTCCCCTGCTGTACTCCGGCCCGTCGCACCCGGACAGCCGCCGCCTGATGCAGGTGCGGGCCAGCGACGACGGCGGGCGTTCGTGGCGGCCGGTCTGGTCCGTGTCGCGGGACTTCGCCGGTTACTCCGACCTGGTGCAGACGGGCGTGGGCCGGGTGGGGCTGCTCTACGAGACGGGGCCGCGGGCCACGCACGAGACCATCCGCTTCGCCCGTCTCCCCCATGACGCGCTGTCAGCCGCCTGGTGAGGGCGCTCACGCGTGCGACAGCGCGAAGGACACCAGGAAGCCGCTGACCGTGATCAGGCCGATCGCCAGGTGGGCGTCCTCGAACGCCTCCGGGATCATCGTGTCGGCGATCATCGCGAGGATCGCTCCGGCCGCCACCGCCGTCACCGCGGCGATCACGGCGGTCGGCAGCGCGCCGACGACGGCGTAGCCGAGCACCGCCGACACCGTGCTCGCGGCGGCGATGCCGCCCCAGATGCCGAAGACGTACGCCTTGCCGCGGCCGGCCCGCCGCATGCCTGCGGAGCTCGAAAGGCCCTCGGGGACGTTGCTGATGAACACCGCGACCACCGTCACCGTGCTGACCGCCCCGCCGTCGACGAGGCTGACACCGATCACCGCCGACTCCGGCACCCCGTCCAGCAGCGCTCCGAGCGCCAACGCCAGGCCGGACCCGGCCTGCTGGGCCTCCGACGGCTGGGCCTGCCGGTGGCCGGACCGCTTGCGGTGGCGGGCCCCGCGCCGCGCCAGCCACATGTTGCCCACGGTGTAGGCCACCGCGCCGCCGACGGTCCCGATCGCCGCGGGACCCAGCCCGGCCTGGTCGTACGCCTCCTCGACCAGCTCGAAGGAGACCGCGGACAGCAGTACGCCGGCTCCGAACGCCATCACCGACGCCACCACCCACTGCGGGACGCGCACTCCGTAACCGACCGCGGCTCCCAGCAGCAGGGCCGAACCGGCCACCAGCCCCCACAACCCCGCAAGCACCACATGATCCATGGCGTCCCTGTACCCCGGAACCGCGCCCCGACAGCCGGACCGCGACACCTCGCACACCAACGGGGCGCGCGGCACCGGCGTGTGCGCGAGCCTAGCGGGGCGAAACGGCCGCGCGCGATGGCGTCCGGCCGTCCGGGCGCGCAGACTTGACGGTATGCCGGGTAAACGAAGCGCGGGTCTCCTCCTGTTCCGAAACGCGGACGACGGCAGCACCGAGGTGCTCATCGGTCACATGGGCGGTCCGTTCTGGGCCGGCCGCGACACCGCGTCCTGGTCGATCCCCAAGGGCGAGTACGAGCCGGACGAGACACCCGAGGCGGCCGCGCGCCGGGAGTTCACGGAGGAGCTCGGGCTGCCGGTGCCCCCGGGCGAGCTCGTCCCCCTCGGCGAGTCCCGTCAGAGCAGCGGAAAGATCGTCACCATCTGGGCGATCGAGGCGGATCTCGACCCGGCCCTGGCGCAGTTCGGCACGTTCACGATGGAGTGGCCGAGGGGCTCCGGCGTACAGCGGGACTTCCCCGAGATCGACGAGGCCGCGTGGTGCACGACCGAGCACGCGTACGAGCGGCTCGTCACGGGCCAGCGCGTCTTCCTCGAACGGCTCGCCCGGCACGTGGAGGCGCGGCGGGGGTGATCCCCGCCCCCGGCCGGCCTGCGCCTCGGGAGGTCATCGGGCGGGGCGGTCGTCGCGGTGGCCTTCCGCCGCGGCCGAGCGAGCCGGTCCGCGCGGACGGGGAAGTCGCCCAGCCGAGGCGTCGTATCCGGCCGGGCGCGACCAGGCCGCGGTGATTCACGCCACAGGGAGCGCGGGCCGTGTTCCCCGGGCGGCGCCCCATCAGCCCGGCGGCGGCGATCTTCTTGTACAGCCGCGCGAAGTCACTGCCCGGCTTCCGGGACGGCGCGGGCGGAGGGCGTACGGAGGTCTGCATTGACATGGTGACGAGTCCTTCTGGCGACGGCAGGG
>NZ_VBVX01000466.1 GCF_005981925.1 Streptomyces albidochromogenes
CCCGCCCCCTGCGCGTCGGCCAGCCGCAGATCCTCCGGCCTGATCCCCAGCACCACCTCCCGCCCCGCCGCGAGCCGCACCGGGACGGCCAGCCGCACGGTGTCCGAGAGCCGTACGCGCCCCCGCTCCTCGACGACCCCCGGCAGCAGGTTGATCGCCGGCTCCCCGACGAAGTCGGCCACGAACAGGTTCGCCGGGCTGTCGTAGATCTCGTACGGCGTGCCGAGCTGCTGGATGACGCCGTCCTTCATCAGCGCGATGCGGTCGGCGAGCGACAGCGCCTCCTCCTGGTCGTGCGTGACCAGGATCGTGGTGTGCCCCAAGTCCTGCTGGATGCGCTTGAGTTCCCGGCGTGTGGTGTCGCGCTGCGCCGCGTCGAGGTGCGAGAGCGGCTCGTCGAGCAGCAGTACGTCCGGCTCGCGGATCAGCGCCCGCGCCAGCGCGACCCGCTGCTTCTGGCCGCTGGAGAGCCCGCCCGGCCTGGCGTCGAGGAGCTCCGTCAGGCCGATGCGCTCGGCCATGTCCCGTACGCGCGACGCCACCTCCCCGCGCGGCCTGCCGCGCGCCGCGAGCCCGAACCCGAGGTTGTCGGCGACGGTGAGCGGCGGGTAGAGCGCGTAGTTCTCGAAGGCCACCCCGATGTTGCGCTGTCGGGCGGGGACCGCCACCACCGACGCGCCGCCGACGAGGATGTCCCCGCCGGTCACGTCCTCCAGGCCCGCGATCATCCGCAGGGTGGTGGACTTGCCGCAGCCGGACGGGCCGAGCAGCCCGAGCAGTTCACCGGAGCGCAGCTCCAGGTCGATGCCGCGCACGGCCTCCACCGGCGGGCGGCCCCGTGCGGCGTACGTCTTGCGCAGCGCGCGCAGCGCCAGCTCAGTCATGGTCCGCGCCCCCCGCCGCCGTCGGGCACACCTCGTACGGGACCTTGTGCTCGTCGAGGTCGCGCAGCAGCTCCTCCGACGCCCCGTCGTCGACGAGGACCAGGTCGAAGCGGGGATCGCCACGCTCGCGCTCGACGAAGTGGCCGAACCCCTGGTCGTACAGACCGGACCCGAGGTGCGCCTCGACCGGGGCGACACCGTGCGGGTGAGCGCGGACCCGCGGCTCACCCATGTGTTCGACGCCGAGACAGGAGAGGCCCTGCGATGAAGATCCTGGCAGCCGGTGACCATTTCGTCCTCAACTCGCTGATCGGTGAGGCGCTGGACGCCGCCGTCACCGCGTGCCCGTTCGAACTGACCGAACTCACGCTGCCCTGGCCGCTGGAGCCCTTCACGAAGGTGGGCGAGGTGGACGAGGCCGCCGACTGCGAGGACGCCCTCATCGAGGCGCTGCGGGGCGTCGAGGTGTGCGTCACGCAGATGGCGCCGTTCACCGAGCGCGTCCTGGACGCCTCCCCCGCGCTGCGGCTGATCGTCGTGTGCCGGGGCGGACCGGTCAACGTCAACGTGGCGGCGGCGCGGGCGCGCGGCGTGCGCGTCTGCTTCGCGCCGGGCCGCAACGCCGCCGCGACCGCCGAGTTCACGGTCGGGATGATGCTGGCCGCGATGCGCCGGATCCCGGAGACCCACGACGCGCTGGCGCGGCAGGGGGTGTGGGACGCCTCGTCCTTCACGTACGAGCGGTGCGGTCCGGAGCTGGAGGACACGCGGGTCGGCCTGGTCGGCTACGGCGCGGTCGGCAGCCGGGTCGCGCGGGTGCTGTGCGCGTTCGGCGCGGAGGTGGAGGTGTACGACCCGTACGTACGCGGTGACGTGCACGGCGTACGGGTCGCCTCGCTCGACGCGCTGCTGTCCCGGTCCCGGGTCGTCACTCTGCACGCACGCCTCACCGACGAGACGCGGGGGCTGATCGGCGCCCGTGAGCTGGGGCTGCTGCCGCGGGGCTCCGTACTGGTCAATGTGGCGCGCGGGCCGCTCGTCGACACGGACGCGCTGTGCGACGCGCTGGAGAGCGGGCGGCTGGCGGCGGCCGCGCTGGACACCTACGAGCGGGAGCCGCTGCCGGCCGACGCGCGGCTGCGGCGCGTGCCAGGGGTCGTGATGACGCCGCATCTGGGCGGGGCGAGCCGCCCGGTGGCCGAGAAGGCGGCGCGGATCGCGGCGGCCGAGGTGGGCCGGTACGCGGGCGGGGCGGCGTTGGCGCACTGCCTGACGTGAGGGGGCTGGGCTCCGGGCCGGGCCGTGTGGCGTGTCGCGGTGTGCGGTGGCGCGGTGCGGTGTGGTGTAGCGGTGCGGTGCGGTGTGTTCCAGCGGTGCGTTCGGAAGGGGCGTCCAGATGTACGTCGGGATCGATGTGGGCACGTCGATGGTGAAGGCCGCCGTCTTCGACGCGTCGGGGCGGCAGGTCGCGGTCGAGTCCCGCCCCGTCGCGCTCGACATCCGGGACGGCTTCGTCGAGCAGGACATGGACGAGGTGTACGCCGCTGTCGTGGAGGTCCTCGCCACGCTCGCGTCGGGGCTCACCGGCCCCGTCGAGCTGGCCGGACTCACGGGCCAGGGCGACGGCGTGTGGCTGGTGGACGCACAGGGCCGTCCGGTGCGGCCCGCGATCTCCTGGATGGACGGCCGGGCGCACGAACTGCTCGACGCGTGGATGGCGTCGGACGTCTTCGGGTCCGTGTTCCGGCGTACGGGCAGCGCGATGTTCCCGGGCTGCCCGGGGCCCGTGCTGGCCTGGCTCGACCGGCACGAGCCGAAGGCGCTGGACGCGGCCACCACCGCGCTGTACTGCAAGGACATGGTCTTCCAGCGCCTTACCGGGGTCCGGGCGACGGACGTCTCGGACGCGTCCATGCCGTTCCTCAACCCCCGGACGCGGACGTACGACGACGAGACCCTGGCGCGGCTGGGCCTGTCCCACCGGCGCGGTCTGCTGGCGCCGGTCGCCGACCCGGTCGCCGTCGGCGAGACGCGCGGCCCCGGCCTGCCGCCCGGCACGCGGATCGCGGACGGCCCGTACGACCTGCCGGCGTGCGCGCTCGGCGCGGGGGTGACACGACCGGGTGACGGTCTGCTGATCGTCGGTACCTGCCTGGCGTCGCTCGTCGCGACGGACGTCCTCGATCTGGAGGGCGGCGAGCCGGCCGGGCTCCACATCTCGACCGACCGGCGGGGGCAGTGGCTGCGGGCGATGCCGGCGATGGTGGGCACGGCGGCGCTGGACTGGGTGCTGAGGACCACGGGCGTACGGCACGAGGAGGTCGACGCCCTGCTGGACGCGACGCCGCCGGGGGCGAACGGGGTGCGGGTCCTGCCCTACTTCGCGCCGTCGGGTGAACGCGCGCCGTTCGTGGAGCCGCGGCTGCGGGCCGAGCTGACCGGGGTGTCCCTGGAGACGACGCGGGGCGACCTCGTACGGGCCACCTGCGAGGGCATCGCCTTCGCCGCCCGCCACTGCCTGGAGGCGGCCGGCCTCACCGGTGACCTGGCGGTGTGCGGCGGCGGGACGCGCTCCCCGGCGTGGCTGCGCCTGTTCGCCGACGTACTGGGGCGTCCGCTGCGGGTGGTCGAGGGGGAAGTGGGGGCGCGGGGTGCGGTACTGGCCGCGGCGGCGCGGTTCGGGGTGGACCTGGACGTGGCCACGTGGACCCGGCCCACGGCGGTGGTGGAGCCGGACTCGGGGCGGGCGGAGTTCTACACCCGGGGG
>NZ_VBVX01000467.1 GCF_005981925.1 Streptomyces albidochromogenes
TCGCCGTACCGCCCCTCCTCGCGCCGCTTCCCCGACCCCGTGCACCTGCGGGTCGAGGACGTCCCGGAGTACGCCCACGTCCCGCCGGCCGACCGCGCCCGCATCGACGAGCTGCTCGACCGGGCCGCCACCCTGCGCGACGGCGTCCTCAACAAGGGCGAGCTGATCGACCGCGACGCCGTCTGGCAGCTGAAGAAGCGGGCCCTGGAGCTCGTACGACAGGTCCCGCTCGGCCCCGGCCGGCGCGCCGCCTACTGCGACTTCCTCGCCGAGCAGGGCACGGCGCTGGAGGACCACGCCACCTGGTGCGCGCTCGCCGAGGTGCACGGGCCCGACTGGCACACCTGGCCGGCCGCACTGCGCGACGACCCGCGCTCCGCCGCCGTCGCCCGCGCCCGCCACGAGCTGCACGACCGCGTCGACCTGCACGGCTGGCTGGCCTGGCTCACCGACTGCCAGCTGGCCGCCGCTCAGAGCGCCGCCCGCGAGGCCGGCATGCCCGTCGGCATCGTCCACGACCTGGCCGTCGGCGTGCACCCGGGCGGCGCGGACGCCTGGGCGCAGCAGGACGCGTACGCCCGAGGCATGTCCGTCGGCGCCCCGCCGGACGCCTTCAACGCGCTCGGCCAGGACTGGGGCCTGCCCCCGTGGCGCCCCGATGTTCTGGCCGCCGCCGCGTACGCCCCGTTCCGCGGCCTGCTGCGCGGGCTGCTGCGCAACGCCGGGGCCCTGCGCATCGACCACGTCATGGGCCTCTTCCGGCTCTGGTGGGTCCCGGAGGGCCTCCGGCCGACGGAGGGGACGTACGTCCGCTACGACGCGGAGGCGATGCTCGCCGTCCTCGCGCTGGAGGCGCACCTGGCCGGGGCGAGCGTCATAGGGGAGGACCTGGGGACGGTCGAGCCGGGGGTGCGGGACGCCCTCGCCGAGCGCGGCGTGTCCGGCACATCGGTGATGTGGTTCGAGCGCGACTGGGCCGGTACGGGCGAACCGCTGCCCCCGGACGCCTGGCGCGAACACTGCCTGGCCACGGCGACGACCCACGACCTGCCGTCCACCGCCGCCCGCCTGACGGGCGAGCACGTCGCGCTGCGCCACCGGCTCGGCCTGCTCACCCGGCCGCTGGAGGAGGAGCGGGCCGAGGCGGCCGTGGAAGTGGCCGACTGGCTGTCGTACCTGGCCAGGCTCGGCCTGCTGCCGGAGGGCGCGGGCGACGAGGAGGGCGAGATCCGTGCCGTGTACCGGTTCCTGCTGCGCACCCCGGCCCGGATGATCGGCATCTGGCTGCCGGACGCGGTGGGCGACCGCCGGCCGCAGAACCTGCCGGGCACGTGGGACCAGTACCCGAACTGGCGCCTGCCGCTCGCCGACGCCGAAGGGCGCCCCACCACCCTGGAGGACCTGGCCTCGTCACCCCGCCTGCACGACCTCGTCGCCGCCTTCCGGCCCCGTACGGCACCCCCGGGCGCGCGGCCCGCCTAGGCGTTCGCTAGGTTGGCACCGTGGACAAGAACAACGCCCTGCGCGCCGGTGCTGTCGCGGCCGGTACGACGCTGATGATGCTGCTCATGTCGTCCCCCGCGCTCGCGCTCACGCCCGACGACGGTGACGATCCGGGGTCCGGCCTGAGTGTGGCCGAGACGCTCGGCCTGTATGTCGTGGCTCCGATCGCGCTGTTCGTGGTGATCGCGGGACTCGTCATGGTGCTGGACAAGTCCAAGAAGCAGAGCTGACCTTCCGTACGGATACGACGGATACGGCCGTTACGACGGTCACGACGGTTTTCCGAGGGCGCCTCCATGGGGGCGCCCTCGGCCGTTCTCGGGGTGCCTCCACGGGGCGCCCCCGGCTGTTTTCGGGGTGCGCCGTGGGCGCAGGCGTGGGGCGGCCGTAGTCCGGTACCCCGTCAGTCACGGGTGCTGCCGGCCAGGAGCAGGCGCAGAAGCTCCTGGAGCTGCTCCACCTGGTCCTCGCTGAGCCCTTCGAGTGCCTCGTGCTGGATCTCCAGCCCCGCCACCACGGCCTCGTCGACGATCGCCAGGCCGCGCTCGGAGAGCGTCACCCGCAGCCCGCGCCGGTCGTGGGGGTCGGGGCTGCGGCTGAGCAGTCCGGCCCGTTCCAGCTTGTCGAGCCGGCCCGTCATCCCGCCGGTCGTGAGCATCAGCGTCGCGGAGAGCTGGCGCGGCGAGAGCGTGTACGGCTCGCCGGAGCGGCGCAGGGTCGCGAGCACGTCGAACTCGCCGCGCGCGATCCCGAACCGGTCGTACGCCTTCTCGATGCGGTCGCCCATGGCGCGCGCGACGCGGTAGACGCGGCCGAAGACCGCCATCGGGGCGGTGTCCAGGTCGGGGCGAACCTCGGCCCACTGGGCCGTGATGGCGTCGACGGGGTCCTTGCCGGCCGGCTTGGCGGCGTCGGAGGTCCTGCTGGGCTTGGTCGTCATGTTGCGCAGTATCCGAAGAGTTCAGGTCGACCGCAAGAAAGTAGCTTGCAGGAAAGTAGCTTGCGAGTAAGCTAGTTGCTGTCGACCTGTTTTGGTCGGCCTTTCTCTTCGCAGTCCGACCTCGGGGGGTCAGTGCAGTCATGAACCGTGCCGGGACCATCGCGCTCACCGCGCTCGCGCCCATCTCGTGGGGCTCGACGTACGCCGTCACCACCGAATTCCTGCCGCCCGACCGGCCGCTCTTCACCGGCCTGATGCGTGCTCTGCCCGCCGGGCTCGCCCTGCTCGCGATCGCCAGAACGCTGCCGCGCGGTGTCTGGTGGGGAAAGGTGGTCGCACTCGGGGCGTTGAACATCGGGGCGTTCTTCCCGTTGCTCTTCCTCTCCGCGTACCGGCTGCCGGGCGGCATGGCGGCGGTCTTCGGCTCGCTGGCGCCGCTGTGGGTCGCCGGGCTCGCCGTACTGCTGCTGAGTGAGAAGCCGACCGTACGCACCCTGCTGACCGGGATCGCCGCCGCGCTCGGTGTGAGCCTGGTGGTGCTGCGCGCCACCGCCGTGCTGGACGCCCTGGGGGTGCTGGCGGCCCTCACCTCCTCCGCGTCGATGGCCGCGGGCACGGTGCTGACCAAGCGCTGGGGGCGCCCGGACGGCGTGGGCCCGCTGGTGATGACCGGCTGGCAACTGACCGCGGGCGGACTGCTGATCGCACCCGTCGCCCTCCTGGTGGAGGGCGCGCCGCCGGCCCTGGACGGGCGGGCCGTCGGCGGCTACCTCTACCTCGCGCTGGTGAACACGGCGGTCGCGTACTGGCTGTGGTTCCGTGGCATAGGCCGGCTCACCGCGACCTCGGTGACCTTCCTGGGGCCCCTGTCGCCGCTGACCGCCGCGGTGATCGGCTGGGCGGCGCTGGGGGAGGCGCTGACGCCGGTGCAGCTCCTGGGCATGGCGATCGCGCTCGGGGCGACGCTGCTGGGGCAGGGGAAGGTGGCCGCTCCGAAAGGAGGGCCTTCGGCGGGTGAACTGTTCAGTTCAGATGAAAGGAATGATCAAAAAGATTCGATAGACCTGAAGGGTGGGGCGGTGCGACGGTAGAGCTCGCGATCGAGAAGGCGTAGCAGCGCGAAGCGGCACGTCCAAGGGGCAGGGGGCAGCAGTGGCAGTCCAGGAC